>CALVYA010000017.1 GCA_944371905.1 uncultured Bacilli bacterium | reverse complement strand
TAGTATTGGTTACCGTTATTTAGTAACTAAATTAAAAGAATATTGGAATCATACATATAAACTTTATCATCTTTATCGAAAAGAATATAAAAGTGTGATACCTTTATTTGAAAAGTTATCTTTTAAAGAGAAGGTAGACGTACTTGCAGAAATATTTTTAATTTTAGAACATGATGAATTATTATCAGATAATGTTGATGGCTATGAAATTGCTAGAATGATTATAAAAAATTAAATATTAAAAACTAAATTGTTATTTGAAAACTTAATATTTTCGGATAATAATTTAGTCTAATTTTGTCCTTATAAGGTATTAAGTTTTCAATTTTTGTAGAACTTATTACCTTAAGTTCTTTTTTTGTTTTTACAAAAATAAACTTAAAAGAAAGGACAAAAATATATGGAAAAGGTAAATAAAATTCCATCTAGAATAATTGAAATAGAAACAAGTATCAAATTGCTAGAATACTTAAAAAGAAAAAATGTTATAGATGATGGAATGTATAACTTTTGTATTAACAAATTAATGAATAAACTTACATTAGAAAAAAGTAAGATTGATGAAGATTATATAAATAATACCAATAATTATAAAATATTAACTTAGGAGGCGTTACTATGGACTTATATACAGTTAGGAATAATATTATGAAAGGCGTTCCCTTGCAAGATTTAAAGTTAAGAGTATGTTTTTATGCAAGAGTATCAACAGATAAAGATGAGCAATTACACTCTCTATCTGCTCAAGTATCTTTTTTTAATGATTATATAAAAAAAGTTCCTAACTGGCAGTTTATAGGTTCATATATTGATGAAGGTATTAGTGGAACATCAGTTAATAAACGTGAAGAATTTTTAAGAATGATTGAAGATGCTAAACAGCATAAATTCGATTTAATATTAACGAAAGAAATATCCAGGTTTTCAAGAAGTACTTTAGATAGTATCAAATATACCCAGGAGTTACTGCAAGATGGTGTTGGTGTTTATTTTTTAAACGATAATATTAATACCATATTACCTGACTCTGAACTTAGACTAACTATCATGTCATCGATTGCCCAAGATGAAGTTAGAAAACTATCAGAAAGAGTATCTTTTGGCATGAAAAGAAGTATTGATAGTGGTACTGTGCTAGGTTGTTCTAATATCTATGGTTATGTAAAAGATAAAGGAAAATTAGTGATTGATGAAAAAGAGGCCGAAATGATTAAAATTATCTTTGATAGATATGCCAATACCACCGATGGTTTATCTAAAGTATCAAAGTATTTATATAGCTTAGGTTATAAAAATAAAAAAGGTAAAAGGATAGATACAACAATACTAACTAGAATTATTGAAAATCCTAAATATAAAGGATATTATTGTGGTCATAAAACGAAAGTGTTAGATTACCGTACAAAAAAGAAGAAAAAATTAAATGAATCCGATTGGATTATTTATAAAGATTTTGAAAATGTCCCACCAATCGTATCAGAAGAGTTGTGGGAAAAAGCTAACAAAAAATTAAAGGAAAGGCAAGATAGTTTTACAAACAGAGCCGTAAATAAAAAAGTATTTCAAAATAGATATACTTATTCAGGTAAAATTTACTGTGGTAGACATGGCTTAACTTATCATAGATCATCGGCTGGTAAAAGAAAAAATAACCCCGTATGGGAATGCCAAGTATATAGAAAAGAAAGTTTAAAGGGATGCTCTAATCCTAGAGTGTTTGAGCAAGAACTAGATATAGTTTTTAAGGATATGTTTCATAAATTATTGAAACGAAGAAAGCATATTTTTGATGATATATTAAATGACTGTAAAAATTATTTAGAAACAAATAATAATGAGTCTGAAATAAAAAATATAGAATCCAAAATTTTAATGTTTAATAATAAAAAAGATAAATTACTAGAACTTGTTATGGAGGAGTATTTATCTAAAGAGGACTATAAAAAACAGGTGGATTTAATTAATGAAGAAATAATTACTAATCAAAACAGATTAAATGAATTACAAAATAACAAGCAAGATAAAAACTATATAGAAAATAAAATTAATGAACTAAAAGAAATGTTAGATAATTGTTTAACTGATGATGAGTGTTTCAGTGATGTATTTAATGAATTAATTGATAGAATCTATGTTTATAAAGAAGAGAATAAAAAGATAAAACTAGATATTTATATAAAAACAGGAGAAAGCATAAATATATTCTCTGATAACTTGGATAGAAAGTTTCATTTAATAGACGACGTTACAACAAGTAACCGCCGTCTCAGCGGTAGTCAATGGCGGTAATTTATATAAACCATATATTGTTAAGAATTTTTTAGAACCAGAGACTGATAGTATTATTAAGAGTGTTGATAAAACTTTGGTAAGAAAAACAATAAGTGAAGAAACAAGTAAGACGATGCGATATGCTATGGAAAGTGTAGTAGCAAGAGGTGGAGGTAAATATGCTTATATTGATGGCTACCGAATCGGTGGGAAAACAGGTACTGCACAAAAAGTTAAAGATGGACAATATTTAGTTAATAATTATATCATGTCATTTATGGCTGTGGTTCCTTCTAATGATCCAAAAGCGGTTTTATATGTAGCAATTGATAATCCTAAAAATACGGCATTATTATCTAGTTATACTACAGCACCGATTGCCAGAAGAATTCTATTAGATATTATTGATGCATTAGATATACCAAAACAAGAAGGGGCTATCGAAAAAGTGAAACAATGGGATGATCCTATATATTATACAGTTCCTAATGTTATCGGTAAAAGTGTGAAAGAAGCTACTAAGGAATTATATCCATTGGAAATTGAATATTCTGGGACTGGTGATACAGTTTTAGAACAATCTCCTAGCGCTGGAGAAAAGGTAACTTCTACTTCCAAAGTCAGATTATTATTAGGAGAGTAATCCTTATTGCTATTTTTAATGTTATGTGTTATAATACAAAGCATTAGTTGTAAGGGGTAGTGGTTATGGATTCTTCAGATATTGATTTAATTAGACATCTTTTTGATAGATATCAACAATTAAAAAGAGAAAAACGTTTATATTCTAGTGATGATTATATTCCACAAAATTTAATTATGTTTTATTATGGATGCGAGGATAAATTTGATTTTAATCATTTGGTTTATAATTTTAAAAGAAAATATATTTATAATGAAAACGAAGTGGAAGGTGTTCACTGTAAAAGTGAAAGAGATGGATTAAGTGCAGTTTATGATTATATTAAAGACACTGATAATGATAATTGTCCTAATATTTATATGATTTTAAAATTGCATTCTCTTCTTTATTCTAAGGTACCTTATCCGGAATTTGGAGGAAAGTTTAGAAATTCGGTGGCTTTTATTTCTGATAGTGATATTCAAAGTACTAGTCCTGAAAATATATCATTAGAAATTTCAAAACTATATGGTGAATATAGTCAGATTTTAGAAATGAGTGAAGTAGTTAAGAAAAACAATAACTCTTTATTATTAATGCACTATATTGATAGATGTATAGATTTAAAATGTCGTTTAATTGAGATTCATCCTTTTCCTGATGGTAATGGTAGAACATGTAGAGCTTTAGTTAATTTATTGTTTAGAAAAGTAAATTTACCTCCTGTTTATATTAAAAATAAAGAGAAAGAAGAATACATTGAAGCGATGGATCATGCTATAAGATTTAAAGATACAAAGACAATACATAAATTTTATTATTATAAAATATGTGATTCTATTATTGAACTTGACATTAGTGAAAGAGATAAACAACGTACTGTAACGGATGAACAACCAAAAGTATTAGTAAAGAAAAAATAAGAAACTAGTTTAGTTTCTTGTTTTATTTATGAATGAGTGCTAAAATTGAATTATCATAGGTGATCTCATGAAAGAAATAATACATAATTATTATAAATTAAGCGATAAAGATATTAATAATGTAATAACGAGAGTAAAGGTGTTAATGATAAATTCTAATAATGAATTATTGTTAGGTTATGCTCATAAAACTTATCAATTTCCAGGAGGACATTTAGAAGAAAATGAGTCTTTAGAAGATTGTGTAAAAAGAGAACTATTAGAAGAAACAGGAATAAAAGTAGATACTACTAATTTGAAACCATTTTTTTTAATAAAGCACTATACTAAAGATTATCCTAAAGAAGGACACAATAGTTTATATTTAATTTATTATTATATTATTAAATCGGATGATAAATATCAGTTGGAAAATACTAATTATACTAAGGAAGAGAAAGAAGGAAATTTTTCTTTGATATATATGAATCTTTCTTCGGTAGAACAAACATTAATCGAAAGCATTCCTGATAATAAAGTGAATAAAGTAATAGTTGATGAAATGTTATTAGCTATTCGCGAATATAAAAAGTTATTATTATAGTTGTAATCGAATATATTTATAAAAAGAAAGTAAGATAATAGTGTAGAGGTAATTTAGGTGTAAAGTAGATGTCTAATCTTAAAATTTATAAGTACATTATTAATTATTTATAGTATAATCATAAGTACGGATTTGGAGTGATATTAATGTCGGGTATATTATTACTAACAAAATCGATCTTTGCTATTATGATTGGTTTTTTATCAGCGACGTTATTGGGACTAGTATTAATTCCAATGTTAAAAAGACTTAAAGTTGGTCAACGTATTAGTATTTTTGTAGGAGATAGTCACAAAAGAAAAGAAGGAACTCCTACTATGGGAGGATTAATATTTATTATTCCAACTATTTTAGCAACTATTTTTTTAGTAGTAACTGATAAAATACAGTTTTCTACTAATTTAGGCATTATATTATTAGTTTTTATTGGTTATGCCATTATTGGTTTTTTAGATGATTATTTAAGTCAAAAAAAGAAAAATAATGAGGGACTTACCACTATTCAAAAACTATTTTTACAGGTATTAATTGCCTTAGGATTTTTCTATTTATATATGAGAAATGGCGGTCAAACAGCTTTAATCGTTTCTACGTTAGGTATTAATATTGAAATGTCATGGTTTTATGGAGTATTTTTGCTATTTATTTTGGTAGGAGCTAGTAACGCTGTAAATTTAACAGATGGATTAGATGGATTAGCTGGAGGGTTATCAGCTATTGCTTTTGTTGCTTTTAGTTTGATTTCTCTTATGGTAGGATTCGAAGAAATTGGTATTTTTACCTTTGTATTAACAGGAGCGCTATGTGGATTTTTAATTTATAATACATATCCGGCTAAAGTATTTATGGGAGATACAGGTTCTCTTGCTCTTGGTGCAGTCATGGGAGCTGTTGCTATTTTAACTCATAGGGAAGTAACACTACTAGTAGTTGCTAGTGTGTTTGTAATAGAAACTTTAAGTGTTATTTTGCAAGTAATTTGGTTAGCGTTATTTAAGAAAAAATTATTTTTAATGACTCCACTTCATCATCATTTTGAGAAATTAGGTTGGAGCGAACAAGATATTGTTAAACTATTTTGGGTAGTAGGATTAATTCTTACTATGGCTGGAATATTCTTTGGAGTTTGGCTATAAGATATATAAAGGTGGTTGAATTGAAAAAAAACATCGATATATATCTTTTTTGTGCTGTGGTAGGATTAGTATTATTTGGTTTAGTAATGATTTATTCTGCTTCTTATATTTGGGCTGAATATAAGTTTGATGATGCTTTTAAATATGTAAAACAACAAGGATTATTTATTGTAATTGGAATATTTTTGATGATTTTAGTTAGCAAAGTTGATTATCGAATTTATGAAAATAAAGCGTTATTTATTTTCCTTTGTTGTATTATTTTGCTTATTTTAGTTTTAATTCCAGGAATCGGTAAAATAAGGAATGGTAGTAGAAGTTGGTTTGGGATTGGTTCTTTTGGAATACAACCTAGTGAATTTGCTAAATTGGGTTTAATTATTTTAACTAGTAAATATTTATCGAAATCTAACAAATTTATTAAAAATTTAACCAAAGGAGTTATTCCTATTTTAGCAGTTTTATTTTTAGTGTTTGGTCTTATTATGTTGCAGCCTGATTTTGGAACAGGAATGATTATTGTTGTTAGTATTCTTGCTATGTTATTTGTAGCGGGAGTTAATATGAAATTTTTTATAGGACTTGGTGCTATTGGAGTAGTAGGGATAGTAGTTCTTATTTTGATAGCTCCTTATCGAATGGATCGAATTACTTCATTTATCGATCCTTGGAGTGATCCTTTAGGAACGGGATTTCAAATTATCCAATCACTTTATGCCATTGGACCAGGGGGACTTTTAGGAATGGGATTTTTAAATTCTAGACAAAAACATTTTTATTTACCAGAACCACAAACAGATTTTATTTTTTCTATTATCAGTGAAGAATTTGGCATTTTAGGAATTATTATTGTTGCGTCTTTCTTTATCTTTATTTTATATCGTGGGATAAAAATCGCTTTAAAATGTGAGAATTTATTTGGTAAGTATTTAGCATTTGGAATGATATTTCAAATATTGATTCAGACAGTTATGAATTTAATGGTAGTAGTAGGATTGATTCCTGTTACTGGGGTAACTTTACCATTTTTATCTTATGGTGGTAGTTCACTTTTAATATCAATGATTTCAATTGGCATATTATTGAATATTTCTAGAAATTCTACTTAAGAAGATAGAATATAAGTATTTATACTTCTTTTTTTGAAGGTAAAATCTATGATAATAGGTTTTATTTTTTATTTAAAAGCTCATAATATAGTTGACTATTAAAGTTAATCAATCATATAATTAATATGAAACATTTTTCACATTAAGTAGGAGGACTATATGATCATAGTAATGGGAGTATTACTTCCTTTTATGGGAACTGTTTTAGGCGCTTCTTGTGTTTATCTTTTAAAAGATAAACTTAATAATACATTAGAAAAATTTTTATTGGGATTTGCTTCTGGGGTAATGTTAGCAGCTTCTATTTGGTCACTTTTAATACCAGCCATGGATATGATAGAAAAAAGTGGTGGAATCGTTTGGATACCGGCTAGTGTTGGAATCGTGTTAGGAGTTTTATTTTTGTTATTACTAGATTATGTTATTCCTCATCTCCATAAAGACAGCCAATATCAAGAAGGACCTAAAAGTAAATTTTCCAAATTAACTAAGTTAACTTTAGCCGTAATTTTACATAATATTCCTGAGGGAATGGCAGTAGGAGTAGTTTTAGCAGGAGTAATGACTGAGGAAGTTACGATAACTTTGATGGGAGCGTTAGCTTTGAGTATAGGTATTGCTTTACAAAACTTTCCCGAAGGAGCGATTATATCCATGCCTCTTAAAATAGCTGGAAAGTCTAAAAATAAGGCTTTTTTAGCTGGAGCTTTATCTGGTATTGTTGAACCAGTAGGAGCCGTTATTACTATTTTTCTTGCTTCCTTCGTGACTCCTATTTTACCGTATTTATTATCGTTTGCAGCGGGTTCTATGATTTATGTTGTAGTAGAAGAATTGATACCAGATTCCCATACTGGAGATCATTCAAATTTAAGTGTAATAGGTGTTACCTTAGGATTTGTTTTAATGATGATATTAGACATTGCCTTAGGTTAGAAAGGATCAAAATGTTAGAATTAAAGAATATATGCTTTCAGCGTGATAATAAAAAAATATTAGATAATATAAATTTAAAATTAGATACTGGTAATTTTTATGTTGTTACTGGACCTAATGGAAGTGGAAAGTCTACTTTGGCTAAAATTATTATGGGAATTAGTAAGCCAGATACTGGACAAATTATATTAAATGGAAAAGATATTACTAATTTATCTGTGAATGAACGTGCTAAATTAGGAATTGGTTTTGCTTTTCAACAACCAGTTTATTTTAAAGGTATTACGGTTTATGATTTATTGGTGATGGCTACAGGGAAAAAAATTGATCGACAAGAAGCATGCAATATTTTATCCAAAGTAGGTTTGTGTGCGTTAGAATATATAGATAGAGAAATAAATAAATCATTATCCGGAGGAGAATTAAAACGAATTGAAATAGCATCAGTAATGGCAAAGAATCCATATGTAGCTATTTTTGATGAACCTGAAGCGGGAATTGACTTATGGAGTTTTAAAAATTTAATAGAAGTATTTAAAGATATGGAAGCATCGTCTAAAGGAACTACTCTAGTCATATCTCATCAAGAAAGAATTTTGAATATTGCTGATCAAATTATTTTGCTTGAACAAGGAACTATAAAAAAAATAGGTACCAAAGAGGAAATGTTTGATAGTATTGTAAATTCTTCAACGTGTAAAAAAGGAGGGCCTAGTCGTGAATAAGACAGATGAAAATTTATTAAGTGAAATTTTAGGTGATCCTATTCATGAGGCGGATGCTTACAATATTAGAAAAAACGGAGAAGGAATTAAGCGAAAGGTTAATCCTTATATAGATATTGTTTCTAAAGAGGATGGCAATGGCCTTGATATTTATGTGAAAGAGAATACACTATTTGGAATTATTCATATTCCTGTGATTCTTACAGAAAGTGGATTAACAGATATTGTTTACAATGATTTTCATATAGGGAAAAATGCTAATGTTATTATTATAGCAGGATGTGGTATTCATAACGATTTGCATAAAGATTCTAGACATGATGGAATTCATCGCTTTTATTTAGAAGAAGGTTCAAAAGTAAAATATGTAGAAAAACATTATGGAGAAGGAAAGGGTACTGGTAAAAAAGTTCTTAATCCTATTACAGAAATAATTATGAAAAAAGGATCCTACATGACTATGGATTCTGTACAAATCAAAGGGGTAGATAATACTATTAGAAAGACTAATGCCACTTTATATGAAAATGCAACGTTAGTAATCAATGAGAAGATTTTAACTAATCAGGATCAGTTTGCTAAAACTGATTTTAAAGTGAATTTAAACGGAGAAAATTCTAGTACTCATATTACATCAAGAACGGTTGCTACAGATAGTTCGTATCAAGAATTTAATTCTAATATTATTGGTAATACTAGGTCATATGCTCATGTAGAGTGTGATGCTATTATTAAAGATTTAGCATCCGTAAAAGCTGTTCCTGAGATATATGCTAATCATGTAGATGCTAATTTAATTCATGAAGCAGCTATTGGAAAAATAGCTGGAGATCAACTAATTAAATTAATGACGTTAGGATTAACGGAAAAGGAAGCTGAAAATGCTATTATTAATGGGTTCTTAAAATAGTATGGATTAATGGGAAGAGTAGAGAACACCAAAAAGAAAAGGATAATCGAAAAAATGTTCTCATATGTAAAAAGATATTTTTAAAGAAGGTGTAAAATTACTTCAAGCAAATTTTATATCTCTTAATGAAATCTGCTAACACAAAATTAGATTTGGAAAATATAGATAGTGTAATAGAAAATGTTGTAAGAAAAACTATTGAAAATCATACTGTTTCTAAAAAAATTCATGAAGAGATAATGATAATGATGCATTCAAATGTCAAATTAATAAGAAATATTTTGTTAGGATAATAAAATATTTCTTTTTTATGTTATAATTTAATTATAATATGGAGGTAACTATGAAAAGTGTTGCGATTTGCGATGTAAAAAAATTTGAAGTAAAGGATATTAGTGAACCACTTGTTAACGGGAAAGATGTAATTATTGAAGTGTTGAAAGCGGGAATTTGTGGTTCAGATATTCATTATTGGGATTTAGGAGAACCAAAAGGATTAATAATGGGACATGAATTTTGTGGAAAAGTAATAGATCCGGGAAGTAGAACGGATTTAAAAGTGGGAGATAGGGTAACAGCTTTACCAATATCACCTTGTGGATCTTGCCAGGCTTGTTTTACTGGTAATCCTCAATATTGTAAGGATACTTGGACTTATGCCACAGGACTTTCACTTACAAATCCAGGAGCATATGCTAAAAAAGTCAAGTTACGTTCTGATATGGTAATAAAACTAGCGGATACTGTTAGCGATGAGGAAGCTAGTATGGTAGAGCCAACAGCAGTAGGACTTCATGCAATTCACTTGGCAGATATTAAAGTAGGAGATAAAGTATTAATTATTGGTGGCGGAATTATTGGTTTAGTATCAGCGATGTTTGCAAAAATGGAAGGTGCTAGTTATGTTGCTGTATCTGAGACTAATAGTAATCGTGGAGAAAAAGCAGTTCGATTAGGTGTTGCTGATGCATGGTTTGATGCAAAAGATGGGAACATGGTTTCTAATTTAATCAACATGACTAAAGGCGGATTTGATTATGTAATTGAGTGTTGTGGTAATTCGGCGGCTGTCAGTACCTCATTAACAGTTGTCAAGCCAGGAGGAACAGTAGTATTAGTTGGAGTTGCTACAGGACCTGTTACGATTCCTACTGTACTAGCAGTAATGAGAGAATTGACAGTAAAAGGTGCCATTGCTTATACCAAAGAAGAATTTGAAACATGTATTTCGTTAATAGCTAATAGACAAATTGATGTAATGAAGTTTGTCGATGATATTGTTAGTTTGGATGAAGTACAACATGCTTTTGAGAGATTAACTAGTGGGGTAGATTCGGCTATTAAAATTTTGATTGATCCCAATAAATAATAGAGATTATAAAAGATAATTTATAATCTTTTTTCTTGTGAAATACTTCTTTTATTTTTTTCTAATTTATGATAATATTTAAATAGAATAAAATAGGAGCTGGTCGTATGAAGTTATATTTATTAAATAATGAGAATATAAGTATTTGTGATATATCTTCTAAAATAGAAAAATCTTTGTCTTTTGACTATAAATACAATGAATTGACGAAAGTTTCTATTACCTTAGAAAAGAATAATGAGGATTGGTTTTTAAAAAGTAACAATTTTGTTAATGTTTTTCAAAATAATATGGTAGTTCCTTCTATTAAATTAGTAGAATATGGTTCTTATTATTTAAAAATTAATAATGTTGATAGTCTAGTTTTAATGTATGTTTTGCCCAGTGTTGAACAAGAGATTTATGATTTAGAGTGTCAACAAATACCTAAAATTACTATTGGGTCAGATCCTATGAATCATATTCATTATCCTAATGAATTGATTTTACCTAATCATTGTGAAATTATAAGATTAGAAAATGAAGTAAAATTAAATGTTACTGATACTCAAGCAAAGGTATTTGTAAATAATAAGCGTATTACTTCTTGTTCTTTAAAAACTGGGGATATTATTTTTATTCATGGATTAAAAATTATTTGGATGAATAGTTTTATAAGAATTAATAATCCCAAAAAAATGGTTCGTATTCAAGGATTTAATTTTTATAATAACAATATTGATAATTCTATTTATGAACCAGAAAATGAGTTAGAAGAAGTAGAATTATATAAACAAGAAGAATATTTTTCACCAAAATTTAGAGTTAATAATCAATTAGTTGAAGAAACGGTAGAAATAGATGCACCTCCTGCTACAGAAATAAAAGAGGAATTACCTTTTCTTTTACAAATAGGAACTAGTATTACGATGTTAGCTTCTTCCTTTATGATTGGATATATGGTAATTTATAATTTGCAAGTGGGAAATAGAAATATTTGGTCAGTATTACCTCAAATAGTTATGTTTTTTGGTTTAATTATTGGTAGTTTAATTATGCCAAGGATTGTAGCTAAATATCAAAAGAAAAAAAGGTTAGAACGAGAAAAATTAAGGCAAGAAAAATATACTGCTTATATTCGAAAGAAAGAGAAAGACATTCAAAAAATAATTAAAGATCAAGAACAAACATTAAAAGATAATAATTTAAGTGTGATGGAATGTTATGAAATGTTATCTGAACTGGATAAAGTAAATAATATTAATTTTTGGTCTAGAAATATAGATGATGATAATTTTGTTACTATTAGATTAGGGACAGGACAAGTAGATTCTAAATTGAAAGTAAAAGCTCCTGAAGAACATTTCTCTTTAGATGATGATAATTTATTAAATGAAGTATATAGTGTAGTTGAACATTCTAAAACGTTAAATAATGTTCCTATTTCTTTAGCTTTAACTACTAATAATAAAGTAGGAATGATGTTAAAAAATAGCTATAGTAAAGATTATATTGATAGTATTATTGTACAGTTAATTACAATGCATAGTCCTATTAATTTAAAAATCATTTTATTTACTAATGAAGAACACAAAGATCATTTTGAGTATTTGAAGTATTTACCTCATTGTTGGAGTGATGATAAATCTATTAGATTTTTTGCAACGACTAGTGATGATATGCAAAATATTTCTAGTTACTTAGAAAAAGAATATAAAGAAAGAAAAGAAAAAGGAAAACTTAAGAAAAAGGACGATAGTGATACTACAGTAGATCCAGAAAAGGAACAACATACCAAAGAAGAAATATATAAAGATTATGAGCCTTATTATATTTTAATTGATGACAATTATAAAGCATCTAAATATATTTCGATTGTTAACATTTTATTAAAAACAGCAGTTAATTATGGCTTTTCTTATATTAGTATAGGAAAAGAGGTAAAGGATTTTTCTAATAAATGTACGACTTTTTTAGAAGTAAATGATAAGACAGGAAATATTTTAAAAAAGAATATCAATATCAAAGATATAGTTAGTTTTTCAGTGGAATATCTTAGCAATATGAATTTACGAGATACATGTAAATATCTATCTAATGTTCCTATTACTACTAAAGATGGATTATCTACACTACCTTCCACTTTAACATTTTTAGAGATGCTGGATGCTTCTAGAATTGAACATTTGAATATTGCTAATCGTTGGAAGTTAAATGATCCTGTAATGTCTTTAGCAGTTCCTGTAGGGGTGCATGTAAATGGAGAAAAATTTAAATTAGATTTACATGAAAAAGCCCATGGACCTCATGGATTAATTGCTGGTATGACAGGTAGTGGAAAAAGTGAGTTTATTATTACCTATATTTTATCTATGATTATTAATTATCATCCATATGAAGTACAGTTTGTATTAATCGATTATAAAGGCGGGGGATTAGCTGGTGCTTTTGAAAACAAAGAAACTGGAGTTAGAATTCCTCATCTTGTAGGTACGATTACTAATTTAGATACTAGTGAAATGAATAGAACGTTAGTTTCTATTCAAAGTGAATTAAAAAGAAGACAGAAAAAGTTTAATGAAGTACGAGATAAATTAGGAGAAAGTACCATTGATATTTATAAATATCAACGATTATACCGAGAAGGTTCGATTTCTGAACCAATGGCTCATTTGTTTATTATTTCGGATGAGTTTGCTGAATTAAAAGCCCAACAGCCAGAATTTATGTCACAATTAATTAGTATTGCTCGTATTGGTCGTAGTTTAGGGGTTCATTTAATTTTAGCTACACAAAAGCCTTCTGGAGTAGTAAATGAGCAAATTTGGAGTAATAGTAAATTTAAAGTTTGTTTGAAAGTACAAGATCGATCAGATAGTATGGAAATGTTAAAAAAACCAGATGCTGCCAATATTAAAGAAACTGGACGATTCTATTTGCAGGTTGGATATGACGATTATTTTGATATTGGACAGTCTGGTTGGTCAGGAGCTAAATATATTCCTTCTGATAATATTATTAAAAAGAAGGATGATGCCATTAATTTTGTGGATAATGTAGGGTATCCAGTGAAAACGATTAAAGATATTATTAAAATGGATACTACAATTAATTTAGGGGATCAATTGACTAATATTGTAAAAGCTGTTTATGATTTAGGGGAAAGTGAACATATTGTAACCTCTAAATTATGGCTGGATGCTATACCTGAAAAAATTTATATTCAAAATTTAAGGACAAAATATAATTATAAACCTATTCCTTATGATATTACTCCTATTATTGGGGAATATGATAATCCGTCTAATCAACAACAAGGATTATTAAATCTTGATTTAACTATGGGTGGTAATACTGTTATTTATGGTCAAACAGGTAGTGGTAAAGAAAATTTATTATCTACTATTATATGCTCTAGTTGTCTAGAACATACTCCGGATGAAGTTAATTTTTATATTTTAGATTTTGGAGCAGAAGTTTTAAAAATGTATGCTAATTTACCACATGTAGGCGATATCGTAACTGTAGAAGAACCAGAAAAAGTGGAAGATACTTTTACTATGTTATATGAAGAAATGGATCGAAGAAAAGATTTATTTGCTAATTATTCTGGTAGTTATGTTGATTACTGCAATAATAGTGGTAATAAATTACCATTGCTTGTAGTAATTATCAATAATTATGAAGTGTTTGTCGAAAATAATTCGAAGTTATCAGAAGGTATTATGAATATTTATCGTGATGCTAGTAAATATGGTATTGTATTTATCTTGACAGTTATTTCAACTAATGGTATTAGAAGTAGAATGTTACAATATTTTAATAATCGTATATGTTTACAACTTCCGGAAGAACAAGAATATCGTAATATTTTAAATGCTCCTCGTGGACTTTATCCCGCTAAATTATTTGGGCGTGGATTAATTGATATGAATGATACTGCTTATGAATTTCAAACAGCTATTTTATTAGAAAAAGAAGATATGAATAATTTTGTAAGAAGTATGGCAGAACAAATGAATGAAGCTTATACTACACGAGCTAAAAAAATACCTACTTTACCTAAAATAGTCACTTTAGATTTATTCAGTCAGCAAGCAACTTTAGATAAAGTACCAATAGGATATGCAATAGATAATAAAGAACCTTATTATTATGATTTTAGTTATTCTAAATTCTTACCAATTCTATCGACTGATATGAACGAGGATAAGATGAAGTTTGTTTATGGTATCATTAGAGTATTAAATGATATTCCAAATATTCATCTTCGAGTTGTAGATTTTGCTAATGTTTTTAAAAACGAAAATAATGTCAAGTGTTATAATAATGATTGGGATAACGAAATCGTATCTATTTATAATGAAATTATGATGTCTAGACAAAATAACAGGCAATATTATTATGTATTCTTAGGAATTGGACAAATTAAAAAAGTTTTATCGACGAAGGCTTTGTCATTATTCAATAAGTTGTTATTAGAAATCAATGATACTGATATGGTTAATTTTGCTCTCATAGACACTTATATTTCTTATAAAAGGATGCAAACAGAAGTGTGGTATCAAGCTAAAGTTGATAACTCTTATGGTATTTGGTTAGGAGAAGATGTCGGTACGCAAGTAGCAATTAATTTTAATAATTTAACATTAGAAGAGAAGAGATTATATTTCCCTTATATAGGATTTGCGGTAAAAGATGGAAAACATAAAATAATAAAATATATGATTAATCAAACGGGAGATGAAATTAATGAAGAATAAAGTATTAGTCGAATTAATTGTTCCGGAAATAGAAAAGTCATATGACATTTATATTCCTGTAAGCAAAAAGATAGGAAGTGTCATAAAATTATTAAATAAAGCTATTTTTGAATTATCTGATGGCATTTATAATGGTGGAAATAAAAATCAAATGTATAATCGAGATACGGGGAGCCGATATGATAATAATTTGTTAGTAAAAGATACAGATATTAGAAATGGTAGTAAGGTTATATTAATATAGGACAATTATGTTGTCCTTTTTAGTTGCAAAATAGTGAATTTTATGGTATAATAGCCAATCAAAAGAGGGGATTGGTTATTATGAAAATATCAAATTTAAAGACAAATTGTTTAAAAAAGATAAAATATAGAGTGTTACCTGTAGCAGTAGCAGGATTGATAGTATCAGGATTATCTTCTTGTGTTACGAAAAGTAATAGTGATAGTGCAAAAGATTATAATTACAATATTAATAGTCCAAGTGTAACTGCTAGTTACGATTCTACTTATGAAGAAGAATCTCTTTATATACCCAGTGTTGCATTAGATGATTATAATTTAGATGAGTTAATAGTACAATTTAATTCTGATGAAATAGAAGATATTATAAAATTGATTTCTAATATTTCAGTAGAATATAAAAATAGTGAATTATATGACGTAGAAGAAGCATTAGATGCCTATTCTCAAATGGAAACAGTAGATGTTGTTAGTAATAGCGTTATTAATAATAATACAATTAATAGTGATATATTTTATCAATTAGTTTTAACTAATAATAGTAATTTTTTATCTTCTGATCAAACAAATAAATATAATAATATTGATAATACGAAATTAAGAGAAATTATTAATGTGATTTCTAATCATTTAAATACTTTATTACATGAATCTACAGATATTGATGTTAATCAATTAGATGAGACTTTAAAACAGTTAAAAATATTAGAATTCAAATCCTTTGGTAATGCTTTTGTTGATATGAATGATCCAATGTTGTGTTTAAATTTTACTGCTATTGAATCTTTACAAAAACAAAATCAAGATGTGAATATGTTACAAAGAGTACTTGAACATGAAAGCAGTCACTTAATTCAAGTGAGTTATCCCGAAAAAGATGAATTTGAATATAATATGGGAATTTCTTATTCTTATGATCATTTGAAAGTAAATTCTCTATATTGGCAATGGTTTGTAGAAGCTTCTGCAGAAAAATTGAGCCTAAAGGCAGTAAGTGATAATCCTTTTAATTATGTAGATCAGGTAAAAGGATTAGAGTCATTAACGTTAGCTAATATTACTAAGATTATAGAAGTGGATGAAATAGAAAAATTATCTTTACAAAAAGATTTAAATAAGTTATTTGAAGTATTGGGAGCAACAACTTCTGAAGCAAAACAAGAAATAGTAAATATGATGTTTGCTTATGATATTATTTTTACTGAAAATGATGAATTTCTGGAATCCTATAAAGAGTCTAAGGGTGAGATGGATCTATTAGGATTATATGATTATAAGGATGAATTAAAACCTAGTATTGCAACTACACTTACTAAAATGTTTTATACTAATTTAGCTAATAGTCTAACAATGAATAAATCTAGTTTAAGTGATATATATATCTTAATGCGTACTTTTGAGACTGAAATGTGTCGATTAACTGATTATGATAATCCAGTAAAAGCTCAAATCAATAGTACTTTTATTGATAATTATGATAAGATTCAAAATGCATTTTTTGACTTGTTATCTACTAAGACATCTATGCAATCTAGTGAATTAAAAGATTTATATTATTTATATAGTGAACAATATCGTGATAGTGCTAAATTTAAAACAGAAGATAATTATCAAATTGATGTCAATATCGATTGGTTAAGTGAAGAACAAAATGAATTTTTAGAATATACTTCTAAAAGTAGAGTTTATCATATCAATCAAAATATTAATATAAAACAATAAAAGAACTACGGTTCTTTTTTTTGCATAATGTAAAAAAATATCAATCTTTTGTCAAATTACTTGATTTATTAAAAGGATTATTATATTATTATTGTATAGGATAGGATATACTAATTGGGGTATTAAGAAAGGATGTTCCAAATGAATGGACAGAAAGTAAGCGGTATTGATGAGATAAGACTTGAAAAGCTGATTCAGAGAATTTTAAGTAATGTAGAGCAGTTAGAAAAGCGATTTCAACAATTAGATATGGTGATAGACGAAAATAACAAGTTTTATAAAGGAATTAGTGCAAATCAATATCAAAGTGCTTATCATAACTTAAGATATAACTATGATATAGTTAAGAAAAATATCCTATCGTATGTTGATGACCTAAATAAAGTAAAATTTAATTATAGTAATTTTGCTTCTTTATCAGCAGATATTTATCAAAATACTGGGGTCAAAAACGATATTTCAAAGTATGAAGGGAGAGAATAGGTGTGGGAAATCAAAATCTAGGTATTGATTCATTAACAATAGGAGTTAGTCATGAAGGTATGAATAACTATCGTGAGCAATTAAAAATAGCAGTAATTCAAGATACTAAGACTAAAATTGATGAGTATCAAGAGGTAGAGAATGCTATTAATGGTTGCTGGCAAGGAGAAGCTAGAGATAGATTCTTAGAAGGTTTTAAAACAGCAAGAGAAAAAATTAAAAGCGATTTAGATGCTGAATACAATGATTTAGATGCAAGACTTAATGAACTAGAATATATGTATTATCAACAAGATCAAAATATGATTATTGAATAAGGAGGAATAAATTATGGCATGGGAGACAGAAACAACAACTTCTAGTTTTAATGCTGGAAGTTATACTACAAATCAAATTGCTGCAAGAGAAGGGTTAAGATCAGGTGCAACCGGAAGTTATAATGGTGGAGTTACTTGGCTTGGAGGAATCGGAGCTCAAGAATATAGTATCGTAGGTATGGATATTACTAAAGTTGGTGCTACTCGTGCAGCGATTTCTGATTATGTAGCTAAAATTGAAAACCATTTAAATAGTATTGATGCTCTTGCAGATGCAAGTAATGCTTATAGAAGTGAAGAAGTACAAGCAGCAGTTAAATCTTATATCGAAAAGGTAAAAGAATATTGTATTAATCTTTGCAGTCAATTACGTGCTTTTTCTGATAAACTACAAGATGCTAGTGCGGCTTGGGAAAGTGGTACTGCTAATATTGCTAGTACAGTTCAAAGTAATACTGGTTCATTTGATGCTGGTACTAGATACACTGAACAAAGATAATATAGGTTTTTGCTATGAATGATAATCTAGATCTAATGTATGCTAAATTAAATCGAATGTCTAACTATAACAATAGTCAAAGTGAAGCAATGAATCATTTAAATGAAGCATACAATGCCTTAACAGATGCCTGTAATTTATCTCAATATTTTATCATCAATGATGTAAGTGCTGATCATAATGAAATATATAATCAACGCGAAAGCATTATGGTTCTTGTTAATGATATGAGACAGGAGTATACAAAAGTGCAATATGCGATAAATAATCAAAGGCAATCAATTAGGAATGAAGAGTATAGAATCGATATGGAGAAAGCTAATAAGCAAGAGGGAAACTAAATAGTTCCCTTTTTGCTCATTAAGGAGGTTATATGTCAACGATAGATATTAATACTAATAATATAAGGCAAACTGGAAATGATATTATTTCTTTGACTAATGAAATAAGAGCTATTCTGGATGATACTTTTACCATGATTTCCAATATGTCTTTAGAAACAGGAGAATGGCAAGGAACATCTGCTGAAGAATTTGTTTCTTTAGCTAATGTTGATAAAGGAAATTATAATCGGTTGATTCAAGAAATAAATAATTTTGGAAAGTATTTAGTGAATTATTCTGATCAAATGGAAAGTTTAATTGCTAGAGTGGATAGAGTATGAGTAAATTGTATTTAAATTCCGATCCGGTTTATAAAGTAGTATTGCCTTCTATTAGAAGTAGTATTAATCATTTGAATCAAGCAATTAATGCATTTAGTACTGCTAATGTTCCTAGTGAATTTTCCAATAAAGCTTTTTCTAATCGTAATGCTATGATGCAAATAAAAAAAGATTTAGAAAATTTAGAAGTTTGGTTAAATGATAGTGTTAGACAATTTGATGATCTAGAAGGAAAAATGTCACAATTGGCTAATTCTTTACCTATAGATGATATTCCTATTAGAAGGAATAGAATTGGATAATAAAAGAATAAAAGGGAGTGAAAACATGATAGATAAATATTTACCTATCGGTACGGTGTGTACGTTAAAGGGAAATAATAAGAAAGTTATGGTAATTGGTTTTTTCTCTGTTGAATATAATGGAAATATCAAAATGTATGATTATCAAGGATGTGCTTATCCAGAAGGAATTTTATTAAAAAATAGATTGATTTCCTTTAATCATGATGATATTGAAAGAATAGATTATTTAGGATTTAAAGATATTTTACATGATAATTTTAATAAGATTTTAATTGCTCAAAACGGTAAGATTGATCAAGAAAATGATAAAGTTACCACGGTTTCTAATTTTCAGTTTGATGAGAATGGAGTAGTAATTTTTGATGGAACGCTTACCAAACAAGATAATCAAACTAATGTTTCTGGAGTAAATACGCCACAAGTAGTGGATAATCCATTTAAAATGGATTATAAACCAGAAGATCGAAATGTTAATCAAGATCAACAAAAGATATTAAATTCCTATATTTTTGATGCTAACGGTGTAGTAATAAGTGATGGAATTACAAATAATAACCTAGAGTCAACGGCAAATACACCACAAGAATCAAGATACGAGTTTGATGCTAATGGTGTAGTAATAAGTGATGGAACTACAAATAATAATTTAGAGTCAACGGCAAATATGCCACAAGAATCAAGATACGAGTTTGATGCTAATGGAGTAGTAGTAAGTGATGGAACTACAAATAATAATCTAGAGTCAACGGCAAATATGCCACAAGAATCAAGATACGAGTTTGATGCTAATGGAGTAGTAGTAAGTGATGGAACTACAAATAATAATCTAGAGTCAACGGCAAATACGCCACAAGAATCAAGATACGAGTTTGATGCTAATGGTGTAGTAATAAGTGATGGAACTATAAATAATAATTCATCGACTTTAGAAGAAAATAGTACAAATAACTAGAATAAGAGTGTTGAACTCTTTTTTTAGTGTTATAATAGATATAGGTGATAATGATGGGAAAAATTTATATAATAACCGGTGCTAACGGTCATTTAGGAAATACGATAGCAAGAAAATTAGTAGCAGATAATCAAGAAGTTAGAGCCTTAGTATTACCTGATGATCCTGTGAAATCTTTAGATGATGTTAAATGCGATATTTTTTATGGTGATGTAACTGATAAAAATAGTTTAGAGGAAATTTTTAATGTTGATTCTTGTGATGAGACAATAGTGATTCACTGTGCAGGAATTGTATCTATTGCTAGTAAATATCAACAAAAAGTTTATAATGTCAATGTGTTAGGAACTAAAAATATAGTAGATATGGCTTTATCTAAGCATGTATCTAAGTTTGTATATGTAAGCAGTGTACACGCCATTAAGGAGCCGCCAAAAGAAGAAAAAATAACTGAAGTAGGTAATTTTAATCCGGATAATGTTACAGGACTTTATGCCAAAACAAAAGCCGAAGCTACTAACTATGTTTTATCTAAAACTAAGGAAGGTTTTAACGCTTGTGTGGTTCATCCTTCTGGAATTATTGGTCCTAACGATTATGGACATGGGCATCTTACACAAATGATTATGGATTATTTAGATGGCAGATTAACCGCTTGCGTAAAAGGAGGATATGATTTTGTGGATGTACGTGATGTAGCAGATGGAGTATTAAGAGCTGTAGAGCATGGGAAACAAGGAGAATGTTATATTTTATCCAACCAGTATTTTTCAGTATTAGATATTCTTAATAGATTAAGTAAGATCAGTGGTAAAAAACCAATAAAGACAGTTTTACCATTATGGTTTGCTAAATTAACAGCACCACTAGCCGAAAAATATTATAAAATTTTAAACCAACCACCATTATATACTAGTTATTCATTATTTACTTTATCTTCTAATGCTAATTTTTCCCATGAAAAGGCTACAAAAGAATTAGGATATATCAACCGCAATATAGATGACACTTTAAGTGATACAGTTGATTGGTTAATAGAACATGATAGAGTACCAAATTATCAAAAAAAGTATATAAAACAAAAAAGAAACTAGCGATAGTTTCTTTTTAAATATCTTTTATTTGATGGATAGCATTTTTTAAAACATTGATAGAATTTTGTAATTTTTCTTTTTCATCATTATTTAGTTTTACATATATTCTTTTAGAAGCTCCATTTTTATTAATGATAGTAGGTCCTCCTACAAAAACATCATTCTCTTCATCATAAGAAGAAACAGTTAAAATTAAGTTCTCATCTCCTAGAATAGCATTAGTAATTTTTACTAAACTCATACCTATTCCATAACTAGTGTTACCTTTTTTATTAATAATTTCGTAAGCAGCATTTCTAACTTTATCACAAATTTCTACTAATTCTTCCTCTTTCAAAAAATCTTTTATATTTTGAATTCCAATATTAGCATTACTCCAAGGAACAAATTCACTATCTCCATGTTCTCCAATCACATAAGCATGAACATTTTTAGGATGGATGTGAATTTTTTTAGCAACTTCATATCTTAATCTAGCAGTATCTAGCGTTGTTCCACTGCCAATTACTTTATTTGGAGTAAATCCTGAATGTTTCCATGTAATATAAGTCATAACATCGACAGGATTCGTAGCAATAATATAAATTCCATCAAATCCACTTTGGTTAACTTTTTCAATAATATTTTTAAAAATTTTATCGTTTTTATGAATTAGATCCATTCTGGTTTCTCCAACTTCTTGATTTGCTCCTGCTGCTATTACTACGATTTTGGCATCATTACAATCTTGATAAGTTCCAGCTCTTGTTATGACATTAGAAGGAGCAAAAGCAAGTCCATGGTTTAAATCCATAGCTTCTCCTACTGTTTTATCATAATTTAAGTCAATTAATATTAATTCATTTACATATGTTCTTTGGTTTAAAAGTGCATAGGCATAACTCATTCCTACATTTCCACAGCCAATGATGGCAACTTTATTTTTCATAATAAACCTCCTAATAGTATTATTATACCATTATCTTTTGGTTTCATAATATTAAGTGTCAAATAAATAGATTAAAATTGACACTTAATTTATTTTATAGTATATTGATAATAGAATATAGACTAAAGGAGTGCTATTATGAATTATTTTTATGATCAAACAAGTAGTAGGACACAAGGACAAGAAAGGGATTTTAGGGATAGAAGGGAAATTAGCGATGCATATCGAAGAAGACGTGTTGAAGATAGAGAAGCTTCTATTTCAAAAGCTAGAAATAATAGTGTTTCATCCCGTAAAAAAGACATTATAGAAGTGAATTATCGAGGAGATCGTTTTAAAGTTTCTGCTCATAGATTAAAAGTAACTGTAGTTACCAGTTTTTTAATAGCAGCTATTGCTGCAACTTCTTTAGGGATAGGACTTACCAATCAATTTCATGCTGCCCAAGATAGTAGAGAAGTAAGAGATGCTTTACAAAGTTATGCTCAATTAGTCGGAAATGAAACGCATAGAACCAATGATTTACAAGGCTATTGGTATGATACTTTGGATATTGCTAAAGGAGTATTAAAAGATGAAGATATTCATCGAGCTTTGTATGGAGTTTATAAAGATATAGGATATAATCAAGCAAATAAAGTGGAACAAACAGATGATGTAATAAGAAATATGAAATCACTTGTTTCATCCAATCCTGAACAATATATAGATAAACCAATGTATAATAGTTTTAATGACTATTTAATTCAAAATAATTTTGTAGATAAAGAAGGACTACCTTCTACTAAAGTATACGAAGAAAAGATGGATCAATATATTTTAGGACAAACACAGATGAATAATATTATAAAGGAAACAGGATTTAAAAAGTAAAAAGGGGAATAGATATGAATGAATTAGATGCTTTAAAATTAGAAGGAAAAGATTATGTAATTGTAGATGAAGAAACAGTAAATGGAACATTATATGTTCATTTAGCAAGTGCAGATGATCCAGAAGATTTTTGTATTCGTAAAGTAGTAAAAAAGAATAATGAAGATATTTTAACAGGCTTAGATAGTGATTATGAATTTGATTTAGCTTTGAATGCTTTTATTAAGAAAAATCATGGTGAGTTAGAAATTTAGTTTACAAAAACATATCTTTGTGTTACAATATGCCTTATATAAATGCGATGACGGGGATGGAACCCTACCAGCATTATGAAAAGAGTGATTCTTCTAGAATAAGTAAGGTGGAACCGCGATTAGTAATCGTCCTTACATATACCTAGAAGATTTATTTTATAAGGAGATGATAATATGATAGATATTAAAGGAAAAGAATTTATGGAAAGTGGAAATTACGATATGTTTATTGTAATAGAACGTGATGGAGAATACTATGTTGAATTTACTGGTTCTAAAGAAAAAGAGGTAAAAAGCAATAAAAAATTAACGTTAGAAGATAAAACTAGTAATGTAACTCAAGAAGAAATTCAGGAACAAATCTTAAGTATGGTAAGCCAATTTTTAAATGATAATAAGATTAATTTTGTAGAAAATAGAAATGCATTAAGATTTTATGGTGGAACTTTTTCATTGGTTAATACGATAGATAAGAAAACGATGCTTTTAAAAATGTTTGATAGTTCTTTGGAAGAGATGAAACAAATGACGATGGATAAATTTACCGCAGATAGATTAGATTTTTGTGAAGAAAATAAAGATGCTACAAATTATGAATTTTCTGCATGTGACCATAGTTCCTATGATTGTGGATATTCTACTACAGGAGAGAAATCTCTTGTTAAATTTGATTTATTAACCATAGATGATAAAATCACATATGAAGAACGAAGATTTTTTAAAGATTTTCTTTGGGATCGTTTAAATAGTGTAGGAGAAGAAGCAAAATTTTATGAACGTGAAGCTTATAATGTTTTATATCCATCCCAAAATGGACAAAAATATGGACTTGTTTGTGGGAATATTACGATTCAAACCTTTAATAGTAGTGTAGCAGATATTATGGATGAAGTATCACGTGAATATAATGAAGAATTAAAAACTGTTAAAGTAAAAAGAAAATAATTGGAGGATGAATTATGGATGAATTTACAATGGAGAAATTAGTTAATTTCTGTAAACAGTATGGTTTTATTTTTCAAGGTAGTGAGATATATGGTGGGCTTGCGAATACTTGGGACTATGGTCCATTAGGAGCAAGATTAAAGAATAATTTAAAAGATGCTTGGAGAAAGAGATTTATTCAAGAAAAAGACAATGCTTATGAAGTAGATGCTGATATTTTAATGCATCCTAGAGTGTGGAAAGCCTCTGGTCATGTAGGAAGTTTTTCTGATCCGTTGATCGATTGTAAAGGTTGTAAAATGCGTCATCGTGCCGATAACTTGATTAATGATTATACTAATTCTTCTATTGGTGATGCTATGAGCGAACAAGAATTAATGGATTATATTAAAGAAAATAAAATTCCTTGTCCTAATTGTGGAGAAACTAATTTTACTGATATTAGACAGTTTAATTTAATGTTTGAAACTAATAGAGGAGTAGTTAAAGATAGTAAAAGTGTTATTTATTTAAGACCAGAAAATGCACAAGGAGAATATGTTAATTTTTTAAATGTTTTAAGAAGTATGAGATGTAAATTACCATTTAGTATTGGGCAAATTGGTAAAGCTTTTAGAAATGAAATTACACCAGGTAATTTTACTTTTAGAACTATTGAATTTGAACAAATGGAATATCAAACTTTCTGCAAAGAAGGGGACGATGTTAAGTTATATGAATACTTTAAGGAATATGGGAAAAAGTTTTATATGGATTTAGGAATTCCTGAAGAATCTTTACGTTTTCATGATCATGAAAAATTAGCTCATTATGCTAAAGCTGCTTGTGATATTGAATATAAATTTCCTTTTGGTTGGGGAGAAATTAACGGTACCCATAATCGTACTAATTTTGATTTGACAAGACATCAAGAATATAGTGGAGTTAGTCAAGAATATTTTGATCAAGATACTAATACCAAATATATTCCATATATTATTGAATCTACTTATGGACTAGATCGTAGTGTTTTAGCCGTTTTGTTTAATTCTTATCATAAGGAAGAAGTAGATGGAGAAATTAGAGAAGTTATGAAATTTCATCCGTTTTTAGCACCATATAAAGTAACGGTTTTACCATTGATTAAAAAATATCATGGGGAAAAAGCTACTGAAATTTATCATAATTTGCAAAAAAGTTTTATGTGTAGTTATGATGAGGCAGGTAATATTGGAAAACGTTATCGTCGTAGCGATGTAATAGGTACTCCTTTTGCTATTACTATCGATGATGATACTTTAAATCACAATACTGTTACAGTAAGAGATCGCGATACTATGGAGCAAGTAGTCATTCCATTAAATGAAGTAGAAGACTACATTTCTAGTCGTATTAAATTTTAAAATACTGTTTTTACAGTATTTTTTTCAGAGTGTAGACAAACCCCTAGATTTTTTCTAGAGGTTTTCTTTTGCATAAAAATTTTATAATACATTTCAA
>CALVYA010000016.1 GCA_944371905.1 uncultured Bacilli bacterium | reverse complement strand
ATAATGTATGTAGTGATTGATTCATATATCAATTACCTTTGGTAAAAGTTGTAGATAACTTCCTCAACGGCACCATTGAGAACTTTGTTCAAACTTTTATAGTTTGAACTTAAATAAAGGTGAGTATTAATTTCATAGGAAGTTAATACTTTTTTTGTTGATTAATTAAAAGAAAAAGATCTTCACATACCAAATCTGAAGAAATGATATTCTGAAAACTATAAAATAGAGAAGTTAGTAAGGAATTTATTAATTAGGATATTATTACTAATCAGAATATCATTCTATTAAAAAAAGATGATTACAAATTGTAGTCATCTTGTGTTTTTGGTATGAGTTATCTAAAACTATTCTTATTGTTTTCGTTTCTTATGTATTAAAATTTTTTTCTAAATGTAATCTAAATTGTTTTTTTATATTGTGTTACTTGGCCACCATCTATTTCATATAAAATATCTGCTAGAAATTCAATATCATCTTTTATGTGGGTAGCTATAATAATAATTTTTCCTTTTTCTTTTTCTTGTTTTAGTAATTCTCTTATTTGTTGAGCAGTACTATTTTCAACTCCATTAAAAGGTTCATCTAAAATAATCATATTGGGATTTTCCATTAGTGCTTGTGCAATTCCTAGTTTTTGCTTAGTTCCTAATGAATATTTACTATATTTTTTATTTATTTCTTTTGTTAGATTTAATTTTTTCACTATTTCATCGATTTCTTTTTTACCAATTAAATTTTGAATTGAAGC
This sequence comes from uncultured Bacilli bacterium, assembly GCA_944371905.1. Lineage (GTDB taxonomy): Bacteria > Bacillota_I > Bacilli_A > RF39 > UBA660 > RGIG3091. The sequence goes on along the minus strand of CALVYA010000016.1, from coordinate 29,084 downwards.
TAATAATTTTAGATTTTCATATCCAGTTAAATCAGGGATAAAATTTGGCTTTTCAATTAATGCTCTAGTGCTATCTGGAAAAGACTTATTTTTAATGTAATTAATACCATCAAGTATAATTTCTCCTGAATCAGGAGTATAAAAACCACTAATAATTTTCAACAAAACGGTTTTACCACTTCCATTTCTCCCTATAAAACCATAAATATTTCCGCCTTCTAGTGTTAAATTAACATTTTCTAACACAACATTTTCTTTAAATTTTTTTGAAAGATTTTTAATTTCTAACTTCATTTTTTCACCTCATAAATTTTCAAATATTTTTTTATTTAATTTTTTTATAATGAATAGATTCAATAAAAATATGCAATATATTAATATGATTATTGTTATTGTATAGTTTTGCAAAGACAAAATATTTTTGGGAATAAAGCAAAATATTATAAAAAATAGGATATACATTATTTTTTTTGCTTTATATAATACAAGTCCTATCATATATAGTGCTAAAAATAAATATTGTAGTAAAAGTATGTATAAATAATCAATCATGAATAAATATAGATAATCACTAATTATTATCTGATATCCATGATAAATTAGTATAATTATTCCAACACTATATTGAAGTATTCTAATAATAAAAATTATTAGAGAAAATACTATACCTTTTTTTAAAAACCATTTTACAGGTTTTATTCTTAAGAATATTAAATCTAATTGAGTTTCAATATCTTTTGTATAAATATCTATTATTAGAAAAAGATAAAAACAAATAGTAAATAGATATATTAATAATTCTATGACAAGATAATTTTCCATATTTATGTTAGTTCCCATAGATAAATTAAATACTTCAAAAGAAGAAAGATTATCAATTTTATTTAGTGATAAATATAAAAGTGGTAATATAAGTAATAACATAATTTTTTTTCTTTTATGCAATAAATAACTTATATCATTTAAAAATAGATATTTCATTATATTAGCCATCTCTTTCTTTTATAGGTAAAAATATAAAAAATGTAAATAATTATCTCAATTAATAGGATAAACAATATTGAATAACATAATTCAATAGAAAATGTGATAAATTTCACATCGCTAAAATAGGTCCATATTAATAAAAAAGATAGTTTAAATTCTGATAAAAAGTAATTTTGAAAAAAGAAAAATCCAAGTAAAATAAGTAAGCAAAAAAACATAGTTGGTTTTAAATTAAAATTAATAACTATGAACGAGATTAATATACATAATGATGTTACGATAAATATATATCTTATTAGGTAAAAAATAACATATACTAAATTGCTGATATTATATGGTTCATATAAATGTATACTAACTTTATTCATATGCATTAGCATTAAAAATATAAAATAAAGTAGGAAAAATAATAAAAAATGAAACAAAACAGATAAAATATTTATCATTATATATTCTTTTAAATAATTCTTTTTATTATTTAACCGCAAGATATAAAACTCAAATTTTTTGTTAAAAATATTAGCCGTATTTAATGTGTTGAAAAAAACAACACTAATAAAAAAATATTAAAAATAGGAAACTGAAACGGGATAAATATTGCATCAATGAAATTTGTAGAAGAAATACCTAATATTATTCCTCCATAAGCAGCCAATATAACCGATAAGAAAAAAGTGATTTTAAACCATTCGGTTGTAGTAACATAGTTAATAATTGCTAACCGATTATGCCATTTGTTTTTCATAAGCATTTATCACTCCTTTTTTGTTATAGTATAAGAAACGAACAATGATAAGAGAAATAAATTGTAGGATAAATGCCATCAATAATGCACCCCAATAATACTCTGGTTTATCAAAAAACCAATATCCAGTTATAGCAAAAATGTCAGTTAGATTTCTAAATCCTAACATTTTATTAATGATTGTTGCATAAAGAATAATATACATAAATAAATTTACCGCTAAAAACATCAAATATCCCATTATTATGGATACAAGGTTGTTTTTGTTACTAATACAGCATATAACTCCAATATTCCCATAAAAAACACTAATGAAAAATTGTATTAAACATATTAAAAAGCCATATAATATAAAATTAGAATACTTCCATTCCTTATATATATATACTGATTTAATATTTTCTGAAATTTCAAAATTAAATCCGGTAATTATACATGATATTACAAAAATTAATATTAGTGTTATAGGAATAACAGCAGCGGTTTTTAATACAATTTTATATTTTTGTTTTAGATATTTTTTATAATCCATTCTTAAAAAATAATTTTTAAACATTCCAGAAGCATATTCTGTATGCAAGGTACCAACTACAGAAAAAATAATTAATAATGGTGAAAAATATTGTAATGCACTAAATATAGTGTTTTGAATCACACTATAGGTAAGAGAAATAGCATCAATTTTTCTAAAAGCTTTAACAGGATCGTTTAGATCAAGAAAGTCTTGAAGTTGTTGTTCAGTTTGAAAATAATTGCATATTTCGTCACTTGAATTATTTTCTTTTAGACAATTCGATTCAATGCGATTATATTGTTTAACGTATGAAAAATTATCATAAAAATAATGGCAAAATGATAATAAAGTAATTATAATCATCATAATGACAAAAGTAATAAAGTATTTATTTTTCTTTATGTACATCTTAAATTCCTCCTGACAAAAGGATAAAGGAATATTAATTATATTAATTTATAAAATTATTTATTAATCAATTACCCAAACACCAGAAAATGTTGCAGTAGTCATTAACCATTTGTTTGATTGAAGATATAATTTATAGCCTCCAACTTGTTTGCTCTTTTCCCCAAGTCCTACTTCTTGTTGAGGTGGTAACTCAAGCCAGTCTGTAGTTGTATATCCTCCTGTAAGCATTTGCATAGCTCTACCTAAAATAACGCGTCCGTCTAAAGTAATGTCATCTGTACAATGGGTCTTTTTGGCTGTTTGCTCAACCCAAGTATTATATTTAGACTGTTGTGGAGATTTTCAATTAATTTTATATGCTGGAATTGTTATAGACTGTATATTATATATAACTTCTGCATTTGCACTGGTTCCAGCAAAAATAAAAGTTAAAGCAAATAAAGCAATGGTTATTTTTAAATATTTCATTATTTTTACCTCCTTTTTAATATCCCTTATCCAGCTTGATATTATCATATTATGTCGATTTAATAGTAAAAGATGTTTATTATATCGTTTTTTGTATATTTTTTATTCAAATATTACAAAATTATTTAAAAAACATTAAAAAAACTTGAATATTTGAATTTTTATATTAAATATTAAGTTGTTTTCCTTTTTGGTTGATAGGTATGATATAATTAGCGTAAAGGGAGGTTTTGTATGTCGATAGAGAGAATTTTGTTAGAAACTGATCATGCAGTGATTACTTATGTAGATGAAGTGAAGGATTACTCATCTATTAGGATGTTGTATTTAAGATTAAAAAGCAATCAGAAAAACATATTGCTTGGGGGATACTTTAAGGATATGATTGCAGGAGTGAAAGAATGGGAAGAACATAATGAAAATGCTTTAGTAATTTTAAGTAAAGACGTTCGTTATCCTGATTCTAATGCTACTATCAAATCTTTGCTATATTTACCGACATTAACATTAATAGAAGGAGAACAAGAACAATTACAAGAATGCTATAAAATGTTTTTTGCTTCTAATGATTTAGAAGCAAAGCCTAAGGTAAAAAAGATTACTTTACAAAACGGTAGTTTTTATGAATAACACTAGTCTTTGGACTAGTTTTTAGTTTATAAGAAATTTTTTTACATGACATATAATGCATTCATAATTTAGGGTAAAATATTATATATAAAAGAAATGGCTTTAGTTACCTAAAGATGAGTTAGAATTTATTTTAATTTTTGTTCTAAATGAATTGTATAGTATATTTTTTGTAATGTTTTAAAGATATTTTTGTGGTATACTGTAATTATAATCGTATGCCTTAAAAGAAACTTAAGGTAGATGTGCAGTTTTGTTAGAAGGTGATATCTTTATAGTTTTAAGGTTAGAAAATAATTAGTAGTAAAGAAGGAGAGAAAGTTATGTGGATTTATATAGTGATTGGAATTATTGTTATTATTGTTATTTATGCTTTCGCAACCTATAATAGTTTTGTTAAATTAAACAATAGGGTTAAGGAAGCTTTTGCAACTATGGATGTTTATTTAAAAAAGAGATGGGATTTAATACCTAATATCGTTGAGACAGTTAAAGGATATGCTAAACATGAAAAAGAAACATTAGAAAACGTTATTCATCTTCGTAATAATTCTTATGATAAAATGAGTAGTGATGATAAAATTAAGGCTAATAATGAATTAAGTAAAGGGATTCATCAAATTATGGTTTTAGCAGAAGCGTATCCTGATTTAAAGGCAAGTTCTAATTTTAGGGATTTAAATAATGAATTATCTAAAGTAGAAGAAGATATTGCTAATTCTAGAAAATATTATAATGGAGTAGTTAAAATGTTTAATGATAAAGTAGAGATGTTTCCTAGTAATGTATTTGCAAAGTTGTTTGGTTATAAGTCTAAAGTAATGTTTGAAACCAGTGATCATGAAAGAGAAAATGTAAAAGTAAAATTTTAGTGAGTAAGATGAAAAAGTTTTTAAATTTATTTATTATAGTTATTTTAATAGGTATCATCTTTATACCAGGGAAAACAAAGGCGTATAGTTATGATTATGTTATTAATAAATATGATGTTAATGTAGTAGTAAATGAAAATAATACTTTTGATATAACTGAAAATATTGCGGTTTATTTTAATTATCCTAAGCATGGAATTTATAGAACGATTCCATTGAGAAATACAGTGCAAAGATTAGATGGAACAACATCTACTAATAGAGCTCAAGTTTCTAATGTTTCTGTGAATGAACAATATAAAGTAACGAAAACAAACAAAAAATATACTATTAAAATAGGATCTAGTGATGAATATCTTACAGGACTTCATGAATATGTCATTCAATATACATATAATATTGGAAAAGATCCGTTAAATGATAGGGATGAATTATATTATAATATTATTGGAAATGAATGGGATACTACGATTGAAAATGTTACTTTTAAGATTCAAATGCCAAAGGATTTTGATGAAAATAAATTAGGATTTTCTTCCGGTAAGTATGGATCAATTGATAATAGGTATGTTCAATATCAAGTTTTTAATAATACTATTATAGGAAGTTATACTAATGTATTAGATCCTGAAACTTCTTTAACAGTAAGATGTGAATTACCAGAAGGATATTTTGTTGGTGCTGGTCTTGATATAGATTTATTTGATTATATACTTTATATTTTTCCTATTTTGTTTTTAATTATTTGTCTTTTTTGGTGGCATAAATATGGTCATGACGATCCTGTTATTTCTACAGTTGAATTTTATCCACCGGAAGGATATAACAGTTTAGAAGTGGGATTTTTATATAAAGGAAAAGCAGATAATCAAGATGTAGTATCATTACTTATTTATTTAGCTAACAAAGGATATATAAAAATAATCGACACAGAAGAAGACTTCAAAATTATTAAACTAAAAGAATATGATGGAAGTAATGAATTTGAAAAGAAATTTTTTGAAGGGCTATTTTCACCTAAAGCAACGAGAATATCTTTATCTAATTTGACTACAGAAAAGAGTGTTGAAAATAGGACTGAGGTAACAAAGGATGATTTATATAATAAATTTTATCTTACCATACATTCTATTTTAAAAAAGATAAATACGTTAAAGAATAAATATACTATTTTTGAAAAAGGATCACTAACGAAAAATAAATATATTATTTTAATGATTATTATTACATATTGTATTATAACGATTAAACCGGTTCTAGAGTATGGACAATGGGATATTTTATTATTTGCTTTAGCTTTTCCAGCGGCAGGATTTACTGAATTTTTTACATCTATTTTAAATTTGTCTCCTAGAGATACTACGATTCATGGTGGACTAAAGAAAAAAGCTGTTGGGAAGATTATTTTAGGTGCTATTTCAGGATTATTGATGGGAGGATTTATGTGGTTTATCCTTGTTCTTCCTTGTTTATTAGAAGATAAAATATATTTAATTGGTTATATTCTAGGATTATTAGCAGTATTTGGCATGGTCATGGTATTAAAATTCATACCTAAAAGAAACAAGTATGGGAATGAAATGTTAGGAAAAATTCAAGGATTTAGAACTTTTTTAGAGACAGCAGAAAAAGATCGATTGGAAGCTCTTGTTGTGCAAAATCCTACTTATTTTTATGATATTTTACCATATACTTATATACTAGGAGTATCTGATACTTGGATAAAAAAATTTGAATCTATTACGGTAACACCACCTTCTTGGTATGATAATCCAAAGGGATTTACTTCTTATAGATTTGGAGTATTTATGACTACTACTATGAGTTCTGTTCAAAGAACGATGGCTTCTAGTCCACGTAGAAGTTCTAGTGGAGGAAGCAGATCCTCTGGTGGAGGATTCTCTGGAGGAGGATCCGGAGGTGGAGGAGGAGGTTCTTGGTAATCTCTTATAAGAAACAAACATTTAGTTTGTTTTTTATTTTGTTTCCATAAAATTTGCGATATAATTATCATGGTGGTAATAATGAAGAAAGTATGGATTGGGGTTTTGTTTTTTTGGTTGTTAATTCATCCAGTGTATGCAAATGAAAAAGTTGAAGTAATATTTTCTAAATGTGTTGATGGAGATACCGCTAAGTTTATTTTAAATGATGAGGAAATAACAGCAAGATTTTTAGCGGTAGATACACCAGAGACAGTTCATCCTACCAAAGAGGTGGAACCCTTTGGGAAAGAAGCTAGTAATTATACATGTGAAAAGTTAACCAATGCTTCAAAAATAGTTTTGGAATATGATGATGGCAGTGATAAGAAAGATAAGTATGATCGCCATTTGGTATGGGTATTTTATGATGATCATTTTTTACAAAAGGAATTGATAGAACAAGGCTATGCTAAAATTGCTTATATATATGGAGATTATGTGTATACCGATGAATTAAAACAAGTAGAAAGTATTGCTCGTCAAAAAAAGATTGGACTATGGTCAGATTATGTAGAAGAGGAGAAAATAGAAGAATATACAGTTACTTTTTCTTATGATGGAAAAACTAAAACAGTAAAAGTAAACGAGGGAGAAGTAGTATCTCCTATTAGCAATCCTAAAAAGACGGATTATCAATTTTTAGGATGGTATCAAGAGGACGAACTATATGATTTTTCATTACCAGTTACTTCGGATCTAACGTTAATAGCTAAATTTGAAAAAATAGAAGACAGCGTTCCTATTTATATTTATGCAATAGCAATCATTGTTTTTGTTTTAGTTATTGCTACTAATTATAAAAATAGTAGAAGAAAATTAAAAACGAAAGTAAAGAATAGATGGAAGAAGAAATTATTGAAAAAATAATTTCTTTTTTTAGGAAAAAGAAATCTTTACGGTTAATAATTAATTGAGGAGGTGATAAGGTGCTAAAAAAGAGAGTTGTTGTTATGCAAGATGATATTAAAGATTGTGGTGTGTGTTCTTTACTTACGATTATTAAAACATATGGTGGTAATGTTTCTAAAGAGTATTTAAGAGAACTAACAAAAACTAATAAAGAAGGCACCAATGCATTATTTTTATTAGATGCAGGAGCAAAGTTAGGTTTTTATACCAAAGCTTTAAAAGGGGATATTATGACATTAAAAAATGATATGCTTCCTTGTATTGCTCACGTGGTGATAAATAAAAAATATCCACATTTTGTGGTAATTTTAAATGTTAATAAAAAACGCAAAATAATAACTGTTAGCGATCCTGCTAAAGGAATCGTAAAATATCGTTTAGAAGAATATATGCATATTGCTACAAATCAATATTTAATTTTCATTCCCAATAAACAAGTTCCTATGATAAAGAAAAATAAAGAAGTATTAAAAAATGTAATTGAAGTTCTTTTAAAGTATAAAAAAGTGTTTATATCCATATTTATTTTTTCATTATTCTATACTATTATCAGTATTATTACTGCTTTTAATTTCCAAATGGTAATTGAAAGTGTACTTAACTATTCTTCTAAAACTAATTTGTATTTTATTATGATAATTATAGCCTTTCTTTATGTGTTAAAATCATTAATAGATTTAGTGCGAAATAATTTACTTGTTTTTATTAATCATACTTTGGATAATAATTTAATAACTAAAGTTTTTAAGCACATTATTTCACTTCCTTATTTATATTATAAAAGTAGAACGACTGGTGAAGTAATTTCTAGAATTAATGATTTAGGTGATATTAAAGAGACTATTAGTAGATTGTTTATGACTTTTTTTGTAGATTTGGTATTAATTATCTTTGTGTTTTTTATTTTATATCAAATCAATGCCAATTTAACTTTCATAGGAGTTAGTATGATTCTTTTGTATTTTATAGTAATTAAAGTATTTAATAAAATGTTTAAATATTGGATTACTAGAAATCAAGAAGAAGCTGCCAATGTTAATTCTTATATGGTAGAAACGATTAATAATATGGATACTATTAAGTCATTAGGAATGGAAGAAATCACTGCGAATCAAATGGAGATTAAATATAATAACTATTTAAATACTAGTTATCATTTTCAAAAGTTATTTAATTTAGAAAATTTTATGAAAGATATGATTAATTATTTAGGACTTTCTGTTATTATTTTTGTAGCAACCTTATATGTATTAGAGGGAAAAATGACATTAGGAGAAATGATTAGTTATCATAGTATCATTATCTATTTTCTAGAGCCCATTAAAAATATTATTGAAATGGAATTAATAGTGAAGAAAATGAAAGTGTCTATAAATAGAGTAACAGAATTATATGAGATCGATAATGAAAAATTAGAAATAGATAAAAAGTATACTGGAAAAAAATTACTAGGTAAAATTGATATTAGAGATTTAAATTATTCTTATTATGGTCGTAAGAATATTCTAAATAATATTAATTTATCAGTATCACCAGGAGCTAAAGTAATGATTTTTGGAAAAAGTGGATCAGGGAAAAGTACGATTGGGAAAATATTAATGAAGTTTTTTGATGTTGATCGTAATAAAGTTTTTATTGATGATAAAGATATTAATGATTATAATGTTTTGGATATTAGAAGAGAATTTTGTTATATAGGTCAAAATGAAAATTTATTTAATGATACTTTATATAATAATGTAACTCTTAATAGAGAAGTGGATTATGACGAATTTTTAAAGGTAGTACATCTTACTAAGGTAGATGAAATAGTAAAAGATAATGTTGTATCCTACGAAATGTTATTAGAAGAAAATGGATTTAATATTAGTGGTGGAGAAAAGCAGAGAATCATACTTGCAAGGTCATTATTGAAAAATAGTAATATTTATATTTTGGATGAGGCTTTAAGTCAAGTAGATGTGCAAAAAGAACGTGAAATATTAACTACTTTATTTAAAAATTTTAAAGATAAAACGTTTATTTATATTTCTCATCGCTTTAATAATGTCGATTTATTTAACCAAAGTATTGATATGGAGAAATTATCCTATGCTTCATATTAATGATTATTTATTGAAATATCAAAGAAAAATTCCTAAAATTTTGTTTGTTTGGCTTTTGTTTTTTACTTTTATAATAATTTTTTTAATCTTAATGAATCATTGCTTTAAATTTCATAGTTATTATCAAGTTCAAGGTATAGTAAAAAATAATTTAGTAAGCGTTTATACTTTAGTAGAAGATTTAAATAATATTACTAATCATAATACTTTGTATATTGAAGATGAAAAATATAGCTATACAATAGATAGCATCAAGGAAGAAATTATTACTAATAATACTTTATTTTATAAAGAAGTTTTATTAAATATTGATTTAAAAGATAAGAATTTTATAGATAATAATATAGTTAAAGTAAGATTTATTGTGAAGGAAATGACCATTTTTGAATATATAATCGATTTAATTAGGGGGTAAGATAATGGTAGAAATCGATAAAAAAGGTTTAAGTGATATTAAAGGCGGTGGAATATCTATTTGGGGAGGAATAGGTATTGCAGCCGGAATCATATTTTTAATAGGTGTAATAGATGGTTTTGTAAGACCATTACCATGTAATTAAGGAGGAAACGATGATAACAATTAACGACAGAAGTGAGCTATTAGCTATTACTGGGGGATTAGATATATCTGGAGCTATTATTAATGCTTTTACTGGAGGAATTAAAGTAATTTTGGATGTAGGAAGAAGTCTAGGTACTGCTATTAGAAGAATCACACTTGGAAATTTATGCAAAATTTAATAAAAAATAGTAAACATAAATTATATATTATCTTAATTATATCTTCACCTATTATTATGATGATATTTAATATATTGGTATTAACTATTTTTAATATAGGTACGTATTTAGGAACGTTTTTAAGATATCTATATCATATTGTTGTACGTTAAAGGTAACCATAGTTACCTTTTTCTTATTTTTAAAAAGTATTTGAAATAATAGTAAAATATAGTATAATATATTTTGAAAGTAGGAGCGATGATATGAGAGAAATTTATACTGGAATAGATATTGGTAGTGATAGTATAAAAATTGTTGTTAGTGAATTTTTAGATGGCAGATTTAATATTTTAGCTTCTACTAATGTTAGATCGACAGGGATAAAAAAAGGTTTAGTAGTAGATAAAGAGTTAGCGATTAATTCTTTAAAATTAGCTTTAAAAGAAATTGAACCTTCTATAGGAGTTAAAATTGATAAAGCAGTTATTACAGTACCAGCGAATGAAAGAAGATTTAGTGTAGTATCAGGAAATACTAGGATTATAAGTGAAGATGGTATTGTTACTGGGGAAGACATAGTATCTTCATTAGAAGATGCAGTTATTGAAAAATTACAAGAGAAAGAAAGTCTTGTTACTATAATTCCTATTACTTTTACCGTAGATGACAAAGAAAGTGTTCAAGATCCTAAAGGCCTTCACGGAGAATATTTAGAGGTAAAAGCAGTATTAGTAGCGGCTCCTAAAAAAACAATTATCCCATTTTTGGAGATTTTTGAGTCTTGTGGCATCGAAGTTATTGATATTGTTTTTGGTAGTATTGGTGATTATTATGAAGCCAAAAACAATGATATGGACAAAAAATTAGGTGCAGTTATTAATATAGGTAGTGAGAAAATCGATGTATCGATTTTTAATAAAGGTATTATTATTAAACAAGATAATATTGAATTAGGTAGCAAAAATATAGATAAAGATATTTCCTATATTTATGGAGTAGATTTAACAACTTCTAGAACATTAAAAGAAAATTTTGCTGTATGTAGTAGAAGATATGCTGATGTAAATGATGTTTTAGAAATAGAGACAAAAAGTGGAGATCGCGTAATTATTAATCAGTATGAAATCTCAGAAATAGTAGAATCGCGTGTTGTAGAATTATTAAAACTTGCAAAAAAACAAATTAATGCCTTAACAAAAAGAAAAATAAGTTATATAATTGTTACAGGTGGTATTAGTGAATTAACAGGATTTAGTTATGTTGTAGAAAACACTTTAGGAATTACTGCTAATACTTTAAATATTACTACTATTGGTATTAGAAATAATAAATATTCTAGTGCTTTTGGTATTATAAAATATTATCATGAAAAATTAAAACTAAGAGAGCAGACTTCATCCATGTTTGATGAAGATAAAATAGAGGAAATGTTAAATAATAAAAGAAGTATAAAAAAAACAACAAATGATACAATTGTCAGTAAAGTATTTGGATACTTTATTGGAAACTAAGGAGGAATTGGAATGTTTGGCGCATTAGAAATGGATCAATTAGCAAAAATAAAAGTAATAGGTATAGGCGGTGGTGGAGGAAATGCCGTTAACCGTATGATAGAGTCAGGGGTAAAAGGTGTAGAGTTTATTGTAGCAAATACAGATTTACAAGTATTAAACAATTCTCAAGCAGATGTAAAAATTCAAATAGGAGCTAATCTTACAGATGGATTAGGGGCAGGAGCCAAGCCGGAGATAGGACGAGAAGCTGCAGTAGAGTCTAAAAAAGAAATTGAGGATGCTTTAGCAGGAGCAGATATGGTTTTCGTTACCTGTGGAATGGGTGGTGGAACAGGATCAGGGGCAGCACCTGTTGTTGCTGAAATTGCTCAAGCATTAGGTGCCTTAACTGTGGCTATCGTTACTAAACCATTTACTTTTGAAGGGCGTAAACGAATGGAAAATGCTCTTGCTGGAATTGAAGAGTTAAAGAAACATGTGGATACCTTAATCGTCATTCCTAATGATAGATTAAGAGAAATTATTGATAAAACAACACCAATGTTAGAAGCGTTTAAAGAAGTAGATAATGTCCTTCGTAGAGGAGTACAATCAATTTCTGATTTAATAGCTGTAGTTGGACTTGTTAACTTGGATTTTGCTGATGTAAAAGCAGTTATGGAAAAATCAGGAAATGCCATTATTGGTATTGGTATTGGTATGGGAGAAGATAGAGCAATTGAAGCTGCTAAGCAAGCTGTTTCTAGTCCACTTTTGGAAACATCTATTTCTGGTGCTACAGATGCCATTATTAATATTACTGGTGGTATGAATTTAACTTTATTTGAAGCAGAACAAGCTGCGGAAGTTGTGCGTGCGGCTTCTAATACTGATATAAATACTATCTTTGGGTCCGTTATTAATGAAAATTTAACTGACGAAGTAATAGTAACAGTAATAGCTACTGGTTTTGATAAGAATAATAAAGAACCACTTTATAATACTGCACAAACACCAACTAGAAGAATTAAAGAAGTAGAGGTAGCGCCACCTATTATTGATGAAGAAGATGATAGTGATTCTGAAAGTGAATACGAATTACCTCCATTCTTAAGAAATAGAAATTATTAAAAAATGCTTGATTTATTTAAATAAATAAGATATAGTAATAATGCTTACTTCTTCTCAGTAATGGATTCTTCCGACCATTACTTAGTAGATAGTGAATTATTAAGAAAGGGAGATGATCAAAATGGCTTTATCTAAAGAAGTAAAAGCAAAAATTATTAAAGACTTTGCTAAAAATGAAAACGATACAGGTTCAGCAGAAGTGCAGATTGCCATTCTTACAGAAGAAATTAATGTTTTAACTGAACACTTAAAAGAACATATTCATGACTATCATTCAAGACGTGGACTTTTAAGAAAAGTTGGTCAAAGAAGAAGCTTATTAAATTATTTAGCAAAGACAGATATCAATGGATATCGTGAAGTAATTAAAAAATTAGGATTAAGAAAGTAGACACTGTTTTTAGTGTCTTTATTTTTTACATAAATTGGAGGTAAACGTGGAAAAGAAAGTATTTGAATTAGATTTTAGAGGAAGAAAAATAGTAGTAGAGCATGGAGAAATGGCGAAACAAGCCCATGGATCTGTTTTAGTTAGATATGGAGATACTGTTGTATTATCAACTGCAGTAGTTAGTAAGAATGCTAATATCCTATCTGATTTCTTTCCTTTGATGGTACTTTATCAAGAAAAATTATATTCTGTTGGTAAAATACCAGGGGGATTTATAAAAAGAGAAGGACGTCCTACAGATAATGCTACATTAGCTGCTAGAATGATCGATAGGCCAATGCGTCCGTTATTTCCTGAAGGCTTTAGAAATGAAGTCCAAATAGTTAACACTGTGTTGTCTGTAGAGCAAGACAATTCACCAGAAATAACAGCATTACTGGGTTCTAGTATCGCAACCTGTATTAGTAAAATTCCATTTGATGGTCCTATTGCTGGAGTAAAAGTTGGTCGTGTCAATGGAGAATTTGTAATTAATCCTACACCAGAGCAACTAGAAGTAAGTGATATTGATTTAACTGTAGCAGGAACCAAAGAAGCTATTAATATGGTAGAATCTAGTGCTAAACAAGTTAGTGAAGATGATATGTTAGAAGCTTTGATGTTTGGACATGAAGCAATTAAAGAATTGATTTCTTTTGAAGAAAAGATTATCGAAGAGATCGGCGAAGAGAAAATGGAGTATGAAAAACTAGAAATAACTAGTGAATTAAAAGAAGAAATTTCTTCTTTATGTCGAGATAAATTAGATGAAGCATTAAGAATCAAAGATAAACTAGAAAAATATGCTGCAATTGATAAAATAAAAGAAGATGTGATTACTAAATACGAAGAAGAAAATAGCGAAATGAAAGAAAAAGAAGTAGAAGAACTTCTTACTAAAGTTAAACTAGTATTAGAAGAATTAGAATATGAATTATTTAGAAGAATTGTGGTAAAAGAAAAAACTAGGGCGGATGGTAGAAGTATGACAGAGATTCGTCCCTTATCAACGGATATTGATATCCTACCAAGAACCCATGGATCTGCCTTATTTACAAGAGGTCAAACTCAAAGTTTATCAATTACAACACTAGGAGCTTTGGGGGAACATCAAATATTAGATGGATTATCCTTAGAAGATGAAAAAAGATTTATGCTTCACTATAATTTCCCACAATTCTCAGTAGGAGAGACTGGTAGATATGGTTCTCCAGGAAGACGTGAAATAGGTCATGGAGCTTTAGGAGAAAAAGCACTTCTTCAAGTAATTCCTAGTGAAGAAGAATTTCCATATACTATCAGAGTGGTATCTGAAATATTAGAGAGTAATGGCTCATCATCACAAGCAAGTATTTGTGCTGGATGTATGTCATTAATGGCAGCAGGAGTTCCCATTAAAGCACCAGTAGCCGGTATTGCTATGGGACTTATTACAGATGGTGATGATTATACTATTTTAACGGATATTCAAGGAATGGAAGATCATTTAGGAGATATGGACTTTAAGGTAGCGGGAACTAAAGATGGTATATGTGCTTTACAAATGGATATTAAAATTAAAGGAATTACTAAACAAATACTAAAAGAAGCATTAGCTCAAGCAAAAGTAGCGCGTATGGAAATATTAGATGTCATTCAAAAACAAATTCCTGAACCTAGAAAAGAAGTTAGTAAATATGCACCAAAAACTCTTACATTTATGATTAAACCAGAAAAAATCAAAGATGTTATTGGTAAGGGTGGAGAGATGATTACTAAGATTATTTGTGAAGCTAGTAATGTCACTGCGGTTACGGATATCAATGCGGTTAAAGTGGATTTAGAGGATGATGGAAGAGTTATTATTTATCATTCTAATCAAGATATTATTAATAAGACCGCAGAAATGATTCAAAATATTGTAAGAGAAGTAGAAGAAGGTAAAATTTATACTGCGAAAGTAGTATCCATCGAAGACTTTGGATGTTTTGTTCAAGTTTGGCCAGGATGTGAAGGATTAGTTCATATTTCAAAATTAGCAAAAGAACGTGTTGAAAAAGTGGAAGATGTTGTTAAAATAGGAGATGAAATAGTAGTTAAAGCTATTGGTACAGATAAAAAAGGAAGACTGAACTTTTCAAGACGCGATGCAATGTAAGAATAAATAGGTTTTAAAAAAATTATAATTTTGATATTATAATTTTTTTATTTGTGAAATAGTTAAGTTTATAGTATAATTTACTATAGTAGATAGGGTGATAAAAATGTACTTGAAAGAAATAAGCGCTTCAGGGTTTAAATCTTTTGCCGAAAAATTAACGATAAGTTTAGATGGAAAAACTACTTGTATTGTAGGGCCTAATGGATCTGGAAAAAGTAATATTGTCGATGCGGTAAGATGGGTATTAGGAGAGCAATCTGTAAAATCTTTAAGAGGAGATTCAGGAATGACGGATGTTATTTTTTCTGGTTCTAAATCACGTAATCCATTGAATGTAGCTAGTGTATCGTTAACGTTTGATAATAGTGATAATTATTTAGCTGTTCCTTATAATGAAGTATCGATTAAAAGACGAGTATATCGTACAGGAGAAAATGAGTATTTTTTAAATGGGGAAAAATGTAGATTAAAAGATATTACTGATTTATTTATCGATAGTGGTATAGGCAAAGATGCTTTTAATATTATTTCACAAGGAGATATCAGTAAAATTTTATCTAATTCTCCTGAGGAGAGACGTGCTATCTTTGAAGGGGCAGCCGGTGTTTTAAAATATAAAAAAAGAAAAGAAGAAGCTATAAGAAAATTAGATCGAACCAATAATAATTTAGATCGTGTGAATGATATTATCTCTGAATTAGAAGTTCAAGTGGGACCTTTAAAAGAACAGAGTAAGAAAGCATTGGAATATTTAGATAATAAAGAAAAATTAGAAAATATTGAAGTAGCACTAATTGCTTATGAAATAGAAGAGATGAATCATCAGTATGAAGAAGTCAAAAATAATATTGATGAGTTAAATAATAAAATTTTAAATTTAAATGTTAAAGGAAATAGTGATGATACTTTATTTATCGAAAGTAAGAATGATTTAGGTAAACTAAATATTGAGTTAAATGAACTTAACAATAAATTATTAGAACTTACTAGGCAAGAAGAAAAACTAAATGGAGAGATGAATATCTTAAAAGAACGTAGTAAATATGATGCATCCAACAGTAAAGTTCATGAAAATATAGCAAGACTAAAAGAAGAAAAGCTAAAGTTAGAAAATAATTTATATCTAGTAAATAAAGATATAGAAAATTTGATAAATGAAATAAATATTCAAAAAGAAGATATTAATAAAATAGAGTTAGAAGTAGCTAATTTAAAGAAGAGAAAAGAAGAAAGTATTACAGATTTAGATAATAAAAATAGAGAAAAGACGAATACTAGTCATAAAATAGATGTTCTTAATAATTATCTCCAATCTGGTGGGAGTTTATCTTCTAGTGTTAAAGCTGTTTTAAATAATCCTAGACTTTCTGGAATACATCAAGTGTTAGCTAACTTAATTGAAGTAGACAGTAAATATACAAAAGCCCTAGAGGTAGCGCTTTTATCAAGTAAGCAATATATTGTAGTAGAGGACGAAAAAAGTGCAAAGGCTGCTATTAATTATTTGAAAGATAATAAATTAGGACGAGCTACTTTCTTTCCGATGACAGTAATAAAACCTAGGGGAATTGATCCTGAAATATTAAGTTTATTAGTAAAAGAAGATGGATATATTGATATTTTTGCTAATATAGTAACTTTTGATAGTAAATATTATGGAGTAGTATCTAATCAATTAGGAAATGTGATTTTGGTAGATAATATTGATACTGCTAATAGAATTAGTAAAAAAATTAATCAAAGATATAGAATTGTTACTATAGATGGAGATGTTATTAATGTAGGAGGTTCTATTACTGGTGGTAGTATTCAAGTAAATAAAAGTATTATTAGTGAGAAAAAGGAACTTGAATATTTAATGAGACATCAAAAAGATCTAGATATCGTGATTCATGATATTACTAATGATATTAAAAGATATAATGAAGAATTACAAAAAATAGAAGATACTTTATTCAAAAGTAAAACGAAATTAGTAGAAACAGAAGAAATATTACATACCAAAGAAAATAATAAAACGGATATTACAAATCATTATGAACAAGTAAATAATGAATTAAATAGCCTAGGGCATGTAGTGGATTCCTCTCTTTCTAAAGAAGAAGAACGATTAATGCTGGAATTTTATCAAGTAAATCGCGAAAAAGAAGAATTAGTAAAAGATATTAATTATAAAAATAAAGAAAAAGAAAAATTAACATTAAAGATAGATGAAATGGAAGCTATTAATAAGATGAATAATTCTCTACTTTATAAGACAGAAAAAGAATTAAAAGAAAAAGAAATATTACTTGGTAAATTGGATGTAAAATTAGATAATCATTTAAATACTTTAAGTGAAGAATATGAGTTAACTTTCGAAAAAGCAAGGGATGGATATATCTTAGAAATAGATCCAGAAGAAGCTAGAAGTAATGTTAACCTATATAAAAATAATATTAAAAAACTAGGAATGGTTAATCTAGCATCTATTGAAGATTATAAAAGAGTGAGTGAACGTTATGAATTTTTAACGAATCAGAAAAACGATCTATTTAACGCAAAAGATACTTTATTAGAAATTATTAATGAAATGGATCAAGTAATGAAAGAAGAGTTCTTATCTAGTTTTGAAAAAATAGAAGTAGAATTTAAAAAAGTATTTAAAGAGTTATTCCATGGTGGGACAGCAACGTTAAAATTAACAGATCCTAATAATATATTAGAGACAGGAATTGAGATTATTGCCTCTCCTCCTGGTAAGAAGTTAACTTCAATTTCATTATTGTCAGGTGGAGAGAAAACTCTTACAGCCATTAGTTTAATATTTGCTATTTTAAATGTTAGAGTAGTACCTTTCTGTTTATTTGATGAAGTAGAAGCAGCATTAGATGAAGCGAACGTTGATAATTTTGGAAAGTACTTAGATAATTATAAGGATAAAACTCAGTTTTTAATTATTACCCATAAGAAGAAGACGATGGAATATGCTAATACATTATATGGTATTACTATGCAGGAGTCAGGTGTATCAAAATTAGTTAGCGTTAAATTAGATAAAATAGCGTGATAAAAAGACTGTACAAAAATGAATTTTATGCTATAATACTAGTGAAATGCATGGAATAGGATACGATTATTAAATGATTTAGATAGAGAGCTATTGTGTGGTGGAAAATAGTTAATAGTTTAATAATTACTACCTAGGAGCAGAACTCGAAAGAAGTTTCCGGATAAAACCGTTATTTAAATTAAGTTAAACCAAGGATGGTACCGTGTCATTCACTCCTGTTAGATTTCTAACAGGAGTTTTATTTTTAGGGGGTAACATGAAAAAAGAGGAATTTAGAAAAGAGTTATTTGACTTAAAATTAAGACAATATCTATATGCAGTAGAACATAAAAAGTTAAGTTCTACTTTAAAAGATGAAGAGAAAATATTGAGAAAAACTTACATTAGAAGTTTAATAAATAAAAAATAGGAGATGAGAATAATGATAAATATTAAAGAAAATGAAAAATTAAGTATTATGAATCATTCTTGTGCTCATTTGCTAGCACAAGCAGTAAAACATTTATATCCTAATGCTTTATTTTGGGTAGGTCCAGTAATTGAAGAAGGTTTTTATTATGATATTGATTTAGGAGATAAGACACTTACGGTAGAAGATTTAGCTATTATAGAAAAAGAAATGAAGAAGATAGTTAAAGATGGGAAGAGGATTGTAAGAAGTGAATTAACAAAAGAAGAGGCTTTAAAAAAGTTTAAAGATGATCCATATAAAATAGATTTAATTTCTAGAATGGATGAAGACGATACTATTATTTCTTGTTATACACAAGGAGATTTTACAGATCTTTGTCGTGGGCCTCATGTAGAATCAGTGAAAGAACTAAAATATTTTAAATTAATTAAATTTAGTGGAGCTTATTGGAAAGGTGACGCTAATAATAAAATGCTTCAAAGAATTTATGGAGTATGTTTTGATAAGGAAGAAGATTTAAATATTTATTTAAAAGAATTAGAAGAAGCAAAAGAAAGAGATCATCGTAAAATAGGTAAAGATTTAGATATTTTTATGTCACATGATTTAGTTGGGAAGGGTATGCCATTATGGTTACCTAATGGTGCTATTATTCGTAAACAATTAGAGAATTATATTTATGAGAAGGAACAAAAAATGGGATATATGCATGTATATACTCCATGTGTAGGAACGGTGGATTTATATAAAACATCAGGACATTGGGATCACTATAAAGAAAATATGTTTCCTTCTATGAAAGTAGATGATGAAGAGTTTGTTCTTCGTCCAATGAATTGTCCACATCATATGTTGATTTATGGAAATAAGTTACATTCCTATAGAGATTTACCTATTAGAATAGGAGAGTTTGCATCAGATTTTCGCTACGAAGCAAGTGGTGCAGTAAAAGGATTAGAGCGAGTTAGATGTATGTGTCAAAATGATGCCCATTTATTTGTAAGACCTGATCAAATAGGAGAGGAATTTAAAAAAGTAGTGTCATTAATTCTAGAAGTGTATAAAGATTTCGGTATTAAAGATTATAAGTTTAGATTATCTCTTCGTGATAAGGAAGATAAAGAAAAGTATTTTGATGATGATGAGATGTGGAACATAGCAGAAGATAAGTTACGAGAGGTTTTAAATGAACTAGATTGTGATTATTATGAAGCGATTGGGGAAGCGGCTTTTTATGGTCCTAAATTAGATGTAGAAGTAAAACCAGCAGTAGGACCAGAAGTAACACTTTCTACTTGTCAATTAGACTTTTTATTGCCTAGAAGATTTGAATTAACTTATATTGATAGTAATGGAGAAAAGAAAGTACCAGTAGTGCTTCATAGAGCTATATTTGGTACATTTGATAGATTTACAGCTTTTATTATAGAAGAGACGAAAGGATCATTCCCTTTATGGTTAGCGCCAACTCAAATTAATATTATTCCTGTAAATCCAGAACTACATTTAGATTATGCAAATCAAATATTTGAGGAATTAAAGAATAATAATATTAGAGTAGATTTAGATGAGCGTAATGAAAAGTTAGGTTATCGTATGAGAGAGTCTCAAACTAGAAAAATACCTTATAGTTTAATTTTAGGGGATAGAGAACAAGAAGAAGGGACGATTAGTTATAGAAAACATGGAGAACAAGGAACTACAACTGTAACAAAGGATGAATTTATACAATTGATACAAGAACAAATAAGAAATCGAAATTGATGAGGAAGAAGATATAGAGAATTATCTATATCTTTTTTTGACTTTATAGAGAGTAATGTTATAGTTTCTTAAATAGTATTCTTAAAAATTTAGATGATAAGAATAAAATTAAATTTATGATTAGACAAATAAAGAAAGCGTGTTATAATAACTAACTAGAAAGCGCTAGTACAGGTTTTTAAGAAGTATTTGCGCTTTTATTTTATGTAAAGTAACGTCAAAAATATTTGCATTTTATAAAAGATATGCTATATTAAATTTGATTGTTATAATAATGTTAGGGGGAAAAGTATGATATTATATGATGAAAAACATTTGGCTAATTTAAATGGTCAAGGTAAAGTGAAGACTAAGGAAAGTAAAAAATTAACAGGATATGCTACTGTTGATAAACCTTGGTTAAAATGGTATCAACATGGAGAAGACTTTCAAAATTTAGATTTTAATAAAACAAACTGTTATGATTATTTCTTTGATATCACCAAAGAGTATGATTGGCCGTTAATTGAATATTATGGTAAAATGTTTACTAGAGAAGAGATTAAACAACAGGTAGATGATTATATTAAGAAATTTACTTCTATGGGAATTAAAGAGGGAGATACAGTATCTTTTGTATTATTAAATGTACCAGAAACTATGTTTTTCTTATTAGCATTATCAAAAATGGGTGCAACAGCTAATTTGATTAAATTCGATGAAAGCCCAGATCGTATTAAATTTATGACTAATTTATCTAATTCCAAATATCTATTCGCATCTGAAGTTCCCTTTATTATGGAAAATGTGATGAAATCTTTAGAGTTAGGAAGCAATATTGAAAAAGTAATTGCACTTCCGGTTATGAATTTAGTACCACAGGAAGCCATGTCAAAAATGCTTTATCAACAAGTAAAAAGTAATACAGAAGATCAGCTAGATGAAGACAAGATTACAGAGGAAGTAATTAAAATTTATCAAAAAATAATGCATGATCGTAATCAATTAATAACGAAAATGAAATCATATAAAGAATTTATGACTTTTGATGAATGGGCTCAAGCATATCAACAAGAAGATATGAGTACTATTGTAGGTGGTAGCGATAATACTGTGGCTATTGTTTATACAGGAGGAACGACAGGAAATCCTAAAGGAGTAGAGCTTACTAATAATAATTTAAATTATAGTGCTCATAATTTCTTGCATAGTGAAATGGATTTTTATCCAAGATTAACTTCTATGGATATTTTACCTCCATCTATTGGTTATTATTTTAATGCAACATATAATTTATTGTGTTGTGGTGTAAGAGTTAATTTTATTTCTCAATTTAAAGTTCAAGAATATCCAAATTTGATTAAAGAATATAAACCAAATATTTTTATGGCAGGACCTATTTTGTTAAAAGCTATGGTTGATGCAGATGTTTTGGAGGATACTTCCTTTATGGTAGCACCTATTTCTGGCGGAGATAAGTTGTTTTTAGAAGAAGAAGAACGATTTAACGAATATGCTAAAAGTAAAGGTGGAGTTGCTACTGTTGGTAACGAAAAAATAGATACTATAGTACGTCAAGGATGGGGGTTAACAGAAAGTACTGCGGCAGCTTCTTACTTAAATAGAAAAGCAGCTAAAACAGGAAGCATTGGGATACCTCTAGCAGGAGTTACAGTAGCAGTGTTTGATTATGTTCCTTCTGATGAGTTTGATAAAAATACTTTAGAAGAGAAAAAGTATGGAGAAATAGGAGAGCTATGTATTACTGGTGATACGGTTATGAAAGGATATTTAAATAATCCAGAAGCGACTAATGCTATTTTAAGAGAACATAAAGATGGACAAGTTTGGTTACATTCTGATGATTTAGGATATATGGATGAAGATGGAAGAATCTATCATAAAGGTAGAGCTAAGAGAATGCTTACAAGATCAGGGGCTAAAGTATGGCTTGGTACATTAGAAGATACTATTAGAAGTCATCCTATGGTAGATGCTTGTTGTTGCGTTAAAATGAATGATGAAGAAGAACGTGAAGTACCAGTAGCACATGTAGTTTTAAAAGATAAAGAATGTAGTAATAGTGTATTTGAGGAAATTGATGAATTAGTAAAAGTCAATTACCCTGAAAGCTATGTACCTAAGTTTTATGTTAAAAAAGAAGAATTACCTATTACGGAAGTAAATAAAAAGGTTGACTTTAAAGCTTTGGAACAGGAAAATATTTTGGATCCTGATAATTATACTATGGTAGGGAAAGTAATTAGTCCTAGAGTAAAGATTATGAAAAAATAAAAAGATTCTTAAGAAATCTTTTTTTTTACTATTTTTATATGATATAATCAAAATAGAGGTGAGTCTATGCTTAGTATTTCATATACGATTCTTGCATGTATTTTTAGTATGATTTTGATGATCGTTTATTTTGCAAGAGATAGAATTAACTATGTAGAAAATAAATTTTATTCTTTTATTGTGGTAGTGACTTTTATTAGTTGTTTAATTGAAATTATTAGTTTTTGTTTAGTACAAATGGGGATTTCTTCTACATCGCATATATATATTACTACTTTAAAATTATTATTTTTAGGATTTTTAACATGGTTATATTTATTTAGCTTATATACAGTGACAACTGGACAAAAACTAAGGGGAGTTTTAAAGAAAAATAAATTTCCAATTAAAAATTTAAGTTTAGCTTTTTCCGTTGTAGCTTTAATTATTATGTTTTTACCAATTGAAATTAAAGAAATTAATGGTTTATTACTTCCTGTTGGTACTAGTATTAATTTAATCTATATTTTAGCTAGTGCGTGTATTGTCGTTATGATTGTCTCTATGATTTTAAGTAGGGCCTATTTAAAAAACAAAAAATATATACCTATTTATCTGTTAATAATTCTTTTTGCTGTAGTCTTGATTGTCCAAAAAGTATTTCCAGAGTTTTTCTTAGTAAACACCGCTTTTGTTATTATTACTTTTTCTATGTATTTTACTATTGAAAATCCTGATATGAAAATGGTAGAAGAATTAATTGAAAACAGAAAAATTATTGAACGTTCTAGTGAGGAAAAATCAGTCTTTTTATTCAAAGTTTCTCAAGGATTAAGGGAACCGGTAAACAATATTGATAAGCAGATTAATAAATATAGGCAAGGAATAAAAAAGAAAGAGGAAATGGATATCTTAATAGATGATATTGATCGTAATAATCAAAAAATCAACTATTTAATTAATGATGTTTTAGGTGTTACTTCTTTTGATTCTAGAAATATTAAGAAGATAGAAAATACTTATAATATTTATTCTCTTTTAGAGGATATTAAAATCCGTGCTAAATCTTATGTCAAAGATAATATCGAATATAATTTTACAGTGGTTACTAATATGCCTAAAGAATTATATGGAGATGCTATTAAATTAAAACAGGTATTGATGTCTATTTTAATCAACGCTTTAGCAAATACAGAACATGGTTTCGTTAATGTTGATGTTAATGCGATTACTAAATTTGATATTTGTAGGATGGTTATTGTGATAGAAGATTCTGGTAAGGGAATCGATATGAAAACGATTAATGATATTTTGTCGCAAGATGCTAAAATGGATGATACTGAATATTTAAAAATGGAAAAGATAGATGTTGATTTAAAATTAGCGTATAAAATAATTAAATTACTGGGTGGAACTATGTATATAAAAAGTGACATAGGAACTGGGACTAAAGTTATAATTACATTAGATCAATATATTGTTATGAATGAAGAATTAAAACAAGAAAGTAATGTTGATTCGTATATTAAAGCTAGAAATAATGCCAAAAAAGTATTAATTGTAAATGAGAATGAAGAAGAAATTCGAAGAATGAAATCTATTTTAGAGAAACAAGGGTATGATATTTATGTATCTATGTTCGGTCAGGATTGTATTAATAGAATTAAAAATAAAGAAAAATATGATATTATTTTAATTGATGATGATATGAGTTTAATGAGTGGTTTTAGTGTTTTAGAAGAATTAACTAAATTAAAAAATCGTAGTAAAAAAGTTATTATGTTAGATAATAAAAAAATGTTTATTTCTAAACATTATATAAAAGATGGTTTTGATGCTGTAGTTGATAAAGAAAAAATACAAACAGAACTGATTCGAACGTTAAATAAAATTTAATTCAAGAGTGTCAAGTTGACATTCTTTTTTTTGTATTTTTGGTGGAAATTTATTTTTTCCTATTTACAAAATCTAATAATAATTATAGTATAATAGTAGCAGTGGTTGATTGTGGTGAAAAGTGGGGGATTTTTATGTTGATAGGTGAATATCATCATAATATTGATGAAAAGGGACGAATTATTTTACCTTCTAAATTTCGTGAGGATTTAGGTGAAGAATTTTTTGTAACACGTGGTCTCGAAGAATGCCTATTTGTCTATCCAAAAACTGAATGGGATAAAATCACCAAAAAACTTAAGAGTCTACCATTCACTAAGAAGGACGCTCGTAGTTTTACGAGATTCTTCCTATCAGGCGCTACTGCAACAGTATTTGACAAGCAAGGTCGAATCAATATTACCTCTCCATTGATTTCCTACGCTGACTTAAAAAAAGAATGTGTTATAGTTGGCGTAGGAGATCGACTTGAAATTTGGGATAAAGAGAAGTGGGATGATTTCTACAATACCAATAAAGAGGAAATGTCAAATATTGCGGAAGATTTATTTGATTCAAATTGGGAATTGGGTGAATAATTATGCATATTAGTGTTTTACTTAACGAAGCGATTCAAGCTCTTAATTTGAAAGATGACGGGATCTACGTTGATGCTACATTAGGTTATGCTGGACATTCCAGTGAAATTCTTAAGCGAGTAAGAAGGGGTTGTCTTTTCGCCTTTGATCAAGATAGTGATGCTATTACTTATAGTAGAGAGAAGTTATCTAAGATTGGAAATAATTTTACTATTATATATAGTAATTTTGTTCATATGAAAGAAGAGTTAAAAAAAAGAAATGTAGATAAAGTAGATGGTATTTTATTTGACCTTGGTGTTTCATCTGTCCAATTAGATGAAGTAGATCGAGGTTTTAGTTATCATAATGATGCAAAACTAGATATGCGAATGGATAAAAATGGAGAGTTATCTGCCTATCAAGTAGTAAATAATTATGAGGAAGAAAGATTAGTAGAAATCTTTTTTAAATATGGAGAAGAAAAATACTCTAGAAGTATTGCAAGAGCTATTGTGAAATATCGACAGAATAAAAACATCGAGACAACGTTAGAATTAGTAGATATTATTAAAAGTGCGATTCCAATGAAAGCTAAAAAAGAGAAACATCCTGCTAGAAAAGTATTTCAGGCAATTAGAATTGAAGTGAACCATGAATTGGATATTTTGGAAGAGTCAATAAATGATGCTCTTGATATACTAGCGGTAGGGGGAAGAGTAGTAGTTATTACTTTTCATTCCCTAGAAGATAGAATTGTAAAAAATATCTTTAAAGAAAGAACTAGTATTGATGAGAAAGTAAAAGGTTTACCTAAAATACCAGAAGAATATTTAAATAACTATAGATTAGTTAATCATAAAGCAGTAGTACCTAGTGAAGAAGAATTAGAATATAATAATCGTTCACGAAGTGCTAAGATGCGGGTAATAGAAAGAATAAGATAGGGTGATAATATGACAAAGAAGAAACGTATCAAAAGAATAATAAAAATGAGCAAATTTGAAAGATTGCTTTATACTTTTACTATTGCATTATTAGTGATATCTCCTTTTGGTATCGTTTTTTCACAAGCAACTCTATCTAAAATAAATTTTGATGTAGAACGTGCTAAACAAGAATTGTCTACCCAAGAGAAGAAAAATGAAAGTTTAGCAATGAAAGTAAACGAGTTAGCTTCCTTAGACAATATTAAAGTGGTTGCTGAAGAGCAAGGTTTGAGTTATAATAATAATAATATCAAATCGATTGTTGATAGTGAAGAATAGTTGGTGATTATGAATGAAAAAGAAATTAGAGTCTAATAATATTAGAATGAGTTTATTCTTAGTTATTGTGGCTTTAATTTTTTTTGTAGTGATTATTTTAAGAACGGCCCAGTTAGCTATGTCTCATAAGGTTGATGGGATAGACTTACAAGCTTTTGCTAGTAGTAGGACTACTAAAAATGAGGTTTTAAAAGGAAAAAGAGGGACGATTTATGATCGTAATGGAGATGTATTAGCGCAAAATGTTTCGTCTTATACTTTGATCGCTTATTTAGATGAAAATAGAACGACAGATATTAATAAACCACAACATGTTGTTGATAAAGAATATACCGCTAAAATGTTGGCAACGGTACTAGATATTAGTGAAGAACAAATTTTAGAATATTTATCTAAAGAAGGAGTTTATCAAACAGAGTTTGGTAGTAAAGGACGAGGTTTAACTGAACTAACAAAAGATGCTATTTTAGCATTAGGGTTACCTGGAATAGATTTTATAGAGACTCAAAAAAGATATTATCCCTATGGAGATTTTGCTTCTTATACTTTAGGTTATGCTAAAACTACCGTAGAAGAAGATGAAGAGGGGAATAGCGAAGAGACTATCGTAGGTGAGATGGGAATTGAAAAGCAATTTAATGAAGAATTAAGTGGAAAAGATGGATATACTTTTTATCAAAAAGATCGAAATGGATATAAAATTGCTGGTACTAAAGAAGTAACAGTACCTGCGGAAGACGGAAATGATGTTTATTTAACCATAGATTCTAATATTCAATTATTTGTAGAACGTGCTTTAGATAAAGCTAATTGGTATAATTTTGATTGGTCTACTATTTTAATTGCAGATGCTAAAACAGGAGCAATACTAGCTTCAGCTAGTAATCCATCTTTCGATCCTAATGTTAGAGATATGACGAATTATATTGATTACAATGTGGCGTATGCTTATGAACCGGGATCAACAATGAAGATATTTTCTTATATGGCTGCTATGGAAAATGGAAATTATAATGGAAATGATACTTATAAATCAGGAATTTATGTGACCAAAGATGGTACCGAAATTGGTGACTGGGATCGTAATGGTTGGGGTGAAATTACTTTTAACTATGGATTTGTACTATCCAGTAACGTTGGAGTAATTAATCTTATTAATCGCTATATTAGTGGGGCTATTTTAAAAACGTAT
The DNA here is from genome assembly GCA_944371905.1 of uncultured Bacilli bacterium. Lineage (GTDB taxonomy): Bacteria > Bacillota_I > Bacilli_A > RF39 > UBA660 > RGIG3091. The sequence continues at coordinate 1,147 of CALVYA010000016.1, read as the reverse complement.
TATAATAAATTAGGCTTTGGACATCAAACAGGAATTGAGTTACCAAATGAGGCTTCGGGGAAAATTGCTTTTAAATATGAAACAGAAATATTAAATGCGGGATTTGGTCAAGGAATTACAGCTACACCTATTCAAAACATTAAAGCATTAACTTCGCTTACGAATAATGGAGTATTAATGCAACCTTATATTATTGATAAGATAGTAGATACAGATACTAATGAAGTAGTATTTCAAGGAGAAAAAACTGAACTTGATAAAGTAGCTAGTAAAGAGACTGTGAATAATATGAAAAATTTAATGCGTAGTGTTATTGAAGATCCTATGGGAACTGGACATACGTATTATATGGAAGGGTATGATTTAATAGCTAAAACTGGTACTGCTCAAGTAGCAGACGGGAATGGTTATGGTAGTAGTGTTATTCGTAGTTTTGCAGGGTTATATCCTGGAAATGATCCTAGTATTATTATTTATTTTTCAGCGAAAGATCAAGGTAGTTATGGTGTAAATGCTATGAAGCAAGTTATTCAAGATATTGTAGTTAATGTAAGTAAGTATTTAGAACTCGATGAAAAAGAAGAAGATAAAGTTCAAGCTTTAAAAAAATATAGTCTACCATCCTTTATTAGCAAAAGAACTATGGATGTTACAAATACATTAATGAATGAAGGACTAACTTATGTGGTAATAGGTAATGGCGATAAAATAATAAAACAATATCCAGAAAGTAATACTATAGTATCAGAATTAGATAAAATATATTTAGTTACCAATGATGTTAATATATCAATGCCTAATTTAATAGGATATAGTGAAACAGAAGCAAAAACGTTATTAAATCTATTAGGAATTACTTATACTACAGAAGGTAATGGTTATGTAACTTCTCAAAGTATAAATGCAGGAGTAATCGTAAAGAAAGAAGATAGTATTACTTTGGTTTTAAAGCCTAAGTTTTAAGCAAGGAAACTTGCTTTTTTTGTCGAAAAAAATAGGATACCGGTGTATTTCCAACTCTAGAACATTCTGTTACAATTACCTTAGGGAATAGAATGGATGGAGTTGAGAATATGTATCGAAAGAAAACTAAAGTGATTATGATAATGGTTATAGTAATTGCTTTTATGGCAGTAGGATATGCGTT
>CALVYA010000015.1 GCA_944371905.1 uncultured Bacilli bacterium | reverse complement strand
TGCCAATTAGAGGTAACCGCTGTACTTCCATTAATATTTAGACTAGTCGATAATAACGCATATCCTACTGCCATAAACACTATCATAATAATCATTACTATCATTACTTTTATTTTAGTTTGATGCATCTTCTTATCACTCCATTTATTATGCTTTCATTATATCTTACAAACAATGAATTCACAACATAAAAAAACAAACATTTCACTTTGCTTTACGTTTGTTTTTTTGTTTCTCTATCGCTTTTTCTATTCTTTTAGTTTCTAAATCTTTATTTCTATTAATTGGTATTTTTTCTCTTTTCCTAGTTAAAATAGTCATTATAATAAAGGCAACTAAAGAATATCCTATCCCCAATTTAATAGTTAAAGATAAAAAAGCTAATATAATTGTTAATAAACCAAAAATAATAATAAATATTCTTAATATTTTTCTAGTTTTTAAATTTTTAATATTTTGATCATTTGTTAACTTTACCATCTATCCCCCATAAAACCAATAAATAATTCCAAAACCTATGGCCATAACTAAGATAAATACTACTAAAGTGAGAAAAGACGTTTTAGCTGATTCTGGATTACTTGTTGGATAAGTACCTAAGCTTTTTACATAAGAACTTTCTTTTTCCATAGATCTAGATTCTTCTAATTCACTGCTCATATATTGATCTAATGAATTATTTACTTGATCAACGGTAGCACTATCATAATTATTCATTCTTAAATAATTATTATTACTAGATAATGCCTCGTAACTTGCTTTACCATTTTCATATTCTACTTTAGTAACATTATTTCTATCGATAGATGCTTCCGCTCCAAATGCTTCTGCTACTTTAGGTAATGTATAAGCATCAAACTCTTCTCCATTATCGAAAACAATCGCTTCTCTTGTTCCATCAGAACTTGCTAAATTTACAATTCTTTGATTAGGATTATCGAAAGGTACATCTATTTGGACTACCGCCATATCCATAGGATCTTGATTATCTTTAATAAAATTAATTACTTTTAATGAATCCTCACTATCATAATATTTATCATTATAATCAACATCTATCGAAGGAAGACCACGTTTTGAATCTTTTACTTCATCTATTTCATCTACATCAAAAGAAGCCTTATCTAATTTAGTACCATCCATATTTCTATCATCAGTGTCTAATTCAAACACATTAGCCCCACGATCTTCTTTAATTTTAAATCCTATTAATTCAGATATTTCAATCGCTTCTTGTTTAGAGTCAGCAATTAAATAAAAATTAGTCTCTCCATTATTATTAGAATATCCTACTGTAAAATCCTGATTTGGAATATTAGGATCATCATTTACAAATTTATCTTTTAACCCTTTTAATTCTCCCGGCATTAACTTCTCATAATCTTTTTCTTTATCTGTTTGATTGATAATGTCATTAACACTATCAAATACTTCCTTACCTTTTTTTCTTAATTCTTCCTCACTTACGCCCTTATCATTTGCTCTAATAGTTAATACTTCTTGATTGGTAGAATTAATTCTAGTCATATCTACAGCAATATCTTTTTCATTTTGATATAACTCTAATAACAAATTATCAATATAAGGTTTACTCTCATGAGTTAATTCTAAAGATATCTCTGGAGTATCCGTTAACCCAGGATTACTAGAGACAACACGGATTCCTTTATTAGAAGCATTAGCAACTAAGCTTCCAAGACTAGCATCATTTTCTAAAGATATTTCATCCCCAGCAGATTCTTGACTTTTCGTCTCACCAGTTGAAATTTTTGAAATTTCTGGTTCTTTAAAGGTAAATTCTTCTTCTTGTTCTACAGAAGAATTTTTATTGTTCTCTCCTACTATTTCATTATAACTATCAACAACATTTCTTAAATTAGTACGAACAGCATTAGGTAAATTTTCATTATTAGCTAAATTTTCGAATATTTCTTTGGTTTCGTCATTAAATTCATAAGACAATAAACTTGAAATAACATCAGTTAAATTTGATGCATTCACCCATCCATTAGCTATCATTTGTTTTACTTCTTCTAATGTATACATTTCTCTCATGATTTCACCTCACTATCCTATATAAGGATATCATATTTCAAGAAAAAATGCATCAATTTTTTTATAAAAAAGAACAATAATGTTTTTATTGCTCTTAAGGTAATTAATTAGTTTTAACAACATATGGATTATTTTGGGTACCTTCTCCACCTCTAATGATTTCTATCGAAGAAACGAAATTGATAACTGGTCTTATTAAAATACCATCTTGTAATTGATAAAAATTATTGTAATACCATAAATCACCTGTATTATAAATCGTAAGAGCCGTAAAAGTCATCGGTTGCGATATTCCAGAAGGACCACCAGTCGCATCAGAACCGGCATGTGGTGTTATTGTCCAATAAGGAGCATGTATAAACATTTCTAGAAGAATTCCTAGTTCCTACATGCCACACCTTATCAGCATTTTTCAACATTAATTTTGTTCAAACCATAAAAAAGATATAAATTAAATTTATATCCATTTATTCTATACTTTTTAAAGACTCAATCATATCAATTTTCTTTAAAGCAAAATAATTTATTATTTGAATGATAATGGTAAAGACAATGGTTAATATAATAGAAATAATATAACACCAAATACCAATATCTGTAGGAAACATTAATATATCTAATTCACAAGTTTTCACAATAATTAAAGTCAAGAAATATCCCGCTCCTAATCCCAAAGCGATTCCTATTGCCGTTAAAACAGTATTCTCTTTAGATACATAGTTATATACTTCTCTATCATAAAATCCTAACACTTTAATGGTTGCTAATTCTCTTATTCTCTCACTAATATTAACATTAGACAAATTATACAAAACAGTTAAAGCTAATACTCCCGCTGAAACAATTAAAATCCATACAACATAGTCCATATTTTCTAATGTATCATCTAAAGCACTTGCAATATCACTAGTTAATATCACTTTAGAAAAAGAGTTAGATTCTAATAAATCAGTAGATAATGCTTCCATCTCATTGTCATCCATATCTTTAGTGTTGACAAGGGCCACATTATATTTAGGACTTTCTTTAAATAACCTTACATATAACTCTTTATCCATATAAACATAGTGTCTTAAATAATTATCTACAATTTTACTTACTTTAACATTAGCTGTTTCTCCAGTAGCATTACTAATAGTAATAACATCATCTTCGCTAACATTCAATAACTTTGCTAATTTTCTAGTTAAGAAAATCCCTTGTTCAAAGTCAGTATCTCCTAAAGTAATAAAATCGTTAATATCCTCATCTACTACTACAATTTGTGTATCTTCATTGCTTTCTTTCTCAAACTCTATCGTACTACTTTCCATTCTAACAGTAGTATACTTAGTGATATCATCCTGTTCATCTAAAACAGTTATTTCTTTTTCCTCTTGTTCGTTACTTAAAACAATTTGTAAGTCATATTTAAATACTTCTCCATATTGAAGTGGTAACATACTACCAATTGAATCTTTTAGTCCGAATCCAGCAAAAATCAATGCTGTACATCCCATAATTCCTAGGATTGTCATTAAAAATCTTTTTTTGTAACGAAACATATTACGACAAGTAACTTTATTTGTAAAATTTAATCTTTTCCAAATGAAGTCAATATGTTCTAATAAAATTCTTTTTCCACTTTTAGGAGATTTTGGTCTCATTAGTGTAGCAGGATTATTACGCATTTCTTTGACACAAGCATAAATAACAGCAATAATAATACATAAATACGCCACTACTAATCCAAATAAAGAATAAGACCAATGATATCCTACTATTAGATCTTTCGTATTATACATACTTAAATACATCATATAAATAATCCTTGGTATTAAATTAACACCAATAATGATTCCAACAAAACCTCCTATTAAAGTGGCAAGACTAGCATAAATAATATATTTAGAAGCTATACTTCGATTTGTATATCCTAAAGCTTTTAGGGTTCCAATTTGTACTCTTTGTTCTTCTACCATCCTAGTCATCGAAGTTAAACTAATAAGAATCGCTACTACAAAAAAGATAACAGGAAATATTTTTGCGATATTCTCAATACGATAAGTATCATCACTATAAGAAGAAAATCCAGCATTGTCATAAAGATTAAATGTATACCAATTAGTATTCTCTTCTTCTATTTTCTTTTGAATTTTTGTTACTTTTTCTTGATAAGTATCACTAAACAAGTTATCATCCGAATCAATAGTGATATACATATCCGTATAGAAAATTCCTCTAATATTATCTTGATTTATATACATAAAATAGTCAACAGTTCCACTAGCTAAAGTACTACTACCACGGTCATTAGAAACATAAAGTGGTGATTTAGCAAATCCAACTACTTTTAATTGTTGTTCAATAAATCTAGGATCATTGGTTTTTAGTGTAATAGTATCACCTAAATTTATTCCTTCTATTTCTTCGTCTAGTACACATTCATTTGCTCTTTCCGGTAATCTACCCTCACTCAAAATTATTTTATTGATATTATCATTATAAGTTATAGTTTTAAAAACATATTCTTTATCTTTGACATCTCCAAGTGTATCAATAGTATTTACTAATTCTATTTCCTTAATTCCTTGTATATTTTCTAGATCATCTATCTCTTCTAAAGTAAAGCCAGTACTAGACAAAATATTAATATCCGAAACATTTAAATCATTAAAATAACTATCGATCGTGTTTTGCATATCAGGAGTAGTTGCTCTAATACCTGCAAAAAATCCTACTCCTAATAAAGCCATAAATAAAATGGAAAGAAAAATTTTTATCTTTTTTCCTATTTCTTTGATTGTATCTTTAAATAACGCACTCATTACCAATCGATCTCCTCAATAGATACTGGCTCTTTATTAACAATCACACCTTCACTTTTACCGTTTTTAAAATTAATTACTTTATCCGCCATAGGAGCCAATGCTTTATTATGGGTAATAATAATAACAGTCATATTAGCATTTCTTGCTGTATCTTGCAATAATTTTAAAATCTGTTTTCCTGTATTATAATCTAGTGCTCCCGTTGGTTCATCACAAAGTAATATTTTAGGATTTTTCGCTAATGCTCGGGCTATTGCAACACGTTGTTGTTCTCCGCCTGATAATTGACTAGGGAAATTATCCATACGATGTTTTAATCCCACTTTATTTAACACCGTACTAGGTTTTAAATGCTTTTTCTTACATACTTGCACTGCTAATTCTACATTTTCTAAAGCTGTTAAATTAGGCACTAAATTATAAAATTGAAATACAAAGCCAATATCTTCACGACGATATCTAATCAATTCTTTACCTTTTAATTTTGTAATATCTTTCCCATCTACTAAAATTTGACCAGAAGTAGCACTATCCATTCCCCCTAATAAATTTAGTGCTGTAGTTTTCCCTGCCCCACTGGGTCCTACAATAACTACTAATTCTCCTTTATCTATACTAAAATTAGTTTTATCTAGTGCTTTAATCGTTATTTCTCCCATTTTATATTCTTTAATAACATTCTTAAATTCTATATACGCCATATTATCACCCTTATCATTTTTTTACCGTATAATATATTATATAATATTTCACAAAATTTATCTATTTATTTACAGAAAAAAAGATTACTTATGTCAAGTAATCTTATACACCCATACTCATAGTCTCCGGTAAGGTAGATCCTCCATCAATTACAATTCCTTGTCCTGTAATATAACTAGACTCACTACTTGCTAAGAATGCTGCTAGTTCTCCTAATTCTTGAATTGTACCAAGGCGTCTCATAGGAATACCCATAGCAATTCCTTCTACTACCTTTTCAGGAGCTGTTGGATTTGTTTCTTTAGCCATACCATCCACCATTGGAGTTCTGATATATCCTGGCATAATAGCATTGACTCTAATATTATCATCTATCACTTCTCTCGATAATGCTTTAGTAAATCCAATTAACGCTGCTTTTGTAGTTGCATATGCCACCTCTCCACTATCTGCAACCATTGGTCCTGTTACACTAGACAAATTAACAATAGAACCATTTTTAGTTAATCTCATGTAAGGTAATACTGCTTTTGTTACATTCCATGTTCCCTTAATATTAACATCAAAATGAAAATCTCTTAATTCATCACTCATCTTCTCAAAGGTATCCAATCGACATACTCCTGCATTATTTACTAAAATATCTATATGATGATAATTCTGATAAATTTCTTCTATACACGCTAGTACTTTATCCTTATTTCTAATATCTACTAAAAAACCTTCTACTTCATACCCTTTGTTTTTAAAGTAAGACGCTACTTCTGTTACTTTATCACTATAATCTAATATCATAACTTTAGCACCATATTTTAAAAATACTTCTACAATTCCTAACCCATTTCCCATAGCGCCACCGGTCACAATCGCTACTTTATCTTTTAATTTCATGTTATCATCTCCTAAATTTATTATATCATAGAAAAGAAATATGATATAATTTTTTTAGGTGATTTAATGAAAACTATAACAAACACTAAAAAAAGATTAACCTATTTAGATCTTTTGAGAATTATTTCTATTTTTTTTATGATTGGAATCCATGTAGTAGGAATTACTTGGTATACTACTCCCGTTTCATCCTTTTCTTGGCAAGTAATGAATATTTATGATAGTATTTTTAGAATCTGTGTTCCTATTTTTGTTATGATATCAGGTTCCTTATTTTTAGATCAAAATAAAAATATAACTATTAACAAACTATTTACTAAAAATATTCTGCGAATTTTTATTGCTCTATTATTTTGGTCTTTGATCTATGGAATCTTTCATTGTATTATTTTATCTAGGACATTAACAATAGATACTATCATTTTAACTTTAAAAGAATTTGTGCGTGGTCATTATCATTTATGGTTTATTCCTATGTTAATAGGACTATATATCATAACTCCTATTTTAAGAAAACTATGTGAAAATAAAAAGATAGAGGAATATTTTTTAATTTTAGGAATCATTTTTAATTTTGGCTGGATAACCATCCAAAGGTTAATTCCTTATTCTATCCATATTCTGGACGGAACCATTTTTGATTTTAATATATCTCTTATTTTAGGATATTCTACGTATTTTGTTTTAGGTCACTATTTAAATACGTATCCTATTAGTAGAAATAAAGAAATAACTAGTTATATATTAGGAATCGTAGGATTACTCTTTACTATTTTGGGAACGGTGATCATCTCTTTTCAAAAAGGAGAACCTACTAACCTTTACGATAATATGCTACTAAATACTTTTCTTGCTTCTCTAGCTTTCTTCATACTTTTTAAAAATCGTATCTCTAAAGTAAATTTCTCTACTAAAACAATCTCTAACATTACTTTTATTTCTAATCTTTGCTTTGGCATCTATTTAATTCATGATTTCTTTATTACTATTTTAACAAAATATGAAATAACTGCATCTCTATTCTCTCCGCTTTTATCGATTCCACTTATTATTTTATTAGTATTTTTAATAAGTTTTATTATAACTTATCTCATTAGTAAAATACCTATCATACATAAATATATTATTTAAAAAAGGCTTATTCATTCATAAGCCTTTTATTTTTACTAGCTTTACTGTATTACCATGTTCCTTGATGACTTCAATTAAATCATTTACTTTTAACCATACGGTGGCTGTATTATCACAAGGATGGACACCAATAATACCTGGATCTTTTATAAAATCTATATCGATAAATACTTCTACTTTTATATCGTTATCATTTAATATCCCTAACGGTGTAACAGATCCTGGTAATAATTTTAAAATATCCATTAGATCATCTTCTGATGCAAAACTTAAAGGTCTAGTATTCATTTGATTCCTAAACTGTTTTAAATCGACTCTTTTATTACCTTTTACCGTAATCAAATAATAATGATTTTTCTTATCATCTCGAATAAAAAGATTTTTAGCATCACTATCTTTATAAGGCATTTCTACTTTAGATAAATCATTCATATTATATACAGCAATATGTTCTACTGCTTCATACCAAATTTTTTTATTATTCAAATAAGCATAAATTTCTTCCTTATTCATAATATCTTCTCTTATTTAAATTTGTGCTTCAATTTTGTTTCAATAAAAAATATAGGTACTACCATCATAAATAGTTGGATGCCAATGATTATAGTAGATACTGTTTCTATATTGGGAAAAAGAGAAAAGCAGAAAAAAATAATTGTAGAAACGAATAATAAAACACTACCTATCACAATCCATAGTTTTCCTGCTAATTGGTTAGCAAACTTCCAAGATGCTTCACTTTTCATAGATCTAGAAGTTCGATATCCAATTATAAAATTACGAGGAATAGAACATCGAAACATAAAAAGACCCGCAAATATCATGATAATAGGAATTAAAAAAACAATATACTTCATAAAAACCTCCTTAACATAAATAACGGATAAGTTTGATTATTGTCTGCATCATAAACCAGATAGGAACAATACTCGATATTATATAAAGCAAATATTTGAAATAAAACATTCCTTTCCAGCTAGAATAAAACCAATGTCTAATTTTATCAATAAAATTAAATCTCGTGATTAAGAAAGTAAATACCAAAGCCCCAAAAATATTTAAAATCATATCATCCACTTCAAAAGAACCAACACTAGTAATTTCTTGAAATATTTCGATTCCTACAATAAGAGGCAATAAGACTACCAACTGTCTTAAAATATTATTATATTTTTTATTTTTTATCATTAACAAAAAAGAGAAAGGAAGAAATAAAACAATATTTCCTACTATATTATATAAAAACGTTCTAATAGATGTTCTACCACTAAAATAACGAGATATTGTACGAAACGGAATCAATGAATCCTCATAAATATGAAAAACATTATCCCAATCAAAAAGAAAACTTGGTCTAGCAATAAAAAAAGTAATACTAAATAGCAATAATAAATATAATCCAATATACAGTTTAATGTTATTTTTGTATATCTTTTCTTGATTCATAATAAGACCTAAACTAAAACACAGCAAAGATAAAGATATCATAATAACAATTGCTTTGATAGATGTCATGCTATATCTAAAGATACCATTAGTAATACTAAGAGTAAAGATAAAACTACTGATAGTTAAAAAGACAAGAAAAAGTGTAACAAGAGGTAAAAATCTAAATTTTTCTTGTTTTTCTATACTTGAATTCATTTCTTCACCTTCTTTATTTTAAATTTCTTTTTATCGCTTCAATTTTTCGTAAATTATCTAGAAATTGTTTTTCATGACCACTATCTGTAGGATGATAATATTTCTTATTTTTTAAACTATCTGGCAAACATTGCATATTAGTAATTCTATTTTCATAATCATGTGCATATTGATATCCTTTACCATTTCCTAATTCGCTATCTAATTTTGTTACCGCATTTCTTAAATGTAGGGGTACCTTTTCTTGCATAGTAGCTCTAGCATCAGAAGACGCTTTCATATAAGCTGTGTATAAAGAATTAGATTTTGGACTTAAGCTTAAGTATACTACTACCTGTGCAAGATTAACATTACATTCTGGCATACCATTATAATGACATGCATTATAAGCACTAACTGCTTGAACCAAAGCATTAGGATTAGCAAGTCCCACATCTTCAGAAGCAAATCGAATTAATCTTCTAGCTACATACAGTGGATCTTCACCAGACTCTAACATTCTAGCTAAATAATATAAAGCGGCATCCGGATCGCTATTACGCATAGATTTATGCAAAGCCGATATTAAATTATAATGTTCCTCTCCTTTTTTATCATAAAGAAATACTTTGCTCTGTAATGATTGTTGTAATTGTTCTTTTGTGATTATCTTTTTACCTTTTTCTACTTTAGTAATATTAACGACATTTTCCAAGGTGTTTAAAGCACTTCTAGCATCTCCATTACTAATATTAGCAATAAGAAGCAAAGAATCCTCATCAATTTCTACCTTATCATATTCACTTGTTTCTTTTAAAGCTCGCTTTAAAATGTTAATAATATCTTCTATGGATAAACTTTTTAACACATATACTTTAGTTCTTGATAATAAAGCTGAATTTACTTCGAAGGAAGGATTCTCCGTAGTAGCACCAATTAAGATAATATTACCATTTTCTACATGTGGCAAAAAAGCATCTTGTTGACTTTTATTAAAACGATGAATTTCATCTACAAACACAATAGTTCTTTTACCATTGCTTTTATTAAATTTAGAAATTTCAATTAATTCTTTTATTTCTTTGACTCCCGCTGTTACTGCGGATAACTCATAAAATAAAGAATGGGTTTGATTAGCAATAATATATGCTAATGTCGTTTTACCAACACCAGGAGGTCCCCAAAAAATCATAGAAGTAATATTATCTGTTTCGATCATTTTTCTAATTGGAGAATTTACTCCTACTATATCTTCTTGACCAAAAAAATCATCCAAAGTAGTAGGACGCATTCTATCTGCTAATGGTTTAAATTCTAAATGTTCTTCTTCCTCAAAATCAAATAAATGATTCATATCTTTCTTTTCCTCCTATCATTTCATCATTTTCTTATTCACTTGTTATTTCAAATAAATCTAGTTTGTAATAATTCATTATGATAACCCTAATTTAAGTTCTTGTAAATTTCTTGAAAACTCTTTATTTTACTAAACTTTTGTATCTTATTTTCTACCTAACAACGCCACACATTCAACATGATAAGTATTAGGAAACATATCCGCCATAAAAAAGCTTTCTATTTTATAACGAATTAACATTTCTTTTAAATCTCTTATTAACGTATTAGGATTGCAAGAAATATAAATAATTGTTTCTGGATTCATTTTGATGATAGAAGATAGACTCTTTTTATCTAGTCCACTTCTTGGGGGATCTACAATAATTAAATCAATATCTTGAAACTCATGAATTCTATTTTCTACCTTATCACAAATAAAATCAATATTATTTACTTTATTTAATTTCTTATTTTGATTTGCATCTTGAATTGCAGTATCTATTACTTCAATTCCTATTACCTTATCTATATAATCCGATATTAAAATACCTATCACTCCTACTCCACAATATAAATCGAGAGCTTTATGATAATTTTTTGTTTTCAAATAATTTAATATTTTAGAAAAAATTTTACTACAAATTTTAGTATTTACTTGAAAAAAAGACTTATTAGATATCATAAACGTTTTTCCTAAAATATCTTCCGTAATATAGCCTTTCCCTTTAATTAAGAAATCATTTAAATATATCGTATCAATATCCTTAAAATGATGTAATACTATATCTTTGGAAATACTTCCTTTAATATCTAGCATTACCTCTTTATTACTTCTAATCATAACTTCATCCATATTATTGTCTATAATTAAATTTAAGCGTTTCATAATACTATTAATTTCATCTTTAGAAATAATACATTCATCTATAGTTACCAAATCATTTGTTTTTTCTTTATAAAATCCTAGTTTTTTATTTTTCCCATGTAATCTTATTTTATTGCGGTAATTAGTATTACTATCACTTATTACTTCCTCTATTTCGATAGAAATACCTAATTCTTTTTGAAATAAATCTTTAATTTTTTCTATTTTTATTTTTAATTGTTCTTTATAATCAATATCGATAAAAGAACATCCCCCACAAACATTACTATAAGGACATAACTTTATTCTTGGAGTTTTTTTACTATACTGGATAACTTCTCCTTCATAAAACTTTTTCTTATCTTTCACTATTTTTACTACAACAATATCACCTTTTACTGTATGGGGAACAAAAATTATTTTGTTATTAATTTTTCCTATTCCTCTTCCAAAGTGATCCATTTTTTCAATTTCTATTTTATACTCCATATAAATCTCCTCACTATAATTATAACGTATAAACCAAAATAAAAAAACTAATAATATTATTAGTGGTGATATTATGGATGATATAATTAATCAAATAAAAAACCAATGTGGACACAGCGACGATATTATAATACGAAAAATAACAATTAAAAATAGTGAAATTGCTATTGTTTTTAATGAAGTTTTAGGAAATGGAGTAAATATTAATGATTTTATTTTAAAGAATATTTCTAAACTATCCTTAGATAAAGATGATAAAGATTTGTTTGCTTTAATTATCAATACAATAGCAAGTAATAATGTAAAAGAAATAACCAGTATAACAGAAGCGATTGAATTAATTTTTAAAGGGTTTTGTATCATCATTGTAGAAAATAGATTCATAGCAGTAGAAGCTAGAGCTATTTTAGATCGTGGAATCAATACAACAGATAGCGAAGTTTCCATCGTAGGACCAAAAGATAGTTTTAATGAAAACTTTAATACTAATTTAGGCCTTATTAGAAGAAGATTACGTACCAATGAACTATTTTTAAAAACTATGTTTATTGGTAAAAATAGTCATACCAAAGTTGGAGTATGCTATATGAATAATATAGCTAGACCAGAACTAATAGATAAAATCGTAGATAAATTAAAGAAAATTAATATTGATGGAATTATTGATTCTGGATATATAAGAGAACAAATTATTGAACATAATAGTATTTTCCCAGTGATTAACATTACAGAACGTCCAGATACTGTATCCCAAGCACTATTAGAAGGAAAAGTAGCAATTATTGTAGATAATTCACCCTATGTTATGATTATTCCTACTTTTTTTATTGATTTTTTACATACACCAGATGATTATTATCAAAAACCTATTAATACTTCTTTTATTCGAATTATCCGTCTTATTAGTTTTATTATAGCAATTTTTCTACCTGCTTATTATATCAGCGTTACTACCCATAATACAGCCTCTATTCCCATTACTCTACTTACTAATTTTACTTCACAAAGATTAACTGTTCCTTTTCCCGCTTTTATAGAAGCATTAATTATGATTATTAGTTTTGAAATTCTAAGAGAAAGCGACACCAGAATTCCGTCTAAAATGGGAACTTCCGTATCTATCTTAGGAGGATTAGTAATAGGTGATGCTGCTGTTAGTGCTGGAATTATCTCCCCTATTATGATTATTGTGATTGCTATTAGTGCTATTAGTGGGTTAATATTTACTAATAATGCTTTAACATCAACTATTCGATATTATCGAATTTTTCTTCTTTTAATAGCTACTTTCTTTGGCATCTATGGCATATTTATTGGATTAATTTTTCTAGTAACTAAGTTATGTAGTATCACTTCTTTTGGATTTCCTTATATGGCTCCTATCTCACCTATGATAAAACCTGAATTGAAAGATGCTATTATTAGAACCAAGAAAAAAGAAAATGTAAGGAACCCACTTATTGCTCCTAAAAATAATACGAGAGGAAGAAAAAGTGTATGAAATATTTAAAAATCATTCTGTTCGTATTAATTTTAACTTCATTAACAGGTTGTGTTAGTTATACAGAATTAAATGAAACTGCTATTATAGATACTATTTTAATTGATAAAAAGGATGAACAATATATAGTGACTATTAATATGTTAACTCCCACAAAAGATGATTTAGAAAAAAGGAAAACTTATACTGCTACCAATACATCTCTCGACAAGTGTTTAAGTGAATTATATTTATCTACCACCAAAAAAATAGCTTTTTCTCATTTAGAATTATTAGCTATTACACCTAATATCCAACAAGAAGAACTAAAAGAAATCATAAATTTATTTTTAAATAGAGTGGATTCAAGAAATACTTTTAGTACTATCGTAGTAACATATCCCGATAAATTATTTGATTATAAAACAAAAGATATCAATGAACTTATCAATATCAATCATAATGAACGTGGTATAGTTAGTATCAAACAATTTGATAGTATAATAAAAGATATCCTAGAAATGAATGTTAGTTATGTTCCTAGAATAAAAATTGAAGATGAATTAATAATAGAAGGATATCAAAGTATTTATAGTGAAACTAGATTATTATCTATAGATGAAAGTATTGGTTACAATTTTATAACCAATAATATCAAACAAGGGTTATTTAATATCAATGACATAGGAATTAAATTAAATACTTCTAATACTACTATTAAAGTAAACAAAAATAAAATAGATATCAATATTACTAGTAGTTATCAAGTATTAAATAATAATCAAAATAAAAAGGATAGCGAAATAACTAAAAGTTATAATAATGCATTAAAAAAATATATTAATCAATTCATTTATAATAATAAACCAAATTATTTTAATAACCTAATCGAAAAATATCAATACGATTATTATAAAGATCATAAAAATTTTAAATTAGAATTTGATATTCATGTAACATCTACTAAAATAGAGAATTCTAATATTCAAGGAGGTAATAGTTTTGAATAATAATAGTAAAATATCACCTCTTAGCATTTGTTTCTTATCTTCTTTTCTATATCGTTCCTTCTACATCATAGGATTATTAAATTTAGTCATTTCTATTGCCGAAGGCGATTCTATTTTTAGTATTATTATAGGGAGTATATTAGGACTTATCATCTTGTATAGTTATTTTTATTTAAATAATAAATTAACAAAAGATACTATTTTTATTAAAATTAGTAAATCACTTCCCAAAATAATAGCAGATTTTATCATAGTACTTTTACTTATATTATTACTTTTTGTTAGTGGATTTACTTTATACAATTTATCCTTGTTTGTGAATTATAATTTATTGAATAATATTAATATCTTACCTATTAGTGTGTTACTCATAGTTAGTGTTACTTATCTTGCCTCTAAAGGAATTAATACTATTACTAGAGCTAGTGGAATTTTTATTTTTACTTTTATTGCTTTAGTCATTATATCTATAATTACTTTAATTAATTATAGTGACCCTGGTAATATATATCCTTTATTAACTAATAATTTTCTATCCATCTATGAAGGAAGTATTTATCATATGATATTGAGTGTCACTCCTATTTTTTTATTATTAATTATCCCTAAAGATAGAATTGAAGATAATAAAAAATATAATCGCTATATGGTAATTACTTATATTATTAGTTTTGTTTATATTTTAATTAATTACGTCTTAATTATTTCTATTTTAGGAATCAAATTAACTAGTATATTAAATTATCCCGATATTATTGTTTTACAAAAAGTATCTCTTTTAAATTTTGTAGAACGTATTGAAGATCTTTTATCATTTAAATTGATGTTTGATGGTTTTCTTTTTTTAGCACTTACTACTTTCTATATAAAAGAAGGGATCATTCATTTATTCAAAATGAAACCTAATAAAAAGCTAATTCTTTTAGTTGGACTAATTATTCTAATAGTAAGTATATATTTTAAAATAACAAATATTAAATTAGTCCTATATTTTATGACTTTAATATTATTGATTCATTTTATTTTAATGATTTTTATTAGAAAAAAATCATAAATCTTTCACTTTTATTTCACATTTAACCTATATAATTACTTTTGTATTGAAATAATTCAATATAATAAAACCTACTGTTCTCTCACCCAGTAGGTTTTTTATTTGAATTAAAGAATGTCTTTGGGAATTGTTATGACAGGACGAATACCAATTTTTCCTCCACCAGCAATAATAATCCAAGAAGATATTTTCCTATTATAAGATAATATAAGACTGCCCCTTCCGGAGACATATTTTGAATTTTATAATCATTAAAATCTTTTTCATTTATTTCTTCTATCAAAGATAATCCTAGACTAATGCAATTTGACAGGAACATTACCTTATCCTACACTATATAAATTCTTTTTTATCTTTTAAATTACAATAAAAAAGCAAGTTCTATTAACTCGCTTACAACCTAGTTATTTATTCTTTTTTGAGTTTTGTAACACATAGGCATCTAAAGATTCCATAGGAAGAATTAAAAAACTATAAGAATTAAAATACATAATTACTTCAGAAGAATCTCCCATTTGATAATAATCCAATACTTCTCTATTTTCTTTTATAGTTCCCTTAAAGAATTTTATAAAGTGAGGATTATTTTTGTTAATTCGATTTAAATAATCAATCGCTTTATCATCGTTTCCTAATTTATAATATAATGCAAATAAAGGAAATAACATCTCTAAATTTTCTTCTGGATATTTTTTATATAATTTAAGAAGAGAATTTTCATCTTCAAAATAAGCGTATATAGCCATTAATAAATATCTAGCACCGGTATTATCATTATGATTTAATCTTAATATTTCTTTACAAACACCTTTGGCTTGTCCTATTTTACCGTTAACACATAACAATCTAGCCTTAATATATAATCCTATTACATAAGGTCTTGTCTCAAAGATTCCATAAAAATGTCCTATATTATCTTTTTTAAAATAATTCTCTTTTTCTAATCTGTCTTTTTCATGAAGTAATCCTGCATTTATAAGACGCATTTGTTCTATAGGATTCTCTTCTAATTTTACTTGAAATAAAATAGCATCTAAACAAGCATCACATTTTGCATAGGCTTCTTTGGCTAATTTTATCGCCTGTTTTTTTGTTTTTGCCTGTTCTGCTTTTGCAAGAATCTCATATGCATCATCTAATGGGGTATTCTCATATTCTATTTCACCCATATTATATTGCATGATAAATTCCTGTAATTTTTGATTTAATTCTTCTTCGTTTTTAGCATCCGTATTAGCTAAAAAATCATTAATCATATTATTTAATTTATTATTCATACTTCTTCTCCTTTAAGAACTTTTCAATTAAATAATATCATATTCTATTAATAACAACAAGACATCTAAATATTTTTCACTATATTCTTTATCTTCTTAATAACTTTCTTTTCAATCCTTGAAATATATGATTGACTGATTCCTAGCAATTTAGCTACATCTTTTTGCGTCATCTCTTCTCCAGACACTAATCCATATCTTAGCACCATAATCTCTCTATCTCTTGGATCTAATCTATTAATTTCTTCAATAACTATTTTTTTATCTATATCATCTTCTAATCCTCTAGTCACAATATCTGGATCCGTTCCTAATATATCTTCTAAATGAAGTTCATTTCCATCTGGATCATAACTAAGAGATTCATCAAAACTAACTTCTGTCCTTACTTTCTTGTTCTTACGCAAATACATAAGTATTTCATTATCAATACAACGTGATGCATAAGTTGCTAATTTTATATTTTTATCCATGCTATATGTTTTAATTCCTTTAATTAACCCAATCGTTCCAATACTCACTAAATCCTCTAAATCCACTTTCGTATTCTCATATTTTTTTGCTAAAAATACAACTAATCTAAGATTATGTTCTATTAATTTATCTCTTGCTGTTAAATCTCCATCATTAGATAACATCAAATAATACTCTTCCATATCTTTAGATAAAGGTTCTGGTAATTTATCAGTTGCGCCTACATAAAATAATACACTACCAAGATCAAGTAACTCTCCTATGATTAACAAAATACTTATCATTTTATCCCTCCCATAATTTCATTATTTAATAACATATCAATTCCTTCTATTTTAAAAGGTTCTAAAGTAATCCCTAATAAAACATTATTTACTTCATAATGATTATCAATTACTAGTTTTTCTATTACGATACATTTCAAAACACTATTACCACTAGCTGTACTATATGGTACTAAAATACTATTTTCATAATTCAGTTTTATTTTCTTTGTATTTACTATTACTATCGGTCTTTTCTTATAAGGATCATATAATCTATTTCCTGTATCTAAAAAAGCATTGAATTTATAAATTTTATCGTGATAATATACATCTACTTTATAAAAATTATTATAATTATTTCGAATTTTTTTCATACTTCTAATATATCCATATATAATAAAAGGGCTTATTACTAATAAAACTATAAAATTAAGAGAAAAACCACTATGGATAAATAATAATCCTTGATTTTTATAATTTAGTTGAATATCAAGTAAATAGATTCCACCTCCTAAAATGATACTTGATATATATAAATACAATAAATTATTAAAGAAGTATTTTATATTTTTAAAAGAGAATGTCGTTAAAATCATTAATATACTTATTATCATTTTTAGAAGAAATAACGTTACATTATTTAAAGATATAAATAAGAAAATAATCGAAATACCACCTACAAAACTACCTAAAATAATTCGATAAAATTTAACATTTCTTTTTAGAGTAATACTAACCGATAATAGTAATAAAAAATCCATGGCAATATTTAAAAATAAAACTAGATCCACATAAACACGCAAAATATCACCACCATTATTATGGTATAAAAAAAACACGAGATATCGTGTCGTTTTTTGTCCTAATTATTATATTTTATTCTTCTAGTAATTCATCTAATAATAAGATATGGTATCCTTTTTGATTTAAATAATTAATAATAGAAGATAATTCTCTTACTGTTCCAATATTATTATTAAGTGAAATCATTGCTCCACTAGTAACATTATTTTTTATATCATTATAAGGAAAACTAGAAGTAATTATCGTAGGAATAATAGAATGCATTTTATACCTTTCACAAGTAGTAATAATTTCTTTGCTTTCCTCTTCCGAATAACAATATTGAGCTTTATTACCAGTAAGTGATTTCAATATCTTATTTACTTTTTTTATATTAGAATAATCATTAGATAACAATTCTATAGAATGACCGTTTAAATATATTTTCTCTACTATATCCCAATCATTAGATAAAATATCTTCTGTAATCATGAAAGTAGCTTTAACATCTTTTTCTCTTAAAATATCTAATATTTCATCAATATAAGAAGTATTACTCAATTTAAAGATTAACCCTATTCCTTGTTTCACACTATTTCCTTGAATAATAAATTTATCATATGTATTACTAGTACTAATCGTAGGTGTTACTTCTTCAAAAACTAAAAGTCCAGCATCAAAGGAACCATATTTTTTCATTTTTTCATAACTTCTATCTATATCAACCTTGATTCCATTAACACCAGGGATAATATTATTATTAATTAAAATAGCATCTTGTGATGACTCTTCATAATCTTTCGCTGTTTGTGTAATTTCTTTCATTATAGGATCATTTCTTTTTACTATTTCTACTGCACTATCCGTATAATAAAAACTAAAACATATTAATGCTAATGCTCCCATGAATGAAAAAAATTTCTTCATCATATAATCTTCACCTATAGAAGTATATGAAAAGAAATGAAATATCTTTCTAGGAATTTTTATAAATTAGCTAAAAATAATTCAAAAATTAATTTAGGATTATTTTTCCCTGTTTTAATCATATAATCTAAATTAAAGAAATAATCCAAGTTAGTAAGTAATACTTTACTAGAATAATTATATCCTTTTTCTATTGCTAACTTTACTCGATATGGATGAACCTTTAATTTAGTAGCAATGGTATCTTTATTATATCCTTTTTTTAATAAAAGCTTTACTTGATACATTAAGCGAAATTGATCAGAAACCATTACAATTATTTTATTAATGTCTTCTCCCTTATCCAATAATTCTTGCATAGTAAGATATGCTTTACTACGATTTTTTAAAACTATACTATCAATTAAAGAAAATATATTATCCCCAGTTAATTTCATCACTATCTGATTAACATCTTCTATTGTAATTGTTTTTTCTTCTAATTTATAGCACTTTAGTTTTTCTAATTCATTTAATATACGTTCATTATCATTATCACAATAATCTATGAAATAGTTAATTGTTTTATCCTCCATTTTGTAGCCTTCTAAATGAGATTTTATTAAATCTTCAATTGCTATTTCTCCACCTAAAATATGATTTTTGTCAATTAGTTTCGAAAGTTTTTTTCTAGTATCTACTTTATCACAAATCATAATTAAAATATTGTCACTACTAGGATTTTTTAAATATTTTTCTAATAACTCTTCATTGTGAATAACTGCTCCTTTAGGACGATTCGACGTAAGAAAATAAGCATTATCGCACACTACTACTTTATTACTGCTTAAAAAGTTATAAGTATCTAAATCTTCTATCGCAGTACTAATTGGAGTTTCTATTAAATCATATTTTATAATCATATCACTAGTTAAATGATTCTTTTTTAAAATATCATCTATTCTAGCATTAATGACTACATAATCACTAGACTCTATTATATAAGTATTCATAAGCGCCTCCAATCATTTTTATTATACCAAAAAACAGATAAAATAGATAGTTCTACTTTATCTGTTGTGTTTAATTAGTTTTAATTACATACGGGTTTGAACTAGTTCCATCTCCTTGAGTAATTTCAACATAAGACTTAAGATTAATGACCGGGCGAACACTATAACTATAAGCGCTACGATCAAAATCTAAATAACCGTCCGGATTAATTCTCCATAACCAAGCATCACTAGCAAAGGAAAAAGGAGACATTGTCCACCAATAAGTATTATTATTCAAAAAATAACTTTGATTGCTAACAGCACTAACACCTCCAGCATAAGCAATCTCATCAATAGTTAATAAGGCAATTGGATAATCTAACACTTGATTTCCTTTATCGCTACTATTTGTCGTGTATAAATCATTATTTTGTGGGCAAGAAAATTGTGGCATTTTATTTTTATTTAATCTTCCATAAGAGCCATAACTAGTATCATTATATCCATATCCCAATCCAGTTCCTTCTTCACTATAGATACTTCTATCTCCACAAAATCCACTATCTGCTATATAACTTGCATAACCTAATAGATTCTCTTCATACCATGTATCTAATACTGTTTTGATTGTACTATTATTAGTATTTGTGTGAGTAGTACTATAACTATTTGTATAAGCAGTACCATACATATATCCTATATAAGCATTATCATTACCAGTTCCATTAAAAGCACTAGAACGAGTATTCTCTTGGGTTATCAATCTAATGGAGCCATCTTCATTAATCCTTACTATCCTCCAAGAAACTCCTGCAAAATTGACATAATTATTCTCTACTGCTCCTCGATAATAATATACTGTCTTCCTATCTTCTGTATTTGTGTTCGTATAGTATAATCCTTTCGTTCCATCTTCTTCACTTGTCTTACTAAAATCTATATTTGTATCGCTTTGTAATGTATTATCCTGTAAAATTTTTTCAGCCAATGTAGGTCCTTTGATCTCTGGATCACTTGGGGTTATCTCTTGTCCTATATTTTGGGCATAATCGATATTTACTGTTAATTTATTATTTATAACACTTGGTTGACTTGTTATACTCTCATCATAACTTATCTTTATCTTAAATGTCGTACTCTCTTGTTTTAATAAGATATCTCCTATTCTTATATTACTGATTTCAAACTTTATTGCATCACTTCCAGTCTCACTAGCATTAATATCTTCTATGATGGCATCTAGTGTTCCTTGGTTCTCTACTGTGATTTGATATTCTATTGCGTCTCCTGGACTTTCTAGTGATACATCAAATGTGGCTGTCGTTCCACTTGCTGTTGGAGTATTATTTATCGTTACTCCATTTGTTTTACTTAACTCTTGAATATTCGTAAATACTACTTTCCAATTCGATTCGATACTTGATGTTCCATTGATATTTAATGTTGTACTAAATGCTGCAAACGCTATTGCCATAATACAAATTAAGCTACACATCACTCCTATGATTATTTTCTTTTCTCTCATATACTTCTCCTTCATACTCCCTCCGTTACTATTCATCCTATTCTCATTATACCCCCCCCCCCCAGGAAATTTTCCAGAAAAATTTTTAAGGACCTTACATTATTTGACAGAATGATATATTTTAAATTCATTTCTCATCTTGCATTTTGTTAGATAAAAAAAGAAATAACTTCTGTTATTTCACTTAAATACTTTCACTGGTTTTACTTTAGTATTGTCTTTTTCATAAACTTTATAAATAGCTAGTACTTCATCAAATTCATTTATAAAAACTATTTTTTCATCCTCATATCTATTCTCTAATATTCTTCCATTTAATATTTTATTTTCAATAAAACTATTTACTTTAACAAATTTGTACCCTGCTAAAGCATCTTTAATCGATATTAACTTATAATTATCATTCTTTATCTTTTCTAAAGTATAACTATCTTCTAAGTTAAAGTTCCCTTGTTTCGTTCTTATTAAATCACTCATAACACAAACAATTCCTAATTTATTACCAATATCTCTAATTAAACTCCTAATATAAGTACCCTTGCTTACTACTACTCTAAATTTAAATTCATCTTTATTTAACTCTAATAACTCTATTTCATATATTTCAATATCTCTTTTAGGAATTTCTACTTCCTTATTACCTCTAGCATACTCATAAAGTCTTTTTCCATTTACTTTTAATGCGGAATAGATTGGTACTTCTTGAATAGATTTACCTACAAAACTATTTAGTACTTCTCTTAATTGTTCTTTTGTTACTTCATAATTATCTTCTTTACTTATAATATTACCCGTAACATCTAAAGTATCCGTACTAATTCCCATTTTAGCAGTAGCAATATATTCTTTGGTATCATTAATAAGTAAATCTACAATTTTTAATCCTTTATTCATTGCTATTCCTAATACACCTGTAGCTATAGGATCTAGGGTTCCCGTATGTCCTATACTTCTTAAGTTAAATTTCTTACTTAAAATATTAACAACATCTCTACTAGTCATATCTTTCGGTTTATTTACTAATAAAATTCCATCCATAACTACCTCTAATTAGTAATATTATATAAATATTTTTCAATACTTTCCTTTATCATTTGCATCGTATTATTTAAGTCTTCTTGTAAATACATATAATCTAAATAAATAGGATATTCTTCTAACAATTTTATTTTCTTATTTATATCTTCCTCAATTAGATTAATATCATGTCCCATAGACTCTTCTTTTACTATTTTCTTTTGAAGTTCTTTAATCTCATGAATTAAAGTCATAATCTCTTCATCTTGCGCCATCTTACTAGATATTTCCATATATTTTTTATACTCATCACTAGACTGAATAATACTTATCATTTCATCGATCTTTTCATGTAATTTATCTTTCATCTATTTCTCCATCTAAACTCCAGGTTTTAGCACTAGTCACTTTTACATTCACTATTTTCCCAATATAAGAACTATCTCCCTCAAAATTAATTAATTTGTTAGTATCCGTATATCCAAATAAAATACCTTTCTTTTCACTAACCCCTTCTGTTAATACTGGGACTGTTGTTCCTACTAATTTATCATTATTCTCTTTAAAATAAGTATTTACTACTTCATTTAATTCATGAAGTCTTCTTTCCTTTTCCATAAGAGTTACTTCATCTTTTAATCTTGCCGCTGCTGTATTTTCTCTTGGAGAATAAATAAAAGTAAATGCGTTATCAAATTTACATTTTCTAACTAAATCTAATGTTTCTTTAAAATCTTCTTCTGTCTCACCTGGAAATCCTACTATGATATCCGTAGAAATACTAACATTAGGAATTCTTTCCTTAATTTTATGAAACAACGTTAAATACTCATCCTTAGTATATCGTCTTCCCATTAACTTTAAAATTCTAGAAGAACCAGATTGTACTGGTAGATGAATTGCAGGCATAATATTTTTATAGTTTGCAATAACATCGATCATGCCATCCGTAAAGTCCCACGGATGACTTGTCACAAATCGAATTCTAGGAATACCGGTTTGACTTACTTCTTCTAATAATTCTTCCATTCCATATCCTAAACTTAAATCTTTTCCGTAAGCATTTACATTTTGCCCTAACAGTGTTACTTCTTGATATCCATCTTTTACTAATTCTTCTACTTCATGTACTATATCTTCTTTTAATCTACTTCGCTGTTTTCCTCTAGTAAAAGGTACAATACAATAAGTACAAAACTTATCGCATCCATAAATAATATTAACATAAGCTTTATACTTACTATCTCTTTTTACAGGAATTCCTTCGACAATATTTCCTTCCTTACTAAATACTTCTATTTCTCTTTCATTTTTATCTATTACTTCTTTTAATATATAAGGTAATCGATATAAATTATGAGTTCCAAAGACAAAGTTAATCCATGTGTATTTTGTTAATATTTCATTAATAACTCCTTCTTCTTGAGCCATACATCCACATAATCCTACTATCAAGTTAGGATTTTCTTCCTTTAAATGTTTTAATCTTCCTAACATTCCAAATGCTTTATTATGAGCATTTTCTCTTATAGAACAAGTATTCAATAATACTAAATCACTAGTTTGATAATCTTCATTATAAGTAAATCCTAATTCTTCTAACATAGCTTTAATATTTTCACTATCATGTTCATTCATTTGACATCCATAGGTTTTAATATGATAAGTCTTACCAAGTCCTAAACGTCTTACATCATTAGTATAATGTTCTATTTCAACTTTATCTTTAGTTCTTTTTCTAGCTTCTACATAATTAGGTAATTTCATACTATCTCCTCACTTCTTAACATTATACACTAATTTTTTTTAAAATAAAATAAAAAGTAGAACTTAAGCTCTACTTTCTAATAACACACTAGTTATAATATTATCTAACTCTTTTGTTTTATTATGAATTACTTCCTCTTTAATAACATCAAAGTTAGCTTTTAACGTACTAATTAATTTTTGCATATTAGGTAATAATATTTTATCTTCTAAATTATCTAATATAATTTGTAAATTAGTAAGTTTTGTATATTTTCCATAATGATCCGTTTTTATATACGTGTCATATAAATTCTTGAAAGATACTACATCAATGTTATTAAATCGGCGATCTTCAAGTATTTTAATTGTCGTATAAATGTAATTATCGTTAATAGATTTATCAAGTATGGTCTCCCCCTTATTATTTTTTATGTTAGGCATAAAATTCTTATTCTTTTTTAACGCATTAATTATCTCTAATACATTTACATAATTATAAAGTACTAGAATATGGGCAAAAGTATCACCCTCATTATTTTGATGATTCACATCCCATTTTTTATTCTTCATATGTTTTAGAACTAAAGCATATTGTCCTTTTTTTAATAATCTTACTAGAACATTATTCCCAAGTTCATCACAAATATTAATATCTACTTTCTTTTTAGTTAATAATAAATCAACTAATTTAAAATGTTCCTCTCTAATAAGTTCAAATATCAGGGAGGGTTCTTCTTCACACGCTTTTATGGCTTTTGCCTCATCATAAAACATCTTAAACACCTCTTATTTCACGTGACAGTTACATATTTTAGCAAAATTCTATCATTTTGTCAACCCTACCACAGTTATTACAAGTGTCAAATGCTTTACAAAAATAAAAAAAGAAGTTTACGAACTTCTACATAAGTCCACATACTTCTTCTGGAGAACGTGTTTCATAAGTAATTTCTACTGTCTTAATACCAAAATTGCTTTCTATTTTTATTTCTTTAATCAATGAATGAGTTCCTTCATTATAATAGAAAGTATTTGTGCCCTCTCCACAACTATAGAAAGTAAATCCTTCTAAGTATTCATTATAATAATCAGTTAAATAACTAGCTTTTCTTAATGTAATAAATTTTACTTTATTATCATTATCACTAACATAATAACTAAATCTTGGAACAGAAACAGTAATATTATCATTAGAATAACTAGTTTTTAAAAAGGTACGATTTAATAAAATTATTAATGCAATAATAACTAAAACAAGGATAATAACAGCTTCAATGATATGTCTTTTTCTTCTAATCGCAATAAGTTCTTTTGAAGCTTTTGCAGGCTTATTATCTTTAGTTATTGTTTTAGATTCTTTGGTAACTTTTTGTTCCTCTTTGATTGCTTTAGGTTCAGAAATAACCTTTACTTCTTCCTTTTTCTCTATTTTTTTAGGAACCGGTTTCTTTTCTACTGATTTTTTAGGCGTTACCTTTTTTACAGTAGTCTTCTTAGTTGCATTACTTTTTGTAGTTGTTTTTTTAGTTTCCACTTTTTTTGTTGATCTTTTCTTTGGAGTTGTACTTTTCTTTATTTCTTTTTCTTCACTATTCATAGGACACCCCTCTACTTTCTCTTTTATTATATAATAACTAATTAGTAATTTCAAGGGAAAATATTTGATAAATATTTTATTTTTATATGGATCTTTTCATAATTTCTTGTTATACTATTAGTAAGATTTAGTAGTATCAATCTTGTTTTGGTTGTTACTACTTTTTTTATCATTTTAGAGGGGAAAGTAGTATGAAAAAAGAAGAAGAAACAAAAAAACACAGTGGCTGGTTTTATTTATTACTAGTTATCATAATAATTCTATTGCTAATTATGAATCATTATATAGCACTATATATATGTGATATCTTAAATATATCACCTAATTTGTCCATGACTAGATTAACTTCTGGAATTGCAGCTAATTTTTGCTTAGTACTGACTGCATTACAATTATTAATTATTTATTGGTTAAAAAAAGCAATCTTTAAATAGATTGTTTTTTAATAATTAGTAATGATTACTTCTTCTACTTTTCCACGTTTTTTACCATTTGCATTAATATTTCTTTTAGCTTCTATGATATGGAAATGATAATCTTTATATAATTCTCTTATTAATTCTGTATTATGATTCGATAGCATTACTTTCGCTCCTCTTTGGTCTAATTCTTTAAATACTTTAGCAAGTCGTCTTTGCTCATTATGATTAAAGCCTTCCTCCGTATAAGAAGTAAAGGAAGAATTTATTTGATCATACGGTGGGTCCATATAAACAAAATCCCCTTTTTTAACTTTTTGTAACGCTTCTTCAAAGTCTGTATTCATAATTGTTATATCATTCATAGTAAGATACATGTGTACCACTAAAAGATTTTCTTTATCATAAGTATTTATTATCGTTTTTTTATTATAAGGAACATTAAATTGTCCTTTAGAATTCACACGATATAATCCATTGAAACAAGCTTTATTTAAATAAATAGTTCTAGCCGCTTTAGTATAGTCATTTAATTTGTTATACTTTTCTCTATTGCGATCTTTATCTCTTATCTCATAATAGAATTCTTCGCTATTTTTCGTTTCATAATTATTTAGTAAATGACACATTTTATTATATTTCTCATCATTGCACATTACATTATAAACATTCATAAGTTCAGAATTACTATCATTGATAACGGCTTTTTTAGGAGCAAGATAAAAAAACAAAGCTCCTCCACCAATAAAGGGTTCATAATAACAATCATATTCTTCTGGTATATACTTCTTTAACTCGTTGATAATTTGTCTTTTTCCACCAGCCCATTTAACAAATGGTTTTGCTTTTATCATATCTTTTCCTCCTTAACTTTTTATTATAACACATAATGATTCTATATTATTTTAATTTAAATGTACGCGGTGCATATCGATACACAAGAAATAAAGCAACTAAAATATAAATTAGCGAAAATATCGTTACAATAGTTGCAAATATTGCTGTTGGAAAGGTCATATCAATACACATATAACATATAAAATAAGTAATAGCATTTACAATAGAATACATACTACTTTTAGATTTCATATTAATATCGTAAGGCTGTAATAAATAATAAATTACTAAGTGATGAACTGAGAAAAAAATAGATAAAAATACAATAGAAATAAATAACAATAAATAGTTATATGGATTATTAGTTCCTCCCGTTATCGCTAATAATAAAGGTAATCCTAAAGCAATTACTAGTGTAGGAATCAAATTAATTTTAATTAAAGTTCTTAGTCTAATTTTAAATAGATTAAGTATTACTTTAGGTTGTCTATAAAAGCGATAAGCTAACATACTATGATCACAATTGATAAACATAGCTTGAGTTACGACACTACCACGATTTACCAAATACATAATAAATACAAAATAAGGTAAATATGTCAAAGTAATATTATTTACACCAGTATATATATCTTTACTAAATCTAGTAGCTACTACTACTCCTAGTAAAATAACTAATAGAATTAATGCTGTTTTAAATGCAGACTTAGTTAATATTTTTCTATGTCTAGTAGTAAAAATTTCATTAAAGTATTCATACCCTACTTTATTAGTTTCAATCACTTTCACTTCTTCAATTTTAGAAGAATATTGTTTTTTGGTATTAGCAGTATTGGTATCGGCTGTATTAAAAATAACAGTATTTAAGTTTAGCATACTCTTATAAATCTTATTATAATCATTACTTGCTAATAAATGTTTCAAAGAAAATAATCCTAAAACGAAAGATAAAATAAATATTCCAACAAAAATAAAATTATTAATACTATATCCGATATAAGGTAATCCGTAGGCTAATAGTAACCCTATTGCAGAAGTAATACCAAACAAAACAAAATTATTCTCATTTAAAACTTTATTCTTTTTTTCATAATACATTAACAAAATTCTATTTCCGATGATTTTCATAAAGACTACAAAAATAGGAAGTAATAATAAAATAAAGAGATTAATTTTGAATAAAAGGCCAAACACAATAACAGCAGGATAAAAACTGATTACTAATTTAAACAAGAAGTACATAAAATCTGCTAAAGCATACTTTTTAGCATTTGTGCGCATTAAAATAATTGAATAATATTTCTCTTTCGTTGGATTAAACATTCCCGTATTACAAAAGGCTCCTACTATCGTTAAGAAAACAAAGATATTAAGAAAGGTATTAGCATCTTGTAAAGATTCTATAGGTAATACTATCATTAAATAAATATAGATAAATTTACCTACAAAAGGAGCAATCACTTTATAAAGTGAGACAATAATATTAAATAAGATTTTTAATCCATCGTTACTATATAAACTATTGGGAATATATTTACCTATCAGTGGTAATTGTTTTAATCTGTATATTAGCGTGTTAGCATAATAAGCATTATTAAACTTAAAAGAAGTAACAATCATTTTAATCATTGTTATCACCTTTTAATGTTTCAATGATTTTATTTTTAAATTCTTCATTATCTAAATTATCTTTATCAATTTTTTCTAATTTACCATTACTTAAAACTACAATTTCATCACATAAATCTAATGCTAATTCCATAATATGAGTAGAAAAAATCAAAATATGATCTTTTTTAATTGATTTTAATACTTTCTTCATTTCATCCGCTACTACTACATCAAAAGAAGTAAGAGGTTCGTCTAACAATAATACTTTTGGACTATATACGATATTAATTAACATTTGCATCTTATTTTTCATACCGTGAGAGTATTCTTTCATCAACTTATCTCGATCTTCTACATTCATTTTTATTAAGTCAAAATAATCATCAATCGTTTTACTACTATCCACTTTATCTTTGTTAATCTCAATAAAAAACTTTAAAAATTCTCTTCCTGTTAAAAATTCCGGTACCACTGGCGTTGATAGCACATACCCAATATCATCAGAAGTCATGATTTTCTTTGCATTCTTATCTTGTAAATAAAATTCTCCACTATCAATTTCTATATCTTCATTCAAACAATTAAAAAGAGTTGTTTTCCCAGCACCGTTTCTTCCTAATAATCCATATATTTTCCCTTCTTTAAATTCAAAATTGATTCCTTTTAAAACTTCTTTCTTATCATAGCTTTTCACTAAATCTTTAATTACTAAATTCATACGTTCTCCTTACTACAAAAAAATATATAATATATCTACTAGACATAAATATATCATATATTAATAACTAAAAAAACCCTTTTTAATCACAATATCCATTATTTTCATTAAAGTATTCTTCTATCCTATTTCCTTTATCAGATATCGACAAATCGTCAATTAAACTATTTAACTCTTCATATAGTTCTGTTTTACAACCATCACATCCAAAATTACCATCTGAATCATAAGTTAAAATATAGTCATAATCATTTAAATGACAATTCATACTGATGCTAGAAGAAGTTTCAACATTAGTCTTGGTAACATTAAAAGCTATGACTCCTAAAATGATAAAAACAATTGGTATCAATAATATAACGATTAGTATTAAAACTATATTAGTCCTTTTCATATTATTTGTATTATTTGTATTATTTATATTATATACTCCATTATCTACTAGTACATCTAAGCTAACATTATACAATTTACTTAGTTCCTTACACTTATCTATTGTAGGCATTGCTTGATTCGTTTCCCAATTAGAAATAGTTTGTCTAGTAACGTTTAAAGCTTCGGCTACTTTTTCCTGTGATAATCCTTTATTTTTTCGCAATTGTACTAATTTTTCCCCTATCAAATGAATCACCCTTTCTATTTAAAATAATACTATATTTAAAATAATTATGCTATCAAATTGCTTTGGAATTTTAGCAAATATTTTTAACATAAAAGAAAAAGTATTGGATATCCAATACTTTATTATTCATAATGGCGGAGACGGAGGGATTTTCCTCCAATATAAAATAATTAGAAAGGTAATGTGGAATATTATGTTATTTACGATTTAAAAGATAATGTTATTGCATATATAAATACTCTTGAAGAATTATCTATATTTACAAAACTTAGAAAAAAACAATTAAAATATAAGTTAAAAAATAAAGATTTTATTTATTATACTTATGAAAATACATATAGAAAAATTTATAAATTTTTTTGAAGAGGTCACAACCTCTTTTTTTGTATGTTAATTTAATATTGATTAGTATTTCCCTGACAGTATTAATCAAAATAGGTGTTTTAACGATTTGACCTATTTATGAAAAACTAGTTTTTTTCACACCTCACTATTTAATAACTAAATCGTTAATCTTT
>CALVYA010000014.1 GCA_944371905.1 uncultured Bacilli bacterium | reverse complement strand
TTAAATGCTAACTTACCAACGTCAAGTTCTACCATCACTTATACTATTACTTTATCTAATCAAGGGAATATTCCAGCTAAATTAAATAATATTGAAATAATTGAAGATGAGAATAGTAATATCACCTATGAGATTAGTGGAGTAGAAGAAGAAGTAACAACCTTAGCCCCAGGAGAGACCAATACAGTCCAAGTAACAATTAAATATAAAAGTGGAGTAACGAATATCAGTGAAACAAAAAAAGAATTAATGTTAACGTTTATTTATATAGATAATAGTAAACCAAGTAGTTCCGGAGGAAGTAGCGGAGGAACAGAGGAAGAAGAATACGAAGTATTTAAAGTAGGAGAGAAAGTAGAACTAATAGATGGTACTATTTGGTATGTTACTAAGAATAGTTCTAGTAATGAAGATAAAGTAACCTTAGTAAGTGAAAATACAGTAAGTAGTAATGGAAGTGTATCCACGAATGGAACTTATACGAAAGCTTTTGATAGTAACAATACGAATGAATATGATCAGTTTGATACGAATAACATAGGATATTATGTTAAGAATACGGTAGAAACATATATCAAGAATAGTATCAAGAATAGTGGAGGAAATATAACAGGAACCACAGCAAGACTATTAACGAAAGAAGAATATGATAACCTAATAAAAGAGGAAGTTCCAAGTTGGATGGAAGGCTCTTACTGGTTAATGAGTAATGAGAAAGGAAATAATGGATATTACTTTAATGGGACAAGTGTAGTAAGCACTAGTAGTTTTACTTCCAGTTATCGAGTAAGGCCAGTAATAATAACTTTAAAAAGTAATGTAGAAAAACCAATATATTTAAAAGATCAAATATTAGAAGATAATGTAGAACA
This sequence comes from uncultured Bacilli bacterium, assembly GCA_944371905.1. Classification (GTDB taxonomy): domain Bacteria; phylum Bacillota_I; class Bacilli_A; order RF39; family UBA660; genus RGIG3091. The sequence continues at coordinate 31,076 of CALVYA010000014.1, read as the reverse complement.
GATAGATACTAATATCGATTTTAGTAAGACAAGTGAAGAAGATGGAACGAAAGGATTATACTATACGAACACAAATACAGAAGATGGGAAGACAGTATATTACTATAGAGGAGCAGTAGAGAATAATTATGTATATTTTGCAGGATACTACTGGAGGATTATAAGAATCAATGAAGATGGATCAGTAAGACTCATTTATCAAGGAGAAACTCCTAATGCAATAGGTGAAGATGCAATAATAGGTTATAGTGCTTTTAATGCTAATCCGGGAGATAACAGTTTTGTTGGATATATGCATGGTATACCAACTACTTATATAGATGGTGTATCTAATTATAGTGGCTGGTTATGGGCCCAAACATCTTCTACAGCTAAAATGTCTACTAGTTATATATTTGATTCAAAGACAGGAGAATATACATTAGTAAATCCAATCGATGGATATTATAGTGAAGAATATCATGACTATTACACTTGTTCCTCCAAAACAGATGTCAAATGTAAGCGAATGTTAAAGTTGAAGGAAACTAAAAAGGAAGGAAATAATTATCAAATATGGGGAGCTGAGACGCATTCTGGTTATTATAGTACAAGTTATAATGAAGCACATAGTAATGACGAAGATTCCACAATAAAAATATTTATAGAAAATTGGTATAGAGATAATTTATTAAATTATAATAATTATATAGCAGACAGTGGCTTTTGTAATGATAGAAGTCTATACCAGGGAACAGGAATAGGAAATACACAAAGTATTTATAGTACTAGTAATAGACTTAATTACAACAAAACACCACAGTTTTCATGTCCTAATAAAGGTAGAGACTTATTTACTGTAAATAATAAGCAGGGGAACTCAATGTTACAGTATCCAATTGGATTAATCACAGCAGATGAAATAGCATATGCTGGTGGTGTACATGGAACAAATCGTGAAAATACTAGTTATTATTTATATTCAAATGTTACTTATTGGAGTATGAGTCCTGTTGACTTTCGAATAGACTTGTTAAATTCTATAGTATGGAATATTTATAAAGAGGGATTTTTAAATACAGGTCGTGTTGCTAATAATGAGGGTGTTAGGCCGGTTATTAATTTAAAGTCAACAGTAGAAATATCTAGTGGAAATGGAACAAGTTCTAATCCTTATGTTATTAAAACTAATGAATAGAATAAGTTAATCTTTATTCTATTTTTTTTAGTTGTATGTTATAATTAGTTTAACAATAGGAAGTGATGAGATGAAAATATTACGATATATTGATAAATGGTTATTACTAGTTAGTGTAGTGTTATTTGTCATAGGTTTAGTTATGGTATTCTCATCATCTAATGTAGCAGCATTTATGCGATATTCTACTAGTCCTTATCGTTTTGTTATAAGACAAGGCTTATTTTTATTAGCTGGAGTGATATTTTCATTAATTGCAATTCGATTTTCTACTAAGTTTTATGGATTTATCTCTTGGCCAGGATTGTTAGCTATTACTGTTATTTTAGCTGTTGTATTATTGTACGGTAAGATAGTAGGAGGAGCATCTTCCTGGTTTGATTTGGGACCTTTTAATTTGCAACCCAGTGAATTTGCCAAAATTATTATGATTGTTTGGATTGCTAGTTTTTATGATATTAATAAAAATAAGTTAAATACCTATAGAGTAAGTTTATTTCCATTAGTGTTATGTGCTATTATTGTAATTCTTTTAATGTTACAACCTGATTTAGGAACTGCTATTATTTTTGCTGGTATTGTAGGTTTTATTTTTTTAATTGTTCCTATTGATATAAAAATCAAATATCGAACTATTTTAATCGTCGTAATAGGTGCTGTGATTGGTGCTATCATTGTAGTTAACCAAGGAAATAATTTAGTATTCCAACATCAAATAGAAAGATTAGATTTTGCTAATCCTTGTAGTGAAGAAAAGTTTTATGACAATGGTAATCAAGTATGTAATGGCTATATTGCTATTAACAATGGAGGGTTATTTGGAAGAGGACTAGGAAATAGTACCCAAAAGTATTTATATTTACCTGATTCTCATACTGATTTTATTTTTCCTATTATAGTAGAAGAATTAGGATTGTTGTTTGGAATCTTTATTTTGTTATTATATATATTTTTGTTAGCTAGAATTATTATTATTGGCCATGATAGTTATAATAATAGAAATGCTATTATGTGTTATGGTGTGGCATTTTATATTTTTTTGCATATTGTAGTCAATTTGATGGGAGTTTTAGGCTTAATGCCTATGACTGGAGTACCTTTACCATTTTTATCTTATGGAGGAAGTTTTACCATCTGTTTAGTAGTAGCACTTACGATTGTTCAAAGAGTGGCGATAGAGAATAATACTAGAAAATTATCCAAAAGTTAGGAAAAAAACTATGAATAGTTAATAATCTCCTTAGGGAGGTTTTTTTCATGGATTTATATCATAAGATAAAAGATTTTGTTTTAGTGTATAAAGTAAATTTAGTAATAGGAGGTGTTCTGTTATTTTTAATTATTTTATCTAATTTTGGTATTTATTATTTAACGAATGATAAGATAAATACTATGAATACTGAAAAAGAAGTAGAACGGGTAATAGAAAATGTTGAAGAAGAAAAAGAAGAGGAGATAATAGACAAAGATTATAAAGTAGATATTAAAGGGGCTATTAAAAATCCAGGCGTTTATGAATTAAAAGAGGGTACTAGAGTAATTGATGTGATAAAAAAGGCGGGAGGATTAAATAGTAATGCAGATACTACTGTAAATAATTTAAGTAAATATATTGAAGATGAAATGGTTATTGTTATTTATACGAAAGAAGAAGTTAGTCATTTTGATCAAATATTGGAAATGAGTAAGAATGAAGAAGAATTATGTACTGATTATAATGGAGTAATAGATAATGATAGTTGTATCAATCTCTGGGAAGATGAGACCAAAAATGAAGATTCTAATATAGAAGTAGATACTAAAGTATCATTAAATACCGCTTCACTAGAATTATTAATGACTTTACCAGGAATAGGAGAATCGAAAGCCGAAAGTATTATTAGTTATCGTGAAAAAGAAGGACCTTTTGAAAAAATAGAAGATATTATGAATATTTCTGGTATTGGAGAATCAACTTTTGAAAAAATTAAAGATTATATTACAGTATAATAAGGTATTCTATTTATTATTTCTTTTATCTATTATTTATATTTTAATATATATGAGTGTTCCCAAAACAAGTATTTATAGTATAGAAGATACGAAGTTTCAGTGTATTATTACGGATATTTATATTGATGGGAATTATTTGAATTTAAAGTTAGAAGGAAAAGAAGAATTACAAGCTAGCTATTATTTTGATACTTACGAGGAAAAGAAGAACTTTATTAAGAATTATGAATTAGGAGATACTATTTATATACAAGGAAATTTAAAAAAAGCCCAAAATAATACGATTCCTAATTTATTCAATTATAAAGAATATTTGTATTATAATCATATTTATTATTTATTAGAAATAGATAATTACCATAAAATAAAAGATAATAAGAATGTTCTTTATAAATTAAAAAATATCATTATAGATCGAATAGAAAAAATAGAAAAATCATCTCCTTATTTGATGGCATTAATATTAGGAGATGATAGATATATTGATAAAGATATAGTAAGTATGTATCAAGAGATTGGTATTAGTCATTTATTTGCTATTTCTGGGACGCATATTACTGTCTTTGCCGGTATTTTATTATTTATTTTAAAAAAGATTAGAGCAGAAGAAAAAATAAGGTATTTAATAGTCACTATTTTTCTTCTATTTTATATGTTTATTACTGGATTTTCTCCTTCCATAGTAAGAGCAGTAGTTATTTTTATTTTATTATCTATCAATAAAATTTTAAAATTAAATATCAAAACTTTAAATATCTTTATTTTAGGAATATCTTTAATTCTCTTTTTAAATCCTTTTATTATTTTTCAAGTAGGATTTCAATTTTCAGCAATTATAAGTTGTATTTTAATTTTATTTAGTTGTTTAATTAATTCACAACGCGGGTATTTAAAAAAAGTACTGATGACTTCTTTTATTTCTTTTTTGGTAAGTCTTCCTATTTGTTTATATAATTTTTATCAAATAAATATTTTAAGTATCATTTATAATATTTTCTTTATTCCTTTTATGAATATTATTTTATTTCCTGTAACATTATTAACTTTTTTATTTCCTATATTAGATAATATTTTAGCCTTCTTAATCATGGTTATGGAATTTTTTACTAGGTTATGTGTAAGTATTCCTAGTATATTAATTTTTAAAAAACCAAGTATTCTTATATTTGGATTATATTTTATAATAATAGTTATGATTTTGAAAAGATGGAATAAAAGTAAAAAAATATTACTTATTTTTATTGCTATTTTATGTATTCATTATAATTATAATTATAATTTTATATTTAGTAGTAATTATATTATATTTATCGATGTAGGGCAGGGAGATAGTATATTAATTCATTCTAATAATAAATCTTTATTGATTGATACTGGTGGAAAAGTAACTTATGAGAAAGAAGAATGGGAAGAGCGAACTAGTAATAATAATCTTTCAGATAATACAATACTTCCTTTACTAAAATCCTTGGGAATAAGAAGGTTGGACTATTTAATTTTGACCCATGGAGACTACGATCATATGGGTGAAACAATTAACTTAGTTAATAATTTTAAAGTAGAGAAAGTTATATTTAATTGTGGTGAGTTTAATGATTTAGAACAAGATTTAATAAAAGCGTTAGATAAAAAGAAAATACCATATTATTCTTGTATTAAAGAATTGAATATTGATGAGAATAAATTATATTTTTTAAATAATAAAGATTATGGAAACGAGAATGATAATTCATCGGTTATTTATACCGAACTAAACAATCATAAATTTTTATTTATGGGAGATGCTGGAGTAGAGGTAGAAGAAGATTTAATAGAAAAATATAATCTAAAAGATATCAATGTTTTAAAAGTAGGACATCATGGAAGTAAGACAAGTAGTGGAAAAAATTTTATAGATGAGATTAATCCTAGATATTCAATTATTAGTGTTGGTAAAAATAATCGATATGGTCATCCAAGTGATAGTGTTTTGAATAATTTAGAAGATTCAAAAATATATAGAACAGATCAATATGGAAGTATTATGTTCAAGATTAAAAATAATAAATTACAGATAGAAACATGTGCGCCATAGAAAGGAGTAGAAATGGAAGATAAATATTATATTGAATTGAAAGAAAAAGCTTTAAAGGTAGAAATATATGATAGAGCTAGAGATTATGCAAAAGATAAAAATAAAGTTAGTGCATATTTTGAAATGGGAGAACTTTTAAGTAAGGCAGGAAAGGAATATGGCAAAAATATAATTAACAATTATTCCGAAAAACTTATGGTTGAAGTAGGAAGAAAGTATAATTATAGAACTTTATATAGAATGAGAAAATTCTATGAAATATTTAGTAATGGAAAATTGACCACAATGTGGTCAAAATTGAGTTGGAGCCATTATCGTGAAGTTTTATCGCTTAAAAATATAAATGAGATAATATATTATTTGAATGAATGTGAAATAGATGAAATAAGAACAGGGGCTGCAATATAAAATCCTGCTTCATGGATGATAATGGAAAAATTTGGATTTGTTAGATTGGATAAAATAAAGATGGTTGAATATACATATGTAGATGAACTTGTAGAGGATTATCAATATTATCTTACAAGACAGGTGTATTTAGAAAATAAAAATCGTAAGAAAAAATAAATATTTGAACTGCATTTTATTAAAATTGCAGTTTTTTCTTTATAAATAAAGGTTTTATTTCAACTTACTAACCTTTAATCAGCACATGGAGATTATGATCATATGGGTGAAGCAATTAATTTAGTAGAGAATTTCGATGTAGAGAAAGTTATATTTAATTGTGGAGAATTTAATGAACTTGAACAAGAGTTGATTAAAGTTCTAAATAAAAAGAAAATCTTATATTATTCATGTATTAAAGAATTAAATATTGATGATAATAAATTACATTTTTTAAATAATAAAGACTATGACAATGAAAATGATAATTCAAGTGTTATTTATACTGAACTAAATAATCATAAATTCCTATTCATGGGAGATGCTGGAATAGAGAAAGAAAAAGATATAATAAATAAATACAATATATCAAATATAGATGTGCTAAAAGTAGGACATCATAGATCTAAAACAAGTAGTAGTAAAGAATTTATTGATGAGATTAATCCTAAATACTCAATAATTAGTGTTGGAAAAAATAATAGGTATGAACATCCAAATAAAGAAGTGTTAAATATCTTAGATAGTTCAAAAATATATAGGACAGATCAAGATGGTAGTATTATGTTTAAGATTAAAAATAATAAATTAAAAATAGATACTTGTAGTCCATAGAAAGGAGATTTATAAAGTGAATGAAATAAAAGAATATACTGAAAAAGTATTTGAAGATATTAAACATATAGATGAATTTGGAAACGAATATTGGTTAGCTAGAGAATTGTACAAAATTTTGGGATATAGCCAATGGAGAAGTATAAATGAATTAATAGAAAGAGCTAAAATATCTTGTAAAAAAAGTAAATATAATGTAGATGACCATTTTGCGTTGTATCGCAAAATGGTTGGCATAGCTTCTAAAACTCAAAGAAAAGTAATAGATTACAAATTGTTTAGATATGCTTGTTATTTAATTGTAATGAATGGTAATCTAAAAGAAGGAATTATAGCTCTGGGTCAAACATATTTTGCTATTCAAACAAGAAGGCAAGAACTTTCTGAAAAAGAATATAATGAGCTTACAGAAGATGAAAAAAGATTATATAGAAGAAATCAAGCGAGAAAAGGCAATTATAATTTAAATCAAACTGCAATTAAAAGTGGAGTAAAAGATTTAGCTAGATTTCATAATGCTGAATATAAAGGACTTTATAATGGTAAAACAGCAGATGATATTTTTAAAAGAAAGAAGCTTAGATATAGAGAAGACATATTAGATAATATGGGTAGTGAAGAACTAGTTGATAATATATTTAGAATTACACCCACAGATTCTAAATTAAAAAGAAATAATGTAGATAATGAATATACTGCAAATTCAGTTCATTATGAAGTTGGTAGAGAAGTAAGAAATAGCGTTAAAAGATTAGGAGGCACAATGCCAGAAGATTTATCAACACCAGATAAAAGTTTAAAAGAATTAGAAAAAGAAACTAAAATTATAAAATAGTGTGATATAATAATTATAGGTGATGATTATGGCAAGTCTACAAAGTATAAAAGCTGTTGTGAAAAAAATTAGTTCAATAGAACCACTAGGACAACATATGTGTCTATTTGGTGGCTCTGTACCATATATGTATTATAATAAAGAATCAAATAGAAACCATTCTGATATAGATATCTTGATGGACGATGAATATATCAATATTATTAGAGAATTAGCTAAACAAAATAATTTATATATATCTGAACTTGATTCATTGAATTTAGGTTTAGGCGATGACTATGGGTTGAAACTATTTATTGATGGGGTATATGTTGAATTTGAACCAATGTCTATTGACAATGGGAATTTAGTTAGAAAAAGTTTTAGCCCAAATAAAGAGATAGCCGGAATAGAAATGATTCCTTTCCAAGAACTAACTGATTTGATTGTTGAAATTGATATAGATGGGGTTAAAACATATTGTCAAAGCCCTGAGTTGATTAAAGGAGAAAAAGAACAATATAGAAGAGAAAAAGATTTATTAGATATTAAGTTTATTGATAGTCAAGGAATTGATATTGAAAAATATAATAGAGTTAGAAAAGCAATAGAATTATCTAATGTTTCTATGGACAGTTATGAAGATTTAAGAACTAAAAAATCATTATAAAGATTTAGAAACTAAAAAATAGATGTAGGTATTATTTTTTTATTAAGAACTTTAAATAGTTCTTTTTCTTTACTTAAAAAGCCATATGCATAAACGTATGTCACCACATATTGCTATTATGACCATATGGGGGAAGCAATTAATTTAGTAGAAAATTTTAAGGTAGAAAATGTAATATTCAATTGTGGGAAATATAATGATTTAGAAAAAGAATTAATCGAAGTTTTAGAAAAGAAAAATATAAAATATTATTCATGTATTAAAGAGTTAAATATAGATAAATATAAACTACAATTTTTAAATACAAAAGAGTATGATAACGAAAATGATAATAGTAGTGTTATTTATTTCAACTTAATTATAAATTCTTATTGATGGGAGATGCGGGTATTGAAAGAGAAAAAGATATATTAGAAATGCATAATTTAAAAGATATAGATTTCTTAAAAGTTGGCCATCATGGTAGTAGGACAAGCAGTAGTGAGAACTTTATTGATGAGATTAATCCTAAATACTCAATAATTAGTGTTGAAAAAAATAATAGGTATGGACATCCAAATAAAGAAGTGTTAAATATTTTAGATAGTTCAAAAATATATAGGACAGATCAAGATGGTAGTATTATGTTTAAGATTAAAAATAATAAATTAAAAATAGATACTTGTAATCCATAGAAAGGATAAAAAATAAATATAAAATAAAAAAGGAAATCAAGATAAGACAATAGGAATAATAAGAATATAATAGAATATTATAGGGATAAAAGAATAACTGCTAAGGAATATGAACGAATATAAAAACATATAAATTATTAGTATTAATTAGTTAAGTTTGAATTTGAAAAAAAAGTAACTATTTTAACGTTTTGTCCATAATATATAGTAGGACGCTAACGTTTGGCGTTTATATAGATTGAGGACAAATAAGTCCTCTTTTTTTAAAATGTTTGCATTTTTTTTCAATATATGGTATCATGTCTTTATGTGGCTAGAGGTGTATGGTTAATGAGCAATAAAAATAAATATGAAGATCAAGAATATATAAATTTAGTAAGCGATATACTTGAGCACGAAGAATTTAATAAAACAAAAGAAATTGTTCATCATGGATTAAATCGATTTGATCATTCGATGAGAGTTTCTTATTATGCATATAAACTAACTAAATTATTAAAATTAGATTATAAAGGTGTAGCTAGAGCAGGACTATTACACGATTTTTTCTTTGTAGATAATAGTGATATTGATAGAACAAAGAGATTAGACGTGTTAATCAATCATCCTAAATATGCTTTGGCTAATGCTAAAAGATATTTTGATTTATCTGAAAAAGAAGCGAATATTATTGAATCACATATGTTCCCAATATCGTTGAAAGCACCAAGATATTTAGAAAGTTGGATTGTAGATATGGTGGATAATGTAGTTGCTGTGATAGAAGCTTTTTATGTCAACCAAAAGCACTTTAAAATTGCGACAAACTTTTTAATGTTAATTCTTATTAATTATTTGAGATAGCAAACTTTCGAGTTTGTTTTTTTATTATGCCTTCATATTTACACTTTGAATATTATATGTTAGAATGAACCATAGAAAGGTAGGGAGCAAAATGGATACTAAAGTATCAAAGTCAAAAAATATATTACTAGTTCTTTTGACGGTAATAGGAGTAGCTATTATAGGAGTGGGAGCATTTATGATGATGCATAATAAAGAATCGGTAGATAATGATCCAAATGATGTAAATAACGGTAATGAGAGTACTAAAGTTATTTATTATGACGATAGTAGGGAACTTCAGGATACTTATACTTTTAAAGAAGCAATAAGTAAATTTGCATTTCCTGTCAATGAAACAACGCTTATATTTGAAGCAAATGAGAAAACAACTTTTGACTCTATAATGAGAGATAAGAGTATTTATAACGATGCTATGAATCCTAAATTTAATTATGAACAAGATATCGATAAATCATTAGGGGTAATGTATTTAGGAGAGAGTAATGCTACAACTTTAGAAGAATTTGAAACTAATTTTAAACAAGGTATTTTAACGGATAACACTAAATGGACAGTGGAAGACGTTAATATTATTGACTCCAATGAGGAATATGTATTTGCTTCTTGGACGAATAAAGCAACTGTAACTACTTATGAGTATTATTTTGCTAAAATTATAGGTACTAGAGTATACTATGCTTACTATAGTAGTCCACTGGATTCAAATAAAGAAGATAAAATTTCAAAATTACTAGAAGAATTTAAAGATTTATTTACTTGTTTATCAGAAGATGATGGGAAAGAACCATATATTTATGATAAAATAATGAATGTGCCAGTGGCATTAAATAAACAAATTAAAGATGTGAATTTGATATATGGAGTATTAAATTCTAATAATGATTATTTAGACGGTTCAGTAACGTTTACTTTACCTGATGTTTCGGATTTTATTAATTTAGAGTATAATGCGGATAGACATTATAATAATATTGCATGGGAAGAAGAATTAGATTCCAATGTTACATATTTTAATGAAGATGGGGTAGATTTTTTAGGTATGAAAGAAGATAATATAACTCAGATATTAAAAATAACTAATTATTCAAATACTAAATTTACAACTGTTCAAGATTTTAATAATTATATAAATAAGTTTTTAATCAATAGATAATATATATGGATGCTTTTGAAAAATTTAAAGATTTAATTTCTAATATTCATATAGAACCATCCTATGTAATATGTATATTAATAGTAGTTATTGTATTTACTATCGAAATTATATTAATAAAAAAAGGTATATTAACTTTTGATCCTAATAAAAAGAAAATGCAAAAAGCTATTAGGTTAAATCATATTATAAAAGCTTATAGAGTATCTTCCTATGATGATGATACTATAGGGTATGATGTTCATTCTTGGTATCATGCTAAATATAAATATATAGTAAATGGGGAATCTAGAACATATAAATATTTGAGTAAAAAAAATCCACCTTTAGAAATCACTTTGTATTATGTAAATAATTCTAATAAATTATTTCATTACGAAGAAAAAACATCACTATTGTTTATTTTAATCTACATTATTCCGTTTATAATAGCAGTTATTATAATGCAACTATTTGGAATTATTATAAAATAAAACTACTTCAATTTAGACTGAAAGTAGTTTTATTTTTTCTCGTAACTTTTGGTTTCCATTTATATGGTGTCCCCAATAGGACTCGAACCCATATCTATCCCTTAGGAGGGGATTGCTCTATCCTGCTGAGCTATGAGGACATATCTAGATTATAACACATAATACTTTTTTGTTAAATAAAAATTTATATATTATGTTCAATTGTATATTTTTATTATTTTCGGTATAATATTAGTGTAAGTATAATAAGGTGGTGTATTATGAAGAAGGCTTTAAAAATAACTTTGATCGTGGTAGCAGTGCTTATAGCATTATTTACTGGAATAATTGCATATGCAGTATATGATCAATTAAAGATGGAGAGTAAATTAGATACTATTGTTAATAATCTTGCTAATGAAGAAAAAATCGATATGACTATAGAAACTACAGGAGATTGTGCTAAAGTAGAAAGATTAATTAAAACAAATTATCAAGATTTTTATAAATTAGTAGATAAAGTCATTAATGAGTATGGTAATCCTATTATTTCTAATAGTTTAAGTGCTGATAATTATGTAAAAGATGGACCAGAATTTATCAATACTAGAAAAGAATTGAATCACCTTAAAATAAAACGGCAAGAATTAAATGAACAAATGTTAGAAATCGTTTCTGAGGAAGCAATTAGAGATAATATAGAACGTTATCAGTTAGATGATTATTATAGTGAGATTTATAGAGAATATGTTTATTCCTTAAAATTAATCATTGAAGATGTGATCAAAGAAGATAGATCATTTAATGAATCGATCGATGTGGTAATAGAAATTTTGGATTTTTTACAACAAGAGAAAGATCATTGGCAAGTAGAAGGAGAAAATATTATTTTTGATGAACAGAGCCTTCTTGATAAGTATAATTGGTTGATTAGTAAAATATGTTTAGACTGTGATACTAATGAAAATAAAGATGGTCCTTCTAGCCTTTAATAAAAGAACTTCAATTATCTTAATATGAAGTTCTTTTTATATAATTCTTTAAAGATACTTAAATGAATAAATTCATCTTCCAAGATTCTTTTGATTAAATCTTGAATATAGCGATCTTTAATTATTTTTAATTGTTCTTGGTAGTGATTAATAGCCATTTGTTCAGATATAATATCCGCTTCTAGCATTTCTTTAAGATTTGTTGTGTAATTAACATTAGAACTAGTCCATAATCTTAATATATTATCTTTTCCAAAACTGCCATAAATAGGATTTCCCCCCAATAAAACAATAGTTTCTCCTAATAAATATAAGTGATGCATTTCTACTTCTGATATTTCTTTTATAATTTTTGCAAAAGAAGGATTAGTATTATTAGTAGATAGACTTTGATATAAATATAAATTAATAGCTGTATTTTCACTTATTATTCCTGAAAAATCGTCTAGTAGTATTTTGGCATATTCTAAATTAGGACGTTCTACTTTAGGAAGGGGATATTTGTTATTGCTTTGATAAACCATAGGTACCTCCTATTAGAGAATATGAAATTATTTCTTAGTTTATGTCGACAATCATAACAAATTGCGTTATAATAACAACATTAGAAAAGGGGGAATATAAATGAATTTTACTTATTATGGTGCAGATTTAAGTGAAATAATAAAAAAATATAAAAAAGACGGATATTCTTATCATATTGAATATTTAGATGGTAGTAGTAGTGATTATACTTGTTATAATGATGAGGAAGATAAGAAAATACAAAAATTAATGTTAAAACAAGCTACAGATAGAAATAATAAAATAAAAGAATGCTATCTTGAAAAAAGTAGAGATATTAATAAAGGTTTTGCTATTGCTTCTATGATAGGAACAGTTTACTTTACTAGTGATTCTAAAATGCTTTTAGCACTTTTATCTACAGCAGTTTTATTACCAACAGTAACTTTATGGAAAAGAAGAAGTAAAACTTTAAATGAATTACGTAAATACCGTATGTTTTTAGAAATGGCCAAAGATTTAGAAGGGCAAGATCAAACAGAATTATTAAAAGCAATAGAATTTGATCCTTTTTATCAAAGACAATTAAGTATAGAAACGCTAGATGAATTTACTTATAGAGATGTCAAATTAATATATAAAAAATTTAATACTCGTCAAAATATACCTAAAACTAAATAAAGTATGTTATAATGACTATGAGGTGGATAGATGAAATATAGTATTATTATACCGGTGTATAACGTTGAAAAATATATTGATCGTTGCTTAAAAAGCATTATGGATCAAAGTTATGAAAAATACGAAGTCATTATTGTGAATGATGGAAGTCCAGATCATAGTATGGATATTATTGAAAAATACACTAAAAAAGATAAACGTTTTAAAGTGTATACTAAAGAAAATGGTGGACTTAGTGATGCTAGAAATTATGGCGTAGAACAAGCGACAGGAGATATTATTATTTTTATAGATGGAGATGATTACGTAAATCCGGATTTACTTTTGAATATCAATCTTGAATTTGAACGTAGTAGAGATATAGAGGTAGTTAGATATCAATTAAGATTAGTTGATGAAAACTATTGTGTTTATGAACAACCTGGTTATTTAGTATTTTCTAATTTACCATCTATAGAAGCTTATCCACTATTATTAAAAAATGTTTATGTGGATGTAGCCTGGGGATATGCCTATCGAAAAGAGTTTTTTGTAAGAAATAAATTTAAATATGCAAAGGGAAGAATTCATGAAGATTTAGGCTTAACACATTTAATATTAATGAAAGCTCATAATATTTCATCTATTGATTATGTTGGATATAATTATGTTCAGCGTGATGGTAGTATCATTAATTCTTATAATCGTAAGCAGAATTTAAGAAAAGTTTATGATACTTTATTTCATTTTGATAATTATGTAGACATATTAGAAAAAGATTCTAGTATTGCAAAAAGCAACAAAGATCTGTTATTAAATCATTTGTTACTTAATATTGTAGCAAAAACTAAATTATTAGAAGGTAATGATGTTAAAGATTACATAAAAGAATTGAAAAAAAGAAAAATATATCAATATTTTCCAAATATTACTTTTAAAGATAAATTAAGACGAACAGTTATAAAAGATTTCTTAAAATATTATTTAGCTAAAAATAATAAGTAGTTAGGAGGTTTTTATGAACCAGATGGGAACTGTATTAGATAAAAGTCGAAAAGACTATTTAACTTGGGATGAATATTTTATGGCGATTGCTAAATTAACAGCAATGCGTAGTAAAGATCCTAATACTCAAGTAGGAGCGTGTATTGTATCTAGTGATAATAGAATTTTGTCTATTGGATATAATGGGACACCCAATGGATATGCTGATTCTTCTTTTCCTTGGGATCGAGAAGGGAATCCTTTAGATACTAAATATTTGTATGTATGTCATGCGGAATTGAATGCCATATTAAATTTTAGGGGAGGAAGAAGAGAATTAGAAAATTCTAAAATATATGTAGATTTGTTTCCCTGCAATGAATGTGCTAAAGCCATTATTCAATGCGGGATAAAAGAGGTAATATATTTAACAGATAAATATAGCGAAACAGACAGTGTTATTGCTTCTAAGATTATGTTTGATACTTGTGGAGTTAAATATCGACAAGTTAAATTAGAGAAAGAAATAATAATGAAATAGGAGGAATAAAAAATGAAAAAAATATTATTAGTAGTATTAGCTGCACTATTGCTAGTAGGGTGTGGTAATGAAAAAATTGATGGAGAAGCTTTATACAAAACAATTGATTATGAGACAGCGAAAGAATTTGTAGATAGTTCCCAAGCATTATTAATTGATGTTCGTAGTTATGAAGAGTATGAAAAAAGCCATATTGAAGAGGCTATTAATGTACCTTTAGATACGATAAGTGAAGCAACTATTAAAGCAGTAACCATTGATGAATTAGATAATATTATTGTTTATTGTGAGTCAGGAGAAAGAAGTAAAGAAGCCGCTATTAAGATTATTGAACTTGGTTATACCAATGTTTATGATTTAGGTAGTATGGACAATTGGAAAATAGAGGATGCAACAAGTGAATCGTAAGCCAGTAATAGGTATTATTACTAGACCATTATTAGATGAAGAAGTAAAAGTATGTCATCTAAGTATAGCGGAAGATTATCGTAAAGCAATAATTTTAAGTGGAGGTATACCTATTGGTATTTTACCTCCACAACTTGTTGATTATGAAAATAAGTTGCCTAAAGAAATAGATAAACTCACTCAAGAAGAGATAGAGATATTGATAAAAGAAATTCGTATGTGTGATGGAATTTTAATGCCAGGTGGGACTAGAAGATATGAGTATGATAAGTTTATAACTAATTACTGTTTAGAGAATAATATTCCTATTTTAGGGATATGTTTAGGAATGCAGTTATTAGCAACTTCTATTCATCACGATACATTAGAATTCACGGATAATAAGTTTAGCCATGCTAAACCTGGTGATAATCAAGTTCATACAGTTAAACTAGATAAAAGTTCTAGATTATATGATATTATTAGTGAAGAAGAATTTTATGTAAATAGTCGTCATCGTTATAAAATAACTGATGTTGGATTATTTACTGCTGTAGGGTTTAGTGGAAATATTATAGAAGCAATAGAGATCAAAGATAAAAAATTTGCAATAGGAGTGCAATGGCATCCTGAAAATTTAATGGATACTAATCCTAGCCAAAAATTATTTCAAGCATTTATTAATGCGTGTAGGAAGTGAAAATATGGAAGTAAAAATTAATCATATATATCGACATTTTAAAGGAGATTATTATTTAGTTCTTGATACTGCAACTCATAGTGAAACGGGTGAAAAGTTAGTAATTTATCGTGCTTTATATGGCGATAATAAGTTATATGCTAGGCCTTATTCTATGTTTGTAGAGAAAGTAGATAGAAATAAATATCCTGATGTCAAACAGGAATATAGGTTCGAATTGCAAGATATTAAATCAAAACAACTTACTAAAAAATAAGTTGTTTTTTTGTTTTTTCAAAAACTGTCCGGTTATAAGTGTGATAAAGACTGATGAATAGAGAAATGGAAAGATTATATCATTAATCTTTTTTTCTTGGCTTAGATATGATATAATTCTACGTAGCAAAGAGGTTGATATGATGAAAGTAAAATATAATTTAATACATAAAGATGAAAAATCGTTAGCAAGATATGGAACGATAGAAACGAATTATGGTACCTATGAGACCCCTATGTTTATGCCAGTAGGAACGAAAGCGACGGTAAAATTATTAACTCCAGAAGAGTTATATGATGCTCATGCTGGAATTATTTTAGCAAATACCTACCACTTATGGTTAAGACCAGGTCCAGAGTTAATTGATAAAGCTGGAGGACTTCATAAATTTATGAATTATAAAGGACCTATTTTAACAGATTCTGGAGGATTTCAGGTATTTTCTTTAGCTAAACCTAAAGATATTACTGAAGAAGGAGTACACTTTAAAAGTCATATTGATGGCTCTAGTTTATTTCTAACGCCGGAGGAATCTATTAGAATTCAAAATTTATTGGATAGTGATATTGCAATGAGTTTTGATGAATGCCCACCATATCCAGTTAGTCATGAATATATGGAGAAAAGTATTGAAAGAACTCTTAGATGGGCTGAAAGAGGAAAAAATGTTCATGCGAATCCAAGACAAAGTTTATTTGGAATAGTTCAAGGTGGAGAGTTCGAAGATTTACGAAAGAAAAGTGCTTTAGAGACAGTAAGAATAGGGTTTGACGGTTATTCCATTGGCGGAACTAGCGTTGGGGAAGATAAAGATACCATGTATAAAATGATTGACTATTCTACTAAATATTTACCTGAAGATAAAGTTAGATATTTAATGGGAGTAGGGGATCCCATTGATATTATTGAGGGAGTGATACGAGGAGTAGACTTATTTGATTGTGTTTTATCAACTAGAATTGCGAGACATGGAAATGCTTTTACGAGATGTGGTAAAATAAATTTAAGAAATCTAAAATTTAGAGAAGATTTTACTCCTATTGAAGCGGATTGTGATTGTTATACTTGTAAAAATTTTACGAAAGCATATATAAGACATTTAATTACTAATGATGAATTATTAGGTGGTAGATTATTATCTATTCATAATACTAGATTTTTAACTAAATTAACAGAAGAATTAAGAGATGCCATTAAAGAAAATAAAGTGTTAGAATATCGTAATCAGTTTATTAATAAATATACAAGAAAAGATACAAAGTAATGAATTGACAAAAAAAGATCCTGATAGTAAAATTAATTTATAAGATAGGATTGATAATATGAAAAAGAAAGTTAATAAAAAAGGGTTCACTTTAATTGAATTATTGGCAGTTATTATTATTTTAGGAGTGTTATTACTATTAGCTATACCAGCAGTTAGTAGATATATTGATGAATCTAGAAAAGATACTTATGCTAGTACAGTAAAATCAATTATAGGAGCAGTTTCTACTTCGTTAAACAATATGGAATATCCTTTTAATCTTGGGAAAAACGAAGGGATTATTGTTCCGTTTTCAGAAGCTAATTTAGAAAAAAGTACTGCTAAAACAAAGTCTCCATATGCACCTTATATAGCAGATAAATCTTATGTTTTAGCTTATTTTGATGGAGATAATTTTCATTATTATGCGGTTGCTTTAGATGAAACTGGTTTTGCTATTCCAATGATCGATGATAAAGCATTAGATGCAGATTCTATTACTTCGGATGATGATATGATTAGAAATAATGTAGTATCAATGAATGATATTATGAATTCTAGTAATGTAATTGAGACGGATTCTTTGGTTATTAAATATAAGGAACATTCAGATAATATTATTAAAGTGGAGATTTGTATGGTCCCTTATGAAGCAGGGGATATTGTTCAATTAAAAGATGGTAGTAAGTGGTATGTAACTAAAGAAAGTGATGAAAATAATGAGATGTTATCGCTATTAAGCTATTATCATATGGATACAAATTCTAGCAATTATGGACTACAAAGCAATAGCAAAGTTAGCCCAACAGTTAGATTCCATAGAGATCAGAGTGTAACCAGTTATAATTCTAGTGCGGATATCTATAGTGTCTCTCAATCTATTATAGCTGCTACTAGAGTAAAGCTAACAGAAGCAGGACTTACCATGAGTGGTACTACTATTAGAATGCCAAAAGCTAATGACTTTAATTGTTCTATTGAAACGAATCAATGTACTGGAGTAGGACATCAAGTAACTTATCTTACGAATGGTGGAGATGGTACATTCTGGACTACTGATAATGTTCCTGGATGGGTCATTACTATTTCCCCAGGGATTGGTCGTGCAACTTCAGAAAATCAATACGGAATTAGAATTATTTTGGAAACGTTAAAAGTAAATGTAGATAGAGAAGCAACAAAAGCTCTAAATTAATTAGAGCTTTTTTTATTTATTCCAATAATACTACCTAAAACAGAAGATATTAAAATTAAAAGATAAAAGACGAATAAATTAAGAGAAAAAGATATATTGAATCCTAAATAACCAAAAAGAAATAAAATAACAATCATGACAACGCCTATTTTTATTCCTTCTAGAAATCCTTTTTTATTGCTTAGTCTTCCTAGATAAAATCCTCCTATAAACATAGATATGATAATAGCAATTAATTCAAAAATTTTAATTACATTATTATTTAAAATATTAAAATAACTAAAAGTACCTAGCAAAATCGAAAATAGTAAAACAGATGCTAAAATATAAGCGATACTTTTTAAATATTTTATAATAAACATATTCTCACTTCCTAATAAAAATTATGTTTTGTATAAAAAAATATGCAATTAATCATAATAAATTTAGGAGGAGTACTATGGACTATTTAATTGTATTATTTAGAACGGTGTTATTTTATATTATTATTACTATTATTTATCGTTTTATGGGGAAAAGAGAAATAGGACAGTTAGGAATGGTTGATTTAATTGTATCAATTTTAATAGCAGAACTTGCAGCTATGTCTATTGATAATCGAGAGGAAAGTATATTTTTATCAATCCTACCAATTGCTTTATTGGTAATGGTACAAATTGGAATGTCTTATGTATCTTTAAAGAATTCTAAGATACGAAATTTGTTTGATGGCAATCCCTCTGTAATTATCAATAAGGGGAAAATTAATTTTAGAGAAATGGTAGAACAACGTTATAATATTGATGATTTATTAACTCAATTAAGAGAAAAACATATTCGTAGTATTGAAGAAGTAGATTATGCTGTATTAGAAACTAGTGGTAAGTTATCTGTTTTTAAAAAAGATAATAAATTATTTGGAGAATATCCTATGCCTCTTATTTTGGATGGAGAAATTGATCAAGATACCTTAAGACAAATCAATAAGACTGAAGAATGGTTAACAAATCAATTAAAAAAAGAAAATGTATCATTAGAAGATATTTTTTATGCCTTTTACCGTAATAAGAAATTATTTTTAATCAAAGAAGAAGATTTAAGAAAATAAAAGAATGTTTATTAAATATATAATATCTAAAAGTTTAATATTAATAGCAAGAATGAATTAATATGTTGTTTTTTATCGATTTTAGCAGAAAACAATCATTATTTTGCCTATTATCGTGATTTTTAATAAATGCTCTTTTTTTATGCTATAATGCCGTTATCTGGGGAGAGAAATTATAATGGAGGTGAATTAATGAGAGTAAGTAAATATTTGATATTTTTGTTTGCAATAACTTTAATAACATCATCTGCTAATGTTTTTGCACTTAAGGATTTTAAAAATTTTTATACAATATCTAACGCTTCAATACCTGCCTTTAATGGAAGTAAAACTTATTATAAAAGTGGCATAGATTTACAGGATGCTGGATATACTGGACAAGGTATGGAAGAGGTATCAATTAGTCCTTCTGGGGATACTTTGGATGTTATTTTAAAGAGAACTAAGCCCGGTGTAACTGCATCCAGTGGTTGGAAAATTCTAGAAAATGGAAAAGATACAAAGTTAGCTGAAGGAATAACATGGGGATTTCCAACAGATGAATATCAGTATGAGTTAACTATTGATTCTAGATGGTATTATACAAAGTCAACGAGTTTAAGTGCCAAATGGGGATTTTATAATAATTAATATATAAATAATTCTCTTTCTCCAGTATTTTAGTATGTGGAGGTGTTATGTGTTGAAAACAAATAAAAAAGTTTTGTTTATATATTTACTAATATTAATTTTTTATGGTATAAATTGTTATATTTTTTTTAGTAATATTAATAGTGAAGGATATTTGTTTTTAGCGGATGTAAATAGATTTTCGTTTTGGAATTTTTCTTTTCATGATGGAATAGCAACTATTATTATGTTCTTACTTCCAATTCTTATTTGTTTTATCTCACTTCTTGATTTTTCTAAAAAAACAAAGGGAAGTTATTTGAAAAGTTATTTAATGAGAAAAGAATATAAAATATATTTTGTAACAGAATTATGTAAAGCTTATTTGAAAGCATTAATACCATTTGTTTTTTGTTCTATTTTTATATTTTTAATCGGATGTATTTTATTTAAAGGGGAAATAACGAATATACAATATGCTGATTTATTTTCAGGTTTTACTTATAATAAAGTTTATAGTCCTTATTATCATGTGTTGATATCTCATCTTTTATTGATATTATTTATTGCTTTTATAATGAACATGGCATTGATAATTTATAGATTGGTAAAACGCTATAGTATAACTATGATTTTAACATTTATAGGTTTAAATATTTTAAACTATATTATTTCAGCGTTATTTACATTTTCTTCTTATTTTGTAGATCCATATATGAATAAGTACATGGAAAATTTTAATATATACCATGGTTATCTTGGTGGATATTACATAAATTTTAATTTGATAATATTGATAATATTATTCTTAACTTCATTCATAATTGTCATTATGCTATATAGAAATAAAGAAAAAGTGGTGATGGATTTTGAATACTAAGATATTAAAAATGATCACTTCTAAAAAGGAGTATTATGTCATATTGGGTTATATTGTTCTTGGATGTATTGCATTTACTACTTCTTTTTCTGGAGATTCATATTTAAATATTCTTTTAGCTACAACAAATAATAAAATCTTTTTAACTATTTTTTTATATCCTAGTTTTATCTTCTTATGGTATTTTGTTATTAAATACATGAATAATGATTATTTGTATTTGTTAAGAGTAAAAAGTAGAAAAGAATATTTAATAAAAACATTGATGCAATTATTTTTATCTACGATTTTACTTTATGTGCAATTTATTTTAATTGAATTAATATGTGTTAATCTTACAAATCATTCTGACTTTATAATTTCTAACAACTTAGGATATAATGTAAATGATTTGATTGTACTGATTGCAAGTTTAGTAAGAACTTTTTTAAATCTTTTAGTGATTGGAACTTTAGCGTATATATTATTAGTTAAAAAGGATAATAAAGGATTTGGATTAATTATTTTATTTTTGCTTTTGATTATAATTTATTTTGCTGATCGATTATATCCGATCGGATTAAGTATTGTTGATATGTTTAATTTAGGATTTCAATTTTATGGGTTTGACTTATGTAATGATATTTATTATTATATTTTTTCAAATATTATTTTCTTTGTATTTAATTTTTCGATTTTAATGGTAGTACTTTTCAAACGATATATGAAAATAGATTTGGGGATTTTATTATGAAATTTATGTCTTTAAAATATAAATTATTAAATTCTATTAAATTAGATAGAAGTAAAGTTATAATTTTAATTTATATGTTTCTTTTTTATATATCATTTGCTGTATATTTCCACAATGAAATAGGTAGCGGAGATTATAGATTTATTCTAAGTGGACTTACCAAAACTAATCGTAGTTTAATAGGAATATCACTTTCGTTAGTTTCTAATGCTACTATGGCATGTTTAAGTTTAAATTTAATAGTTAAATACAAAAAAATTATATATGATTTAATTTTGCGAGATAAATTAAAAAAAATATATACACATATTTATTTAGAAAACTGTTTATTATTAGTATTATATACATTATTTTTTGTATTTGCTTGTAATATTATATTTGAAAATATAGTTTTTGATTCATGGTATATAGTATTATTGTTGCTAAAAAATATTTATATTGGTAGTGTAACGTTTGTTTTGTATGAGTTATTTGAGAATAAATCCATTTTAATAATTTGCTTGTTATTTGTTTTGCCTTTTTTTGTTGATTACTTTTCAATGATATATATTATGGATAGTTATAACTCGAGCGATGGTGTACTATTATTGTTGTTTGTCAATTTATTATTGTATTGGGTGGGATATTTAAATAGGAGGTGTTTATATGAATATAAAAATTAAAAATGTATCAAAAAAAATTAAAAACGAAATTATTTTAGATGGTATAACATTGGATTTTGAGGGAGGACATATATATGGTATAACTGGAAGAAACGGTTCCGGAAAGACTATTCTTTTGAAGATGATATGTGGATTTATTGTTCCTGATAGTGGGGAAGTGATAGTAAATGGAGAAAACATATATAAGAAAAAAACTTTTCCTAAAAATACAAGAGCGATGTTTGACAGTTTAAATTATTTAAATGATTTATCGGGATATGAAAATCTCGAGTTATTAGCATCTATTCAAAATAAAATAGAAAAAAAAGATATAGAAAAAGTTTTAAAACAGGTTGACCTTTATTCGGAAAAAGATAAAAAATTTGGTAAATACTCTTTAGGAATGAAACAAAAAGTTGGAATAGCTCAAGTTCTTATGGAGAATCCAGATATAATGATATTTGATGAACCATTTAATGGCCTTGATGATAAGAGTACTATTATGGTAAGAAAACTGTTGATAGAAAAGAAAGAAGAAGGGAAAATTGTAATTATCGCTACTCATATTAAAGAAGATATTAACAATTTGTGCGATGTTATATATAAACTAGATTCTGGAAAGTTAAAAAATGAGAAATAATATATATAAGATGGCTAAAAAGAAATCAAAATAAATATGACTTCAAAGGCAAAAAATTATATAAGAGATGTTAAATAGAAAAGATTTAATATGAAAATATAAAGTTGAAAATTCGAGAGGGAAGATAAAAAAAATATTTAATACAAAAGAGCAAATAAATTAGAAAATATTTTTTATGCTTTTTACCGTAATAAGAAATTATTTTTAATCAAAGAAGAAGATTTAAGAAAATAAAAGAATGTT
Source organism: uncultured Bacilli bacterium (assembly GCA_944371905.1). GTDB lineage: Bacteria > Bacillota_I > Bacilli_A > RF39 > UBA660 > RGIG3091. The sequence goes on along the minus strand of CALVYA010000014.1, from coordinate 7,705 downwards.
TATTTAACATCCTTTTTTGTTGCTTCTTTCTTTATATCTTTTTTTATATAGAAATAGAAATTAGATCCTTTGTCTTTTTTTGATATTACTCCATATTCATAATCATGTAGAACAAATATATTTTTAACAATAGATAATCCAATACCAGTTCCTATCATGTTACGTTTATGAGTTTTATCACTTTTATAATATTTATCCCAGATTTTATCGAGTTCTTCTTTTTTGATTCCTTTCCCAGTATCGATAATTTCTACTTTGGTATTTTTCTTATAATCGGTTACTTTAATAGTAACAGTGTTATCTGCACCAGTATAATTAATAGCATTATTAATTAAATTATAAATTACTTGTTCCATTTTCTTTTTATCGGCATAGATCATAATTTGTTTTTTATTCGTAGTAAAATTGAAAATATAATTTTCAGTTATCGTATATATCTTATAACGATTTAAAATAGTATTAATTAATTCAACTAAATCAAATTCTTCTTTATTTAAAGTAGCAATATTAGATTGCATTTTGGATAAATCTAAGATGTCACCAACTAAAAGATTTAATCGATCTACTTCTTCAATAATCACATTTAAATTTTCTTCACGTTTATCTTTATCTTTATAAGTAATGTCTTTAACCATTTCAGCATAGGCTTTAATCATGGTAAGTGGTGTTTTTAAATCATGAGATACATTAGCCATTAATTCACGTCTTAATTCATCATTTTTAGATAAAGCATCACGAGCCGAATTTAATGTGTTAGCTAACTCATCTATTTCTTCAATATCACTTTCATTTTCAAATTTAACATCATAATCTCCACTGGCTAATCTTTTTGCCGATCTATTTAATGAAGTGATGGGATTAGAAATTTTTTTAGAGATATAAAAACCAATAACAAACGATAAGATTAGCACAATAATTGTTACTATAATTAATTGATTTTTTAGAATTAAAATAGTGGAGTCAATTGGATCGATTGATGTATTTAAAAATGCATATAAATTGTTATCTAGTTTTAAACCGTAGACTAAAGTTTCACTTTTTAATTGTTCATTTACTATTTTGTAAGTGATATCTTCTTCATTACTTTCCATAAATTTATCTTTATAATAGACTAGGGAAGGGTTATATTTTTCAACTAAACAACCTCGATTCATATTATCTGTGGAATAAAGAATAGAAGAAGAGTCATTTAATTCAATGCAAACTCCACGTTTATAATAAATTTCATCTAATATTTTTTCAAAATTATCGCTTCCATAACTATTTTTGACTAATTTAGCCATAACATTGATTTCATTTGTTTTATACCATTCATAATAGGTATTAATAAATATTACTTGAAAGAACCATAAGAAAGTAATAATTAATATAGAAAATAAAGCTAGGAAAAGCCATATTTTTACAGTTAAAGATTTACTATTTAATTTCAAACTTATATCCCACTCCACGTACTGTTTTAATTAAATCACGATATTCTCCTAGATTATTTCTTAACATTTTAATATGGGTATCTACGGTTCTATCATCTCCAAAATAATCATATCCCCATAATTTATTAAGTAGTGCTTCTCTTGAAATAGCTACATTTTGATTTTTGATAAAATAAGTTAGGATATCAAATTCTTTAGGAGTAACATTTATTTCTTTCTTATTTATTTCGATCGTATGACCAATAAAATCAACAACTAAATTTTTATAGATAAATTTATCTTCTTTTTGTTTTCCTCGTCTAGTAATCGCTTTAATTCTGGCAATTAATTCTTTAGGAGAAAATGGCTTTGTTAAGTAATCATCTACGCCTAATTCAAATCCTAGAAGTTTATCATATTCATCATTTCGAGCAGATAAGATAATCGTAGGAATATTATGTTCTTTTTTCAATTCTTGAAAGAATGTATATCCATCCATTTTAGGCATCATAATATCTAGTACGATAACATCAATTTCACTAGAAGCAATGATATCTAAAGCTTGAACTCCATTTTCTGCTTCTACTACTTCAAAATGTTCTAAAGTAGCATATTCTTTAATGACATCTCTAATTAATTTTTCATCATCAACGATTAATACTTTCATAACATCACCAATTACTATTATACATGTTTTTATGTATTTTTTGTGAAAAAAAGACTATTTTGGATAGTCTACTTCAATCTTTTTAACTTTATTATTATTTTTCTTTTTAGCTTTATCTAATCTTTTATCGAAATCCTTGATCAATTGATTTTTAACTTCTAAATCTTTTTCGATACTATCTAGTTTTATAAGCATATCATAAAAACTAGGAATAGAATTTGCATATTCTCCAAAGTCATGATCAAACTCTTTTTTTAATTGTTTAATATCTAATAGTGACTGATTGACGATGGTAGATAAATCATTCACATGACTAATACTATTTAAAATTTCTTTTTCGTAATCAATATACGTAGTTTTGGTTACTGTTTTCTTTTCTTTCATGACTCTTTTTCTAGATGTTAGAATTCCTGTGATAGCTCCAGTCATTAGAACTATTTTTAAAGCATTCCCATTTTTAGTAGGAGGAATAGTAGAAGCACTGGCCAATAATAAAATAGAGGCTAATAATTTCGTATAATCTGTAACTAATTCTTGTTGATATTCCACCGCTTTACTAGTTATTTCTTGATCTTCAATCTTTTTCTCTAGACTAGATAAGATATGACCTTGTTCTATAGCAAAGCGATTAATATAATCATTTACTTTATCTATTTCTTTGTAACTTTCATCAAAAGTATCTATTTCATTATCAACATCCGTTAATTCCTTTTTCTTATCTTCTAGAGAATTATTTATTTTGCTAGATTGATTTTCAATTTCGATTATTTCATTCATTAAATCGATGTATTCTTCCATTTGTTTTATTTCTAAAATAGCAGCATTTTTAATATGGTCATTTTTAATGGCTATTTTATATTCATCAATTAAATGCTTAATATAACTATCATTATTAGTATCAATATTTATTTCATCATAATACTTGGTATAAAAATCTTTTTTTAGTTTTTCAAATCTTTGAATTAAATTATTTAAACGTTCTATTAACTTTTCAATTTCTTGAATTGTATTCTCCTCTTGTTCTTCTTTTTTTATAGTATTTAATTCATAGCTAATTCTTTCCATTTCATAGCGATCGCTTCTCAACATTTTTTCAAATTCTTGTAAAGTATCGTTTTTTATTGCTAGCTCGTCTACAGTAATATTCTCTTTCGCTATCTCTGGAATAATAGGTTCTTCTTCCCGTTCTTTTTTTTCTTCTTTAATAAAAATAGGTTTTATTTTTTCTTGTTTCATAGTTTTCTTAGATACTTTAGAATTAGAGTAGGTAGTATCTGGAATAGACTTATTTTCAAGATTTGGATAGCTAGTGGTATCTTGATTTACAATAGTAGGGGAAGAGGATTCCTTTTTTTGCCTTAATTTTAACCATTCTAAAATTTTGTTCTTCTTCATCATGCCTAGTACCTCATCTAATCTTCATAGGTTTCTTGTTTGATAAGCTCCAAATTTTCGTTCATTAATTTGATATAGTCTTCATTATTATTTCGTTCTTCATCAGTGATATTAGCAATATTCTTAAGTGCTACTGTTTTAACTATAGTGTTTTGTTGAATTGTTTTTATATATTCATTATCTGTTTCGTTTTCTAAAGTGAAGATATAACTATTTTCTCCTGTATTAATTAAAGTTTGAACATCAGATACAATCTTATCTGTAACAGTATCAGGATCTAACGATATCACAGTAAATCCATATTTTTCTAAAAATTTAAAGATATCATTAGATACAATAATAGTTTTGTTAGAAGAATTTTCAGCGGTTAATTTGATTTCGGCATCAAGTTCTGATAATTTGACTTTTAAACTTTCATAACTAGCATCGATTTCTTTATTTAGATAAGAACTATTAATATATTCTTGCAATCCATTTTTTATATTTTGTGTCATCATTAATAGATTGGATGGGTTTAACCACAATTCTTCAATTCCATACTGTAATTCCATTCCAAAAGTAGCATCGATAATTAAGATATCATTATTTTTATTTAATAATTCTACGGCAATATCTTTGTCGTTCGTTAATCCTAAATAAATAAATAGATCTTGTTTACTAAAATCAGTTAATTGTTTATCATTTAATTCGTATTCATATACATTAGTCCCATCAGGGTAAATGGAATTTACGATAGAACTTTCTCCATATAAACTATTTGTAATAAATTCAATTGGATAAAAAGTAGTAATAATATTTATATCTTCCATAGTATCTCTTTTAAAACATCCTGTAGTAGTAAGACAAAGTAATAATGCAATAATAATTAATAATTTCTTTTTCATAATTTTCTCCTTCATTGGTACAGGATCATATCCACCTTGAGACAGTGGATTGCACCTTAATATTCTTTTTATTGTAAGATAACTCCCTTTAATACTTCCATAAGTAGTAATGGCTTCAATACCATAATTAGAACAACTAGGAATAAATTTACAGTAAGAATGTGATGATAAGGGAGTTTTTTGATAAAGTTTAATTAAAAATATAAGTACTTTTTTCATATATCACCACATAGATATTTTACTATTAAATTTCTTTTTAAGCAATAATAGTTGGACTACATTTTTAATTTTTGTTATAATTGTTTTGGTGATAATTATGGATAAGCTTTTTAAAAGATTAAATATTATTCCTAGTGATATGCGTCTTTATCAAACAGCTTTTTCTCATTCTTCTTATGTGAATGAAAATCATTTAAAAGCGGATTATGAACGATTAGAATTTTTAGGAGATGCTGTATTAGAACTTGTGGTGAGTGATTATTTGTACAGAAATAAAGATTTTAAAGAAGGAGATATGACGAAAATAAGAGCTAGTTATGTTTGTGAAAATGCCTTATTTGAATATGCTAAGGATTTATCTTTAAGTGATTATATTAAAGTAGGTCATGGAGAAGAAGTAGATGGAGGAAGATATAAAAAAGTAATTCAAGCGGATATTTTTGAAGCTTTCATGGGAGCAATTTATTTAGATTTAGGATTTGACGTTGTAAAAGAGGTAATTACTAATATTATCGTTCCTTATATTGAAGATCCTAATGTGACTTTCTTTAATGATTATAAGTCAGTATTACAGGAATATGTTCAAACAGAACAAAGAAATTTAGTTTATGAACTTGAAAAAGAAGAAGGACCTTCTCATAATAAAACATTTACGATTGTTGTTAAAATCGATAATATCATTTATGGTAGGGGTAGTGCTCCTAATAAAAAGGAAGCAGAACAAGAAGCTGCCAAAAGTGCTTTAGATAAACTTGCTAAAATTTAAGGAATTTGTTATAATGGACAAGTTATTGCTTATAGAAAGAAAGGAGAAAAGATTTATTTGAGTAAAATTAGAATTTTTAGTTTGGGCGGATTAAATGAAAATGGAAAAGATATGTATGTTGTTGAAGTAGATCAAGATATTTTTGTTTTTGATGCCGGACTGAAATATGGAAGTGATAAAACCTTAGGAGTAGATTATATTTTACCAGATTATACTTATATAAAAGAAAATAAAGATCGAGTAAGAGGATTATTTTTAACACATGGGCATGATAGTAATATGGGGGCTACTGCGGATATTTTATATGATATTCCAGATTTACCGGTATATGGAACGAAATTTACTTTAGAAATATTAAAACGTGATTTAGAGGAAAATCATATTACCGCTACGAAAATAAAAGAGATAAGACCACATTCTAAATTAACTTTTGGAGATCTTGTTGTTTTTCCTATTAGTGTAACACATTCTATTCCGGATGCTGTATGTTATGTTTTGTATACTAAAGATGGAGCTATTGTATATACTGGAGACTTTGTATTTGATTACTTAGTAGATGGACCTTATAAAACAGATATTGGAAAACTTGCTTACGTTGGTAAACAAGGAGTGCTATGTCTTTTAGCTGAATCTATGTATGCGGAAAGAAAAGGACATACTAGTCCTAATAATAGAATTACAGATGTAGTAAAACAGATCCTTTATAAAAATGATGATCGTATCATTGCTACTATTTTTCCTGCTCACATTTCAAGAATACAAGAAATATTAGATGAAGTAGGAAAAACAAAAAGAAAAGTTATTATTATGGGAAAAAGTTTACAAACAATTATTACTTCTTCTATGGATATGGGATATATTAAATTTGATAAAAATAAAATAGGAGATTTGTCTAATTTAAATGATAAAGGAGTAGTAGTATTAATATCAGATGAAAAAGAAAAACCATTTATGAATTTGGAACGTATTTTAAAAGGATTTGATAAATATATTAAATTAAAAGAGACGGATACTATTTTTATTACAGAGCCTCCTTATGAAGGAATTGAAAAAAGAATGGCATTAGTGATGGATGAGATTGCAAAAGCTAATGTTAATGTAGTATCTTTATCAGCTAAAACACATTTATTACATCATGCTTCTCAAGAAGATTTGATGTTGATGATTAACCTTATGAATCCTAAATACTATTTTCCGGTAAAAGGAGAATATCGTCATCAAGTTATGAATGCTGAATTAGCTGAGAAACTAGGAATTCCTAAAGAGAATATTATTTTAAAACAAAATGGTGATGTTGCTACTTTTATCGATGGTAAGTTAACTAATGATATTGAACATGTAGAAGTAGACGAAATATTGATCGATGGGAAAAGTCAAGGCGACATTGGAGAATTAGTTTTGAAAGATCGTGAAATGTTGGGAGATAGTGGAATTGTTATTGTAAGCTGTACTTTAGATCGTGATACTAAACAAGTGTTAGCAGGCCCAGAAATTTTAACTAGAGGATTTGTTTATGTAAAGGAAAGTAGAGATTTATTACAAGACTCGGAAGAGATTTGTTTACAAGTAATTCAAGATAATATTGAACCAGACAGTAAAAAAGTAGATTATACCGCTATTAAAAATTCAGTAAGAGATAAACTTGGTAAGTTTTTATACAAAGAAACAGAAAGTAGACCAATGATTATTACTGTTATTCAAGAGGTGTAATAATAAAAGCAATTTGATTTAATTGCTTTTTTCTATTGTCCAAAAATCCATTTGTTTGTTATAATAATATAAAATCATATGGAGTTGGTTAGATGAAAAAAATGCAAAAGATTTTCACTAAGAAGAAAATAATGATTTTATCTTTATGTCTTGTGGTATTTGTCATGAGTCTAGGGTATGCCGCCTTAAGTCAATATATAGAACTAGACGGAATAGCAAGTATCGATAGAAGTTGGATAGTAAAGGTAACAAAGGTAACCAATACGGTAACGAATAGTGCTACAAGTATCAGTAGTAACTATGTAAGTAATACAGTAACCTTAAATGCTAACTTACCAACGTCAAGTTCTACCATCACTTATACTATTACTTTATCTAATCAAGGGAATATTCCAGCCAAATTAAATGACATTGAAATAATTGAAGATGAGAACAGTAATATTACTTATGAGATTAGTGGAGTAGAAGAAGAAGTAACAACTTTAGCTCCAGGAGAGACTAATACAGCGAAAGTAACAATTAAATATAAAAGTGGAGTAACGAATATCAGTGAAACAAAAAAAGAATTAATGCTAACCTTTATTTATATAGATAATAGTAAACCAAGTAGTTCCGGAGGAAGTAGTGAAGGAGAGTATGAAATTTATGAAGTAGG
>CALVYA010000013.1 GCA_944371905.1 uncultured Bacilli bacterium | reverse complement strand
CAGGATGGAACGAAAGGATTATATTATACTTCAACAAATACAGAAAGAGGGCAGACGGTATATTATTTTAGGGGAGCGGTAGAGAACAATTATGTATATTTTGCGGGATTCTATTGGAGAATAGTCCGAATCAATGAAGACAGATCTGTTAGATTAATTTATCAAGGAGAAAGTATAGATGCTACAGGAAGTGACGCAACGATAGGAAGTAGTGCTTTTAATAGTCATTCAAATGATAATGCCTATGTAGGATATATGTATGGGACTCCAGGTAGTGATACCTATGAAGAGACTCATACCAATGCGAATGACAGCACAATAAAACAAGTTATTGATACGTGGTATAAAGAAAATTTATCAAGTTATGCTTCTTATTTAGCAGATGCAGGTTTTTGTGGAGATAGAAGTATGACAAGTCAACCAGGTATTTATGATACGTGGGATACTTCATTAGGATATGGAGATGAAAATACCATGTATCAGCCAAGAATTAGATTGTATGTTAATAAAAGCCCAATCTTTAAATGTATTAACAATAATGATTTATATACGACTTCTAGTAGTGCTAAAGGAAACAAAGCTTTAGATTATCCAATTAGCTTAATTACAGCGGATGAAGTAGCATTTGCTGGTAATGTGTGGACAGTTGCTAACGAAACTAATTATTTAAATGCTGGAATTAAGTATTGGTTGATGTCACCATTTTCTAACGGAGCAAATGTCTATATTTATTCATATAGCGAAAATGCAGAAATAAGAAATGATACTAATATAGAATCGTATGGAATAAGACCTGTTATTAATTTGCAAACCTCAATATTGGTTTCTAATGGAGAGGGAACCAAGGATGCTCCTTATACAATAAAAGTGGATTAATTTTATCTGTTAACATTTTTTACTTGACATCAAATATAATAGTAATATATAATGGAATTGAAATGAAATGGAGGCAGATAATATGGCAGTTAAAATAAGACTAACTAGAATGGGAGCTAAGAAGAAACCTGTTTATCGTATCGTTGCTACTGATTCCAGAAGGCCAAGAGATGGACAATATCTAGAATTAATAGGAACATATAATCCATTAACTAATCCAGCAGAAGTAAAAATCAACAAAGAACTTGCTAATAAATGGTTAGATAATGGTGCTGAGTTAACTGATACAGTTAGAAATTTATTTAGCAAAGAAGGCATTATGATGGAACGTGCCCAAGCTAAAAAAGGAAATTAATTATGGAACTAGTATTATTAACTGAAGAACTTGTGAAAGCTTTAGCTATTAACAAAGATATGGTAAGTGTGAAAGAGTTTCCTTCAGAGGATCCTGATACAATTATTATTCAAGTAATTATTGATAACAACGATATGGGACGAGTAATTGGAAAAGGTGGTAAAATCGCTAATTCTATTCGTACAATTGTGCAAGCTAGTAGTTATTTGAAAGATAATAAAAAGGTAAAAATTAATATTGACAGTTTTTAGGAACCAATGGTTCTTTTTTTGTTGTTTGTTTAATAAAAGTGTATTATAATTATAATGTAAGGTGGATAGATATGAGTAAAGATTGCATGAATATCCCTAATCATGTTGGCCTTATTATGGATGGTAATGGAAGATGGGCTACTAAAAGAGGATTGAGTAGAAGCATAGGCCATTTAGAAGGAAGTAAAACATTAGAAAAAACAGGGATACATATTTTGAATCGAGGAGTCAAAATTCTTAGTGTATTTGCTTTTTCTACAGAGAATTTTAAAAGAAGTGAAGAAGAAGTTAATTATTTGATGAATCTTTTTATTGAAATGTTTACTAAAAAGTGTAAAGAGTTTAGAAAAAATAATATTAAAGTTATTTTTTCTGGTAGAAAAGAACCTTTACGTGATGATGTATTAAATGCTATGGATAAATTAGAAAAAGATACAAAAAATAATACTAAAGGTATTTTGAATATTTGTTTAAATTATGGTGGACAAGAAGAAATAATTGATGCTAGTAAAAAAATTGCATTAGATTATCAAAATGGTAAATTGGATTTAGAAACATTAAATAAAGAGAGTTTTGCTAAATATTTATATAATGATTTACCCCCAATTGATTTATTAATTAGAACTAGTGGTGAATATCGAATTAGTAATTTTATGTTATATCAAATGGCTTATAGTGAAATGACTTTCCCTGATACGTTATTTCCTGATTTTACACCAAAAGAATTTGATAGAGCATTAGAAGAATATCAAAAAAGAGATAGAAGGTTTGGAGGAGTGTAACTATGAAAATAAGAATTATTAGTGCTATTGTATTGTTGGCTATCTTTGTTCCATTATTATTAATTGGAGGATTACCTTATTCTATTTTAATGTTATTTATAGCATTATTAGGACTTCATGAATTATTAAAAATCAGAAAAACAAGAAAAGAATTTCCTTTTTTTGTTGAGTTATGTGCTTATATTTTAGTGGCATTTATTACCTTAAATAATTATGATTCGAAAAATTTATATTTTTTAATGGATTATCGATTAATGTCAATTATGATTTTTATCTTTTTAGCTCCTATGGTATTTATTAATAATAATAAAAAATATAATTTGAATGATGCTCTTTTCTTAACAGCATCTACACTTTTTGTGGGGTTGAGTTTTAATTTATTAATTTTATTACGTAATTTTAGTCTGGATTATGTAATATATTTATTCATAATATCAATAATTACAGACACTTTTGCATATATTACTGGTAAGTATATAGGTAAAAATCCATTAGCACCTTTGATATCACCTAAGAAAACAATAGAAGGCTTGATTGGTGGGACGATCATGGGAGTGATAATTGGCTCTATTTACTATACAACAGTGATTAATCCAGGACTTGATATAGGAATTGTTATTTTTGTCACCTTATGTTTATCTTTAATAGGTCAATTAGGAGATTTAATTTTCTCATCTATCAAAAGATATTATGATGTGAAAGATTTTTCTAATTTAATTCCAGGTCATGGTGGTATTTTAGATAGATTAGATAGTATTATTTTCATTGTATTAGGATTTATCTTGTTTTTAGCAGTTCTATAGGAGGATGGTTATGACATTAATTTATTTTATTATTATATTAGGACTTATTGTTCTAGTTCATGAATTTGGACACTTTATCTTTGCAAAATTATTCAAAGTATATGTGTATGAATTTTCTATTGGAATGGGTCCTAAAATTTTTTCGAGAAAAAGTAAAAAAGATGAAACGGAATATTGTATTAGGGCAATTCCTATTGGAGGATTTGTTCAATTAGCTGGTGAAGAAGTTGATGATGACGAAAATGTTCCAAAAGAGAAAAAAATGTATTCAAAACCTATTTGGCAAAGATTTTTAATTATGTTTTTTGGGGCAGGGAATAACTTTATTTTAGCTTTTGTACTTTTGCTTTTCAGTGGAATAGTTTTTGGATCACCCAACATGGATCCGGTAGTAGTACGTCTTACCGAAGGATATCCAATGGAAGAAGCCGGAATTGAAGTAGGGGATGAATTTTTAGAAGTGAATGGGCATAATATTTCGACAGTAGATGATGTTAGACTTTATTTGGCCGTAGCTAAACCAGGGGAAGATATAACTTTGGAAATGAAAAAAGAAAACGGAGATGTGGTTACTTATGAAATTAGCCCGATAGAAGAAGAAATTGACGGAGTGAAAAGTTATAAATACGGAATTGAATTTATAAGAGAAAATGAAAAAGGATTTTTTGCTCCTATTAAATATGCTTTTGAAAAAACAGGAGCTTTATTTAAACAAATGTTTATTACTTTACAAATGTTATTTACTGGTACTGTAGGAATGGAGAGTTTAAGTGGTCCGGTTGGTATTTATTCTATTGTCGGTCAAACTAGAAGTGCCGGAATGGAGAGTGTAATTCAGCTAATTGCACTACTTAGTATTAATGTAGGTTTCATTAATTTAATACCTTTTCCAGCATTTGATGGTGGTAGAATTTTATTCTTAATTATTGAAAAAATTAAAGGATCACCTGTAAAGCCAAAAATAGAAAATATTTTCCATAGTATTGGTTTTATATTATTAATGTTATTATTAATTTATATTACATTTAATGATATAGTAAGGATGTTTTTTAGTTAATTAAATTCTTGAATATATTCAAGAATTTTTTTTGTACAAAAAAGATTAAAAATTAGGAAATTGAATAAAAAAAGAGTATATATATAGTAGAGATAAATATTTAAAAATAGGAGGAAGTATGAATCATTGTTTTGTGGAAGAAGATAGTAAAATTAATAGTATATTTGATAATATTAAGGAATTAGTTGTTAGTAGTAGAAATAAGGTTTATTCTACTATAAATACTGAAATGTTGCATTTATATTGGAATATAGGAAAAATAATTATGAATATACAACAAGGAGATGAAAGAGCCAGTTATGGAGATAGTATATTAGAAAAATTATCAGAAAAATTAACTAATGAATTTGGTAGAGGTTTTTCTTCAAGGAATCTTAGGGCCATGAGAAAATTTTATGTTTTATATCCAAATTGGAAGACAGTGTCTTCCAAATTAAGTTGGTCTCATTATTTAGAAATAATAAAAATTGAAGAAGAAACTAAAAGAAATTTTTATATAAAGGAAACTATTCAATCAAGATGGAGTGTTAGAGAACTGCAAAGACAAATTGCTTCTTTATTATATGAACGATTAACATTATCAACGAATAAAGATAAAATATTAAAACTAGCGTCTCAAGGTCAAGAATTAAAAACTAGTAAAGATTTAGTAAAAGATCCTTTTGTACTTGAGTTTTTGGATATTAAAGAGAATACGGACTATTTAGAATCAGATTTAGAAAAGAATATTTTAGAACACTTAAAAGAGTTTTTATTAGAATTAGGAAAAGGATTTATGTTTGTTGGCTCACAAGTAAGGATAACATTAGAAGAAGATCATTTTTATCCTGATTTGGTATTGTATAATAGATTACTAAAATGTTTTGTTATTATAGATTTAAAAGTTGGGAAAGTATCTCATTCTGATATTGGACAAATGCAAATGTATGTGAATTATTATGATAGAACAATAAAAAGCGAAGATGAAAACCCTACGGTGGGAATTTTACTTTCTACTTTAAAAAATAAAACAGTAGTCAAATATACTTTGCCAGAAGATAATCAAAATATTTTTTCTTCTATTTATAAACTGCATTTACCAACAGAACAAGAATTAATTGATGCAGTAGAGGAAGAAAAGAAAAATTTACATTTAAAAGAAGAGGAGTAATCCTCTTTTATTCTTTGACTACAGGTATAAAATGCTCTGCAATTTTATATTTATCAAGATTTTCAATGTATAAATATCCAATGACTGAAAAAACAATTGCTCCTATCAAATTAACAATTAAGTCTTTCATAGTATCGATAATCCCTAAATCTAAATATCCATTTTCGATAGTTATTTCTTGCATTTTATTATTTTCATCTATATAAGAAATAGTAGTTGTTTTAATATTATCAATAATTATGGGAACGTTTTCTTCTTCTTTATTTAATTCTACAGTAGAAATAGTTTGAACAATTCTATCTTTTTGCATATCCATTTTGAATAACTGGTCGCCACCAAACTCGAAAAATTCCCATAATACTCCAATAGTCATAGAAAAACAAAAAGCAACTAATGAAACAAATATAGGGGTTAATTTAATATGAAAACGTTCCGTACGATTCAAAATGTCAATCATAGAAAATCCAATCGCAGCACTTAAAAAGCCATTCAAAGTATGTAAAATAGTGTCCCAGTGTTTAAAAATTCCATAAAAGTTTTGAATTTCACCTAATATTTCGGCTGAAAAAATAAATAGTAAAATGATGATTTCTAACATTGTTGGTAAGTCAATTTTAAATTTCTTGTCAACAATAAAAGGAATGGTAAATAAAATTAATGTTAGAATGCATAAGAAAACATTATGCCAATTTTGATGAAATATTTGAGCAATTAAAGATACGATTACTAAAAAACGTAATACAAAATATACAGTTACCGTTTTTTTATCAGCATCTTTAATAATTTCTCTAATATTTTTATTCATAAACTACACCTCGAAAAAAATTATAACATAAAAATTATTGACTACGCTAATGAAATCCATTTAAAAATGGTAATTTTTAACTTGTAAAAAAGTGTCAGATAGGTTGCAATTTCTCTGTCAAGTGATTATAATAAAAAACATGGTTTTGAGAGGAGGGATTCTATGATTAAAACAAATCTACCTGTACTTTTAATACGTAACATGGTTTTATTCCCTCATAGCGAAATACGTCTTGAATTTGAAAGTGATAATGATAAGAAATTACTATCTTTAGCAGAGTCTTATTATAATAATAATTTATTAGTTGTAAATCCTAAAGATAATTTAGAAATAGATCCTGATATTAGTGAATTGCCAAAAATAGGAATAGTAGCAAATATAAAAATGAAAATAGATATGCCTAATGGTAAAACAAGAATTATTTTATCTGGGGTAAATCGAGTTAAAATACATACTTATAATAAAGAAGATAATATTTATGAGGCCATGATTAGTAATATTTCCAAGGAAGAGTTAGAATTGAAAGAAGAATTGGCTTATGCAAGAAGTTTAATGAAACATGTGGAGGTTTATGTAAAAGAAGTACCTTATATGTCTAATACAGTGTTGTCACAAACTGCAGGAATTAGTGATATTGATAAACTAACTGATATTGTAGCGCTTTTTCTTCCTACTACTTTAGAGCGTAAAATAGAATATTTAGAAGAAATATCTTCTACTTCTAGAGTTAAAATGATTTTAGATGATATTAATCGTGATATGGAAATTTTGAAATTAGAAAAGCAAATAGAAGAAGAGGTAAGTAAACAACTAGATGATAGTCAAAAAGAATTTGTTTTGCGTGAAAAAATTCGCGTAATTAAAGAAGAATTAGGCGATGTGAATGATAAAGATAATGAAATCGATCGGTTAAAAGAAGAAATAGAAAAATTAGAGTGTCCTAGTAAAGTACGAAAAAAATTATTCAATGAATTAAATCGTTATTCTACTTGTAATCCTAATTCTCCAGAATTAGGTATGATACGAACTTATATTGATTGGTTATTAAAATTACCTTGGCATAAATTTACAAAAGACAATAATGATCTAACTAAAGTAAAAAGTATTTTAGATAGTACCCATTATGCACTAGATTCTGTGAAAGAGAGAATTTTAGAGTATTTAGCGGTAAAACAAAATACTAATAATTTAAGAAGTCCTATTATATGTTTAGTAGGTCCACCTGGAGTAGGAAAAACTTCTCTTGCTAAAAGTATTGCAGATAGTTTAAAAAGAAAGTGGACTAAGATCTCTGTAGGAGGAGTTAATGATGAAGCGGAGATCGTGGGACATAGAAGAACTTATATTGGGGCAGCTCCAGGATTAATTATTCAAGGAATGAAAAAAGCTGGAGTGAGTAATCCTGTTTTTATCATCGATGAAATTGATAAAATGACCAAAGATATTAAAGGAGATCCAGCTTCGAGTTTGTTGGAAGTGTTAGATAAAGAACAAAATAAAAATTTTACTGATCATTATATTGAAGAAGAATTTGATCTTAGTAATGTTATGTTTATTGCTACTGCTAATTACTTAGATCAAATTCCAGAAGAATTAAGAGATAGATTAGAAATTATTGAGTTATCTTCTTATACTGAATATGAGAAATTCGATATTGCTAAAAATTACTTAATTAAAAATTTAATTGAAGAGCATGGTCTTGTAAAGGATAAAGTTACATTTACCAATGAAGCTATTTTCACTATTATAAGAAATTACACTAAAGAAGCTGGAGTTCGTGAATTAGAAAGAATGATCGCTACGATTCTAAGAAAAGTGGTAAAAGAAAAAGTTTTGAATCATACTAAAAAGAATTACAAAATAGATGTTAATAATTTAGAAAAATATCTAGGAAGTAAAAAATATTTTTATACCGACAATGAAAACACATCACAAATTGGGGTAGTTAATGGATTAGCTTATACACCATATGGAGGAGATATTTTACCTATTGAAGTAACTTCTTTTCCGGGAAAAGGAGAATTAATATTAACTGGTTCCTTAGGAGATGTTATGAGAGAATCTGCAAGAATTGCTCTTAGCTATATTAAAGCAAATTGTAAAGAATATCATATAGATGTTAATTATTTAGATAATATCGATATTCATCTACATGTTCCAGAAGGTGCTGTTCCTAAAGAAGGACCTAGTGCTGGAGTTGCGATTACTACGGCACTACTTAGCTTATTTACTAATACTTTAGTACCATCTAATATCAGTATGACAGGAGAAATGACACTTCGTGGTAAAGTTTTGCCAATAGGAGGAATTAAAGAAAAATTAATAGGAGCTCATAGAGCTAATATAAAAAAGGTATTTTTGCCTAAACAAAATGAGAAAGATTTAAAAGAAGTACCAAAGGATGTTAAAGATGAACTAGAAATTATTTATGTTGAAAATTATCAAGAAATTTTTAAAAAGTTGAAAGGGAGGTAACATATGAAAGAAGAAATATTAAGTTTATTAAAATATCAATATGATTTTGTTCGTAAAAGTAGTAATGAAATGGAAAGTGAATTATCTAATTTAGATAAATTTGGAGAGTTTATTCGCTCATTTAACATTTTTCTAGAAAAAAATAATCATTATTTATACATGTTAGGAGGGGAAAATTTATCAAAATTAGTTGATCTTTTAGTGTTTGGACGTAGAGAATATCGTTTACGATTAACACCTTGTACTGCTATTTGGGAAGCTAGCTTATTAACGAAATTAGATAATTATTATCAAAATGATATGGTTAGTAAGGAAACTTTAGAAACTACATCTACTAAGAAAGAACGTCATAAGTTAGGTATTAAAGATTCGGATATTACTTTGAGTGATATGATTGTTTTTAATTATCGTAATATAGATACTTTAATGAATAGTGAAAATTGTATTGCTAGTTTATCTAGTAATCCTACCTTTTTAAATACCACCTTATTTATGCTAGAATATTTTCCTTATTTTTATTCTGATCCAGATATGTTACATACAACTAGAGAAATTCTTGCGAATGGAGGAAAATTTTATAATCAAAATGATAGAAAAAATGCAATGAAAATTACAAAAGAGTTAGATCAATTATATCCAACTTCTGAAAAAGTAATGGAAATAAGAAAATTTTGGTAAAAAAATAATTTTTATGTGTTATACTGAATAAGTATAAATAGGGAGGATGTACAAATGTTATCAGTAATTATTTTAGGATTTATTCAGGGGATAGCCGAATTTTTACCAATTTCATCTTCAGCACATTTAATTATTTTTAGAGATTTATTTGGAATTGGTTCTAATATTAGTAGTGATATTGCTATGAGTTTTGATATAGCACTACATTTTGGAACTCTTTTAGCTATAGGAATTTATTTCTTTAAAGATTTTATTACTATGATAAAAAAAGGATTTACTAAAGGGGTCAAAGATAAAGAAGGAAAAATTCTCTGGTATATTATAGTAGCAACTATACCAGCTGCTATTTTTGGAGTATTATTTGAAGATGTTATCGAAAATGCTATTAGAAGTAATTTTATATTAATTGCTTGTGCTTTAATTGTAATGGGGATTATTATTTATTTAGTAGATAGATATTTTAAAGCAAAAAGAGATATTAGTGATTTAACAATAAAAGATGCATTTTTAATTGGATGTAGTCAAGTGTTTGCGCTTATTCCAGGTTTCTCAAGAAGCGGTACTACGATTGCTGCTGGAAGATGTTTAAAATTAAAAAGGGAAGATGCTGCTAAATTTTCTTTCTTTTTATCTGCACCAGTAATTCTAGGAGCAGTTGTTTTAGATCTAAAAGATAGTATTGGTGCTATTATGGCTAATTTTTCCACTTTTGCAGTAGGAATTTTAGTATCATTTATTGTAGGAATTTTATGTATTAAATTTTTAATGAAATATTTGAAGAAACATGATTTTCAAGTATTTATGTGGTATCGTTTAGCGTTAGGAATTATAGTAATTATTTGGACTTTAATATAGATAAGGAGATATTGATATGGAATTATTGATTACACTAGGCTTAGGAATATTCATTGTAGTTGGAGCACTAATTACTTTTTTAAGTAAAAATAATAAAAACTTTGTTTATTTTTCTATTAGTTTAGCTTTTGCTGTTATGGTTATGTTAATGTTTGTTGATTTAATTCCTGAAGTGAAAGAGATTTTTATTACTGAATTTAGTTTCGGTTTAGGAATTTTTTTAGCAGTATTAGGTGTAGTAACAGGAATTATTCTTTTGAAAGTATTAGATTTATTCATTCCAGATCATGATGGAAAAGAAAAAGAAGAATTGAGTCATATTGGATTAATTTCTAGTATTGCATTAATTCTTCATAACATTATTGAGGGTATGGCTATTTATACTACGGTAAGTAGTTCGCTAGAAACAGGACTTTTAATATCAATTGGAGTAGGTCTTCACAATATACCACTAGGAATGGTAATAGCATCTACTCTCTATAAGGCAAATAATAATGCTAAAAAAACTTGGGCAATTATTTTATTAGTATCCTTATCTACTTTTGTAGGTGGATTAATTATGACAGTATTAAGTGGTATTTTAGTTAATGAAATAATTCTTGGAGTATTGTTAAGCATTACTTTAGGTATGTTAATTTATATTAGTGTATTTGAATTACTTCCTAAGATATTAGAAATGAAAAATAAGAAAGTTGCTATATCAGGAATTATCTTAGGTGTGATATTAATATTAATAACTGTATTTATATAGGATTAGTGATTATTCACTAATTTTTTTATGTATAAAAAATTAATTAGTAATTGCTTATATTTTGTCAAGCAATGTAAGATCCTTAAAAAAATTATTGAAATTTTCCTGGGGGGGGGGGTATAATGTATATGAGATAAACTAAAACGGAGTGATAAGGATGTATAGAAATAAGAAGAAAATAGTGATAGGAATACTATGTATAGCAGTATTAATAATGGTAGTAGTGTATGCAGCATTTATGACAAGATTAACGATTAACGGAACAGGAAATATAACTAGTACATGGAATATAGAAATAACTTCTATTACTAGTAATATTACAGGAACAGCTTATAATATAGAAAATCCAACCTATAGTGGAACCAATGCAACTTTTAATGCAGGATTAAAGAAACCAGGAGATAAGATAGAATATAATATTACAATTACCAATAATGGAAGTATAGATGCTATTATCAATACAGTAGATATAAAAACAACAGGAAGTTATGTTATTTTATACACAGTAGAAGGAATACAGAATCAAGAGAGATTAGCAAGTAAAGGTAGTAAGACATTTAAAATCATAGTAGAGTTTGATAGGGAAGCTACTAGTATACCAAGTGATACTACAAAAGAAATCATAATGAATATCGAGTGTATTCAAGATGATGGACAACAATTAACTCCAAGTGATCCTAATATTGATAATGAAGATACAGGAAAACCAACATTAGTAAACGCAATATTGAAAGATAATACACCACAGAGCGATGCAAATATAGATTTTAGTAAGACGAGTGAAGAAGATGGAACGAAAGGATTATATTATACTAATAAAAATACAGAGGATAACAAAACAGTATATTACTTTCGAGGAGCAGTAGAGAATAACTATGTAAAATTTGCAGGATACTACTGGAGAATCATAAGGATAAATGAAGATGGAAGCATTAGATTAATTTACCAAGGAGAAACTATAGATGCAACAGGTGTAGATGCCACAATAGGAGAAAGTGCATTTAATAGTAATAATAATGATAATGCTTATGTAGGATATATGTATGGAACACCTGGAAGCAGCACCTATGAAGAAACCCATGCCAATATTAATGATAGTACAATCAAGACAGTATTAGATACATGGTATGAAGAGAACTTATTAAGTTATGCTAGTTATATAGCCGATAGTGGCTTTTGTGGAGACAGAAGTATTTATGAAGGAAAAGGAACTGGATTAGGATATGGAAAAAATGAAACATATTATCAAATATATAATAGACTAACGATTATTTATCAACCACAGTTTGTCTGTTCACAAAATGATGATTTATATACGATTTCTAGTAGTAGTAAAGGAAATAAAGCATTAGATTATCCAATTGGATTAATTACGGCAGATGAAGTAGTATTTGCAGGAGGACGACCTAGCATTAGCAATGATAGTTATTACTTGTATCTTAATTCTTATTATTGGACAATGAATCCATATTATTTTAATGGTTCTAATGCTCGTGTTGACGCACTTTATTCTACAGGTTATTTAAGTGATAATTCTGTCAGTGGTTCGAGGTGTATTCGTCCTGTAATTAATTTGGACTCTAATGTTGAAATTACTCAAGGCGATGGAACAATTTCCAATCCTTATGTAATAAAAACTAATGAATAATAAAAGTTAAAGATGATTAGTCTTTAACTTTTAATTTGGTATTTATTTTTAAATTATTGATACTATTTATTGGTAATTCATAAGTATAATATACATTTTTCTTTGGTAATAAAATTCTCCATTTTTTTAAGTTTGGATATAAATATAAAATATTGTGATTTTTATCTGTTAAGATAACATCGATTTCATTTAACATAAAGAATGTATGAATGCCGTTACAATTTTTAAATACTAGTCCATAATTAATGTTTTTAGTGAACATAAATCCCTTGAACTTTTGAAAGAAAGTAGTAGCTTTTTTTAGTGGAATTTCTTTCTTATCTATGATTAATTTCATCTTATCACCAAGATAACTATAGCACAATAATTATAACTTTACTACATGTTGTTAAAAAAATAAAACTACGAATTGACAAAAGTGAAAAAACATTATAGAATTAAATTATATAAAAGGGTATGGTGATTATTAATGAACAAAAAAGGGCAAGCGTTAGTAGAATATGTTTTAATTATAGCATTAATATCTGTAATTATTATAGGTATTATTAATACATTTGGTGGTTATTTGAAAGATGCTATAACCAAGACTTCTTGTGGTATTGCTGGTCAAGTATATGATGATGGGGGAGGAACTGGAAAAGGTTTCTGTAAAGATGAAGATACAGGTTCATAATAATTATTAAAAGTAATCTTTGGATTACTTTTTTTATATAAATTGCGATAAAATTAAATTTTTCTTGGTAATTTAAGAATTTTATGTTATACTTTAATTACATCAAGTGGGTAGATTCCCACTTTTTATATTGAGGAGGGATAAATTATGTTTGACCTAATAAAAAATGCTGTCGGGAATAAACTAGATAAATTAGAAGTTTGGATCGATAGTGTTACAGTAGAAAAAGAAGAAGGAAATACTTTTTTAAGAATTGCTCTTGATGCGGATTTTATTATTCCTCTTAATACAGTAGTAATGGCTACTAGAATTATAAATCCATTATTAGATCAATTAGAAATTGACTTAGATAATTATATTTTAGATGTATATGCAAAAGAAAAAGGAGATGTTCAAAGTGAATAGTAAAGAATTTATTAAAGCAGTAGATGCGATTGTAAAAGAAAAAGGAATTGATCGCGAAGTAGTATTTGAAGCTATGGAATTAGCATTAGCTTCCGCTTATAAGAAAAATTTTGATTCTTTGACAAATTCTAAAATATTTATTGATAGAAATACAGGAGATATTAAAGTATATTCTTATTTAACTGTAGTACCGGATGAAAAAGAAGAGGATGAAGATTCAGATGGAATTGATTTAGATACTGAGATTAGCCTAACAGAAGCAAGAAAGATTAATAAGACATTAAATGTTGGAGATACTATAGATACTGAAGTTACACCAAAAGATTTTGGTAGAGTAGCAGCATCTACTGCTAAACAGGTTATTATTCAAAAAATAAGAGAAGCAGAAAGAAACTCTATTATGGAAGAGTTTGGTGACAAACAAGATGAATTATTAGTAGGTACAGTTGCATTAGAAGATGTGGATAACTATTTTATTGATTTAGGAAGAAGTAATGGTATCCTACCTAAGAAAGAATGTATTCCTGGCGAAAAAATTGAGATGGGAAAACAAATTAAAGTATATTGTAGTAAGGTAGATGGTACAGGTAAAGGAATGTTTATTTTACTATCTCGTGTTCACTATGGTTTCTTAAAAAGATTATTTGAATTAGAAATTCCTGAAATCACGGATGGATCTGTACTTTTATACAGTGTAGCACGTGATGCTGGACAACGTAGTAAAGTAGCAGTATATTCAGAAAAGCCTAATATTGACCCAATAGGAGCATGTATTGGTGAAAAAGGAAGTAGAATTGCAAGAATCATTGAAGAAGTTAATGGTGAAAAAATTGATATTGTTAAATATGATAAAGATCCAGCCATATTTATTGCGAATAGCTTACAACCAGCAAAAAACTTGCATGTAATTATTACGGATCCTAAAAAGCAAGAATGTATTGTAGTAGCGGATGATGAAAATTTTTCCCTTGCTATCGGTAAAAAAGGACAGAATGCGAAACTTGCTAGTAAATTAACTCATTATAAAATAGATATTAAAAATATGGAACAAGCAAGAGAAATGGGAATTAATTTTAAAGATTAGAGGTGTTAATATGAAAGTTAAGAAAATACCTTTAAGAACTTGCGTAGTAACTAAAGAAAAACAAGAAAAAAAGAATTTACTTAGAATTGTTAGAACTCCTGAAGGAAAGGTAATTGTAGATTTAACAGGAAAAAGTAATGGAAGAGGAGCCTATATTACTAAGGATTTGAATGTGTTAGAAAAAGCTAAAAAGACAAAAGTTTTAGATAAACATTTAGAAATAGAAGTTCCTAGTAGTATATATGAAGAAATTGAAAATATAATTAATAATGATTAAGAAAGTAGGTGGCTAATATGATGAGTATTTTAGAATATGCACAAGATGTAAACAAAAGTAGTGAAGAAATTATGAAGTTATGTCAAAAATTAGATATTAAATATGATGACGAGTCTTCATTACTTACAGAAGATGATATCATTCTTCTTGATAATGAGCTTCAGGATGCGGAAGATTATATTGTTGATGAAGAAGAGATTGATGAAGATGTTCTAGATGAAAAAGTAGAAAGAATATTAAATGATAGTAATATCGATCTTGATGTTGACAATAGAATTGAGAAGTTGAAGCCTAAGTCTGAGCGTATTGAAAATAGTAAAATTAATTTTCAAAAAGAGAAGAAGAAATTATACAAACATCGTGAAAAATTAATGAGTAATGAAGAAAAGCCTCTTGAAGATATTGTCATTTATAAAGATGGGATGACAGTAAGTGATTTAGCGAAAGAATTAAATGTAGCACCAACAGAAATTATAAAAAAATTAATGAACCTTCAAATTATGGCTAATTTAAATTATTCATTAAGTTATGATTTAGTGGAACTACTTGTGGTAGATTATAATAAAACTTTGAAAAAAGAAGGAACTCAAGATATTAGTAACTTTGAAGATTATGAAATTGTAGATAAAGAAGAAGATCTAGTATCACGTCCACCAGTAGTTACTGTGATGGGGCATGTTGACCATGGAAAAACTTCTTTATTAGATGCGATTCGTCATTCTGATGTAGCAAGTGGAGAAGCAGGGGGAATTACGCAAGCAATAGGAGCTTATCAAGTAGAAGTGGATAATAGAAAAGTAACCTTTATTGATACTCCAGGACATGAAGCATTTACAGAAATGCGTGCTAGAGGTGCTAGTATTACAGATATTGTAATTATTATAGTAGCAGCGGATGATGGTGTAATGCCTCAGACGAAAGAAGCAATTGATCATGCGAAAGCAGCGGGAGTTCCTATTATAGTAGCGATTAATAAAATAGATAAACCAGCAGCTAATGTAGAGAAAGTAATGACAGAATTAGCAGAATATGGTCTTACTCCAGAAGAATGGGGAGGAGACATTATTGTTAATAAAATATCAGCAAAAACAAAAGTTGGAATTAAAGAATTATTAGAAAATATTTTATTGGTTAGTGATATGGCTGAACTAAAGGCTAATCCATCTAGATATGCCATTGGTACTGTTATAGAGTCTAGATTAGATAAACAAATTGGGAATGTAGCTACCGTTTTAGTTCAAAATGGGACTTTAAGATTGGGAGATCCTATAGCAATCGGTACTACTTGTGGTAAAATAAGAACTTTAAAAAATGATAAAGGAATGGATGTAACAGAAGCTCTTCCTTCTACACCAGTAGAAATTACAGGTCTTAATGAACTACCTTCTGCAGGTGATAAATTTATGGCATTCGAAACAGAAAAACAAGCAAGAAATGTAATGGAACAAAGAAAAAATCGTGCCAAAGAAAAAGATACAAATCGATCAGGTATGAGCCTAGAAGATTTATTTGGTGCTATTAAAGAAGGAATTAAAGAGATTAATGTTGTAGTAAAAACGGATGTTAATGGAAGTTTAGAAGCAGTAAAACAAAGTTTAGCTAAAATAGAAGTAGAAGGCGTTAATATTAAAGTAATTCGTGGTGGTGTAGGAACAATTACAGAAAGCGATATCGTTCTTGCTAATGCATCTCATGCCATTATTATTGGGTTTAATGTAAGACCTAATAGTAAAACAATGGATTTTGCTAAGGACTATAATGTAGAAATAAAATTATATGATGTTATTTATAAAATGGTAGAAGATATTGAAAACTCTATGAAAGGTTTATTAGATCCTACTTATGAAGAGAAAGTGTTAGGTAGTGCTGAAGTTAGACAATTGTTTAAATTTTCTAAAGTTGGAAATATTGCAGGAAGTCATGTTGTAAGTGGTGTTATAAAAAATGGTAGTGACTGTCGTATTATTCGTGATGGAGTAGTTATTTATACAGGTAAAATTAAATCATTACAACACGAAAAAGATCAGGTTAAAGAAGTAAAGAAAGACATGGATTGTGGAATTACGATTGAGAATTTCCAAGATATTAAAGAAAAAGATATTATTGAATCATTCGAACTAGTTGAAATTAAAAGATAACTAGTTCTTTTATTTATATCATTGACAAGTATATTGCGATATGCTATTGTATAAATTATCAGCTGGGGGGAAATAAAATGATAGATGTTGCTGAGTTAAGAGCAATAGCCAAAGTAGAATTAGCCAAGAAAGATAATAATAGTATATTTAATCATGTTTTATTAGCTCGTGAATATCATGATTTATTAAAAAATGAATTGACTTCTCATGAGATAGAAAAATTAGTAAAGCTGAAAGGACAAATGGAAGAAGCTTTATATATGCAATATATTGAAATAACAGATGTTATGATAGATCTTTTAACAAGTCCTAGTTATGTATCCACATTGGTACAGCATAGTAGTTTGTTAGGTAATAATCATTTTAAAAATGAGGAACTAATGATGGCTATACAAGAAACTGGTTTGTTTCGTCGAATGTGGGAAGATTACAGTAATGTAAAAAAAGACATTCCTGATACTGTATTAATCAATAGATACATTATTGTTTATCATATGGTTTTAGATAATCTTTTTCAAAATCATTGTAGTAATTTGCAAAGCTTAGTAGATTTTAATAATCAATATCAAAGATTTGACGGTTCTTTAGTAGATGATTTGCTTAAGAAATCTCATGAATTAGGTAGTAACAAAGCAATGCAGTTGTTAACTGATTTTTCAAGTGATTTAGGACCTTTTTCTAAATTACCTATCGGATATAGAGCGGTTAGATTTTCATCATTAGAAAATACAACGATTGATGAGAATCTTAACTTCTTTAGTGATAGACGATTTAGTTATGATGTAAAAAAATATGATATGGAAATGATGGCTAGTGATATTTTTGTGGTTGCAAAAGATGTTAAAATGAAAAAGTATTTGCAAGATAAAAAGAATTAATCTTGCTTTTTTATTGCAAGAAATTCTAAAAAAAGGTATGATATAAGTATATTTAAGGAGGAATCAACATGAGTGTTAAAATAGAAAGATTAAATAGTACTTTTGTAAAAGAAATTAGTTATATTTTAAGTACTGAAATTAAGGATGAAGATATCAAATTTGTAACGATTACAGATTGTGAGATAACTAATGATTTAAGTTATGCTAAAGTATATTTTACTGTACTAGATACTAGTAGAAAAAATGAGACAATAAAAGCTTTGGAAAGAGCTAGTTCTTTTATTAGAGGAAAACTTAGTGAAAGAATAGAAATCAGGCATACCCCAGAGTTAAAATTTGTATTTGATGAGTCTATTGAGTATGGGGAGCGAATAGAAAAAAAGATTGAAGAACTTCATAAAAAAGATGAGATATAGGATTTTCCTATATTTTTTTGTCGAAAATTATAGGGGGGAGGAGTATTATCAAGAAAAGAGATTTTTGATAGAATAAATGTATCAATATTATACTCTATCAAGAATGTAAGCTTCCTAATCATTTTAGTTGAATTTTGCTTGAAAGAAGAGGAGATAATGGTATAAGAGATAAACTAAAACGGAGTTGGTAACAATGAAGAGAATAAAAAGGTTCTTTACAAAAAGACGAATCCTAGTGTTGTCCTTGTGTCTTGTGGTATTTGTCATGAGTCTAGGGTATGCTGCCTTAAGTCAATATATAGAACTAGATGGAATAGCAAGTATTGATAGAAGTTGGATAGTAAAGGTAACGAAGGTAACCAATACGGTAACGAATAGTGCTACAAGTATCAGTAGTAACTATGTAAGTAATACAGTAACCTTAAATGCTAACTTACCAACGTCAAGTTCTACCATCACTTATACTATTACTTTATCTAATCAAGGGAATATTCCAGCCAAATTAAATGACATTGAAATAATTGAAGATGAGAACAGTAATATTACTTATGAGATTAGTGGAGTAGAAGAAGAAGTAACAACCTTAGCTCCAGGAGAGACCAATACAGCCAAAGTAACAATTAAATATAAAAATGGAGTAACGAATATTAGTGAAACAAAAAAAGAATTAATGTTAACCTTTATTTATGTAGAAAATAGTGGGACAACAGGAGGAAATTCAGGAGACTCCACATCAGATACAGAAAATGTAGTATATCAATTAGGAGATACTATAGCATTATCTGATAATCAATATTCAAGTTTAGGTAGGATATTTTATACCATAGAGACTAATGATACGATTAGTAGCAATACAATAGATGTTATTACTGATTTTATTAGTAGACACTCTAATACTGTGAGCGAAATTATGAACTCAGATATAGAAGTATCTTTAGGATATACTATTCCTACTCCGCCACCTGGCATGGACATAACTATACTTACAGCAAGTAATTCAAGATTACCAACGATGGAAGAAATAGGAAACTTATTAGGATTTAAATATGATAGTAATAAAAATTATGATGGAGAAGTAATAAAAATAAGCGGTGAACAATCACTTACAAATAGTAAAAAAATGTTAACATCAACAACGAGAGATGGCAAATACTATGCATATACTATAAATGAAACCCAAGTAAAAATAGAGTTAGTTGATACCACTGAAAGTATATCTTTAAGAGCAGTTACCACGCTGAATAAAGAAGAACTATCAAAATATTTAAGGTATGAAGTAGGAGATTCCGTAGAATTAATAGATGGTTCAAAATGGTATGTAACAAAAGATAGTGGAACAGGAAATGCCATGGTAACTTTAATTAGTGAGAATGGAGCATCAAGTAATGGAAGTGTATTAACTTATGGAACATATAGTAGAGGATTTGATACTAGTGGAAGTAATACATATAATCAATTTAGTAGTACAAATATAGGATACTTTGTAAAGAATACAGTAGAAAGTTATATCAAGAATGCCATAAAAAGTAATGGTGGAAATGAAGCATCTACCACAGCAAGATTATTAAGTAAAGGTGAATATGATAAAATAACGAAGAATGGAAGTAATATTCCAAGTTGGTTAAAGATTCCAGGGCCATTTTGGATGATGACAAATACAGGAAGTAATGTATATTACTTTAATGGGAGTAGTTTATCGCAAGCAACGCCAACTTCGTATTATCGAGTAAGGCCAGTCATAACGACATTAAAGAGTAATCTAAAGCCAACAGTTTATTTAAAAGATCAAATATTAGAAGATAATAATGAACAAAGTGATAGTAATATCGACTTTAGTCAAATAAGTAGTAGTACTAATGGACAAGGATTATATTATACGAATACAAATACAGAAGGGAATAAGACAACATATTATTTTAGGGGAGCAGTAGAAAATAACTATGTAGAATTTGCAGGACTTTATTGGAGGATTATAAGAATCAATGAAGATGGAAGTATTAGATTAATATACCAAGGAGAGACTCCTACTGCAACAGGAGAAGCTACAGCAATAGGAAATGGTGTGTTTAATCAAGAAGCAAATGATAATGCTTATGTAGGATATATGTATGGACAGATAGGAAGTAGTAGTTATGCAACAACTCATACTAATACTACTTCTAGTGTAGTAAAAAAAGAATTAGAACAGTGGTATGAAGAAAATCTATTGGATTATGCTTCTTATTTAGCAGATGCGGGATTTTGCGGAGATAGAAGTATCTATAGTGGTCTTGGATATAGTTCTCAGGTAACAACATATGCACCATCTAATAGAGTAACTACTACATATCAACCACAATTTTCGTGTCCACGAAGTAATGATTTATATACGACATCAAGTAGTAGTAAAGGGAATAAAGCACTATTTTATCCTATTGGGTTAATTACAGCAGATGAAATAATGTATGCTGGAGGTGGAATGTCTTCTAATACCACTTATTATTTGTATACGGGTTCCTATTATTGGACGATTAGTCCTGTATCTTTTGGTGGCACTTACACTTATGTTGATCGGGTTGCTGCAGGAGGTTATTTAAGTGGTGATCGCGTTACTAATTCTTATGGAATTCGACCAGTTATCAATTTAGAGAGTGATGTAACTATAACTGGAGGTAGTGGAACAAGTTCTAATCCTTATGTCATTAAAACAACTTAATTGAATTATTAATGCTATTTAGCAACTTTTATGGTACAATAGTAATATCAATTGAGGTGGATTATGAAAATTGCAGTTGTTCCTAGTAGTATAGAAAATTTAGATAAATATACAAAAATAGGGGCGAAAGCCTTTATTTTTGGTTTAGAGAACTTTTCTATTAATTATCCAGTAATTACACTTACGGAAATAAAACAAATAGTAAAAAAATACCCTGGAGTAGAATTATTTATTAGTATTAATAAAACTATTTTTAATAGAGAGCTTACTTCTTTAGAACAAGTACTAATAGAATTGGATTCTATTCCTATTCAAGGTGTTTTGTTTTATGATTTGTCTATTTTATCTATTTATCATAAACATAAATTTAATTATGATTTAGTATGGCATCAAACTCATATGGTAACGAATTATAATACATGTAATTATTATTATGAAAAGGGAGTCAAGTACGCAGTTTTAGCTAGCGAGATTACGAAAGATGAAATGATCGAAATAAAAAATCATACAAAAATGAAATTATTTACTTATATCATAGGTCATTCTATTATGGCTCATTCTAAAAGAAAATTATTAACTAATTACTATGAAAGTATGAATCAAGAATATGATAATATTTCTAAAATAATAGAAGAAAAAGATAATAGTTATATCATTACAGAAACCAAAGATGGTACTTGTATTTTAGAAGGTAATATTATAAATGGTACTTCTTATTTAAAAGAATTGAATGATATAGGAATTTCCTATGGCATTATAGATGGTAATCATATATCAGATACGTTATTAGAGAAATTAGTAAAGTTAGTTTATGATATTTTAGAAAATGATAGTAAAAATAGTATGCAAGAAATTAGTCATTTAATAGGAAATAATACTGGTTTTTTCAATAAAAAAACAATATTTAAGGTGAAGAAAGATGAAAAAAAAGATTGAATTATTATCTCCTGCAGGAGACTTAGAGCGTTTAAAAGTTACTTTATTATATGGAGCGGATGCTGTATATATTGGTGGGCAAGATTATAGTTTAAGAGCAAATGCCAATAATTTTTCGATAGAAGAGATAAAGGAAGCTTGTAATTTTGCTCATGCACTAAATAAGAAAGTATATTTAACTTTAAATATCGTTTTTCATAATGAAGATATATCTGGAGTAGATAAATATATTCAAGAAGTAGCGCATGCTGGAATAGATGCTTTTATTGTTAGTGATCCTTTTATTATTAAATATATTAAAACTAATTTTCCAAAAGTAGAAGTTCATTTAAGTACTCAAAATTCTACTACCAATATAGAAGCAGTTAATTTTTTTAAACAAGAGGGAGTCGATCGTGTTGTTTTAGCACGAGAACTATCCATTTGTGAAATTAAAGATATTATTGATAAAACTGGTATTGATGTTGAAGTATTTATTCACGGGGCTATGTGTACTTTTTATAGTGGAAGGTGTACTTTATCAAATTATTTAACGAACCGTGATTCTAATCGTGGTGGATGTAGCCAAGTATGTCGTTTTGCTTTTACAATGGAAAATAATGATCAAAAATTTACTATGGCAACGAAAGATTTAAATGCATCTAGATATATTAGCACTTTAATGGATATTGGAGTTACTTCTCTTAAAGTAGAAGGAAGAATGCGTTCTTTATATTATTTGGCAACGGTTATTGGATGTTATCGAAGAATTATTGATGCTCATTATAATCATCAATTAACAGAAGAAAAATTAAGGAAAGAAGAAAAAATATTATCTCGTGTGGCCAATCGTGAAACTTCGGCTCATTATTTATATCATGAAGCAGATTTTACAGATCAATATTATACTGGAAGGCAAGAAATATCCAATCAAGACTTTTTAGGTTTAGTTACTTCTTATGACCCAAAAGAAAAGATAGTAACTTTAGTAGAGAGAAATTATTTTGAAATAGGTGATGAAGTAGAACTATTTACTCCTAATGGAGAGGTATATTCTTTTACGATTCAAGATATGTATGATGAAAATATGAATCTAATTACAGTAGCGAGGCATCCGGAAGAGATTATTAAATTAAAAGTGGATGGAGACATTACTAGTTATTCTATGTTACGAAAGAAGGTAAAGTAGTATGAATTATGAAGATATTAAACAAGTTTTATTAAAACGTGAAGATGAGTTATCAAAGTATGCTACTAAAAGCAGTAGTGCTATTCGACTAATTCCGGAGCAAGATGATATTAGACCACCTTTCTTTAGAGATATTGATCGAATTATTCATAGTATTTCTTATACTAGGTATATGGATAAAACTCAAGTGTTTTCTTTTTTAGACAATGATCATATTTCTAAACGAATTGTTCATGTACAACTAGTAAGTAAAGTAGCAAGAACGATAGGAAGATGTCTTAATTTAAACGAAGATTTAATTGAAGCAATTGCTCTAGGTCATGATATTGGTCATACTCCTATCGGTCATGTTGGAGAATCTATTTTAAATGAAATATCGAAAGAAGAATTAAATGAGTATTTTATGCATAATGTACAAAGTGTTAGAACATATTTAGCTATAGATAATAATGGATTAGGAAAAAATTTAACAGTGCAAGTATTAGATGGGATTCTATGTCACAATGGAGAAATGTTGAATAATGTTTATGAACCTAATTTTGATAAGACGAAGGAAGAATTTTTAAAAGAATATCAAGACTGTTATCAAAGTGTTGCTGCATCGAAAGAAATACGCCCTATGACATTAGAAGGTTGTGTAGTAAGAATTTCTGATGTCATCGCTTATATTGGTAGAGATATTGAAGATGCTATTCAAATAGGATTATTAAAAAGAAGTGAGATTCCAGATGATATTACTAAAGTATTAGGAGATAATAATAAAGATATTATTAATACGATCATTTTAGATATTCTAAAAAATAGTTATGATAAACCTTATATTAAATTAAGTGATGATGTTTATCATGCTATATTTGCCTTAAAAGATTTTAATTATAAAAATATATATGCAAAAGCAAATTCTAAAGAAAAAGTAGAGTATTATAAAAACGCATTTTATCAATTATATAGGAAATATTTTAATGATTTAGAATATACTAAAAAAGATAGCGATATTTATCAGTTATTTGTTGATAATATGAATGAAAAGTATTTAAATAGTACAAATAATAAAAGAAAAGTAATAGATTTTATTGCAGGTATGACTGATGATTATTTTATCAAAAGTTATGAAAAAATAAAGTAAAATGGTGTTAACAAAAAAGACTTGACAAAAGTCTTTTGTTGTAGTATCATTTTAAAAGTATATGAAAAAAAGAGGTGATAATGATGCGCGAGAAAAAGATCTATCTTACTAAAGAAGGGTTGGAAGATTTAAAGAAAGAATTAGATGAATTGATAAATGTTAAGCGTCCTGAAAATATTCAAGCAATTAAAGAGGCTAGAGCTTTAGGTGATTTATCTGAAAATGCGGATTACGATGCAGCTAAAAATGATCAAGCTGAAATTGAGGGACGTATTAAAAGAATAGAAAAAATGTTAGAAAATGTAGAAATTATTGAAAAGAAAAATAGTGATGTAGTAGAACTTGGTTCCACTGTATGTATTAAATACTGTGATGATGAAGATGAGACTGATGAATATAAAATTGTTGGTAGCCAAGAAGCTGATCCATTTATGAGTAAAATTTCTAACGAAAGTCCAATTGCAAAAGCAATTATGAATAAAAAAGTTGGGGATATTGTAGAAGTAGAAAGTCCTAACGGAGTTTATAAAATAGAAATCACAGCTATTAAATAGTTGTCAAATTAAGTGTCGATTGACACTTTTTTATTGTGTTCTTCTTTACATTTTTTATGAATATGTTATGATCATATTAAGATAAAGGAGGATATATAGATATGAAAAAGTTTAATGTATTTAGTTTATTACTAGTTTTAGCTATGGTCTTTATGATTCCAACTGCTTATGCTCATGAAATAGAAACTGATCCAGATAACATTATTACCATACCATTAACTGCACAAGACGAAATGTATAGTGGTA
Organism: uncultured Bacilli bacterium; assembly: GCA_944371905.1. Taxonomy (GTDB): domain Bacteria; phylum Bacillota_I; class Bacilli_A; order RF39; family UBA660; genus RGIG3091. Next base: position 7,023 of record CALVYA010000013.1, on the reverse strand, counting down.
CTAAAGTTCAAGTGGATGATAGTTATGGGGAATATAAATTATATTATCAATATGTAGAAATGACCGATGAAATTTATAATCAATACATGGCTATTTTGGAAGAACAAAGAAATTACGAAAAAGAAAATAGACCAAGCGATGATGCAGAAGATGATGTGATCGAAGCTTATAATAAAAAAATGGCAGAGTATGAAGATAGTAAGCAAGCTTTATTACCTGCTTATGTAGAAGATGATTGGGTAGCATCTAGTGATAGTACAACTAAACTTGATACATCCAATATTACAGAAGTAAAGCATTATAATTTATGGGTAAAAATTACTGATACTTCTGATGAGAATGCTGTGTATGATGATTTAGTTGTTAATTATGATCCAAGTATAGGAACAAGCGAAGATGAAGTTCCATCTCCTGAAACTAGTGATAATATTTGGTTAATAGGACTTGCTGCGCTAGCTATCGGTGGTATTATGGTAGTAAGCTATAAAAAAGTAACTTCTTAATAAAAAAAATAGAAGCAATCAGATGATTACTTCTATTTTTTATTGTAAAACAATAATATAGATAATAAAATTAAACACAGGAACAATAATATAATAATAAATAAATTAAACTTATCCAAAGATACCTTTGTAAATAATATTAATTTGTTCATAAATCACCACTTGAATAGAAAATTTTTAACGATGGTTTATTTGTATGACAATAATTAAATAGAGAAATAAGTAATAAATTCCTAAAAATACTTATTTTTTTATTTAATAAGAAATTTCCATCATTAATGAAAGCACATTTCTAAGAAAGAGAAAAAAATCAAAGTGAGTTTTAATCATTTATAATTTATAAAATCTATTTATCATATATTATTAGTTTCATTTTCACCTTCTTTCTTAAAACAAAGTTAACTAATAGGTAACTTTACAAATTCATTTTATCATAGGAAAATAAAAAGTCAATTAAAAACTCGGATATCTTTGGATAATCAGTAAAAATTCTTGAATTAAAGTAGTTATTCATATATAATATAGAAGTATTGGAGGGAATGATATGAGTAAAAAAGATAACAAACATGAAATCTCAGTAAAAATAGAAGGTAAATCATGGGATAATGCTTTAGATAAGGCTTTTAAAGAAGAAGTAAAAAAAGTAAATGTCGATGGTTTTAGAAAAGGTAAGGTACCAAGAGATATTTTTGAAAAAAGATATGGTAAGGAAAGACTTTATTTACCTGCAGTGGACTATGTGATTGAAGAAGCATATATGAAAGCTTTAGAAGATTCTAAATTAATACCAGTAGTTCAACCTAAATTGGAGATTAAAAAAGTAGATGAATCTGGAGTAGAACTTGTCTTTACTATTACTACAAAACCAGAGGTTAATGTTAAAAAATATAAAGGATTAAAAGTAGCAAAAGATGAAGTTAAAGTTACGAAAGAAGAAATAGAACATGAAATTCATCATATTTTAGAACGTTATAGTGAATTAAGAGTAAAAGAAAATGGAACTGTAGAAGAAGGCAATGTTGCTATTATTGATTTTGAAGGATTTAAAGATGGAGTAGCGTTCGATGGAGGAAAAGGAGAAAACTATGAATTAGAAATTGGAAGTCATACGTTTATTCCTGGTTTTGAAGAGCAATTAATTGGAATGAAACAACAAGAAGAAAAAGAAATCGAAGTTACTTTCCCAGAAGAGTATCCTAGTGAAGAATTAAAAGGACAAAAAGTAACATTTAAAGTAAAAGTTAATGAGATTAAAGAAAAAATAGAACGTGACTTTGATGAAGAATTATTTGAAGATCTTGGTATGGAAGGAGTAAATACCAAAGAAGCTTTAGAAAAAGAAATTGAAGCAACAATTAAAGCTCACAAAGAAATGGATGCTGAAAACAAACATGTTGATGAATTATTAGAAGCTGTTGGTAAAAATACAGAAGTAGACATTCCAGAAGAAATGGTAGAAGAAGAAGTAGATAGATTATTAAAAAGATTTGAAGAACAAATCAAAATGCAAGGAATTACTTTAGATTTATATTATCAATTTACAAATTCTAAAGAAGAAGATTTAAGAAATCAATTAGAGAAAGAAGCTTATAATCATGTTTTATATCGTTTAATGCTAGAAGAAGTAGCAAATCTTGAAAAGATTGAAATATCTGATGAAGAAGCGGATAAAGAAGCAGATAATTTAGCTAGTAAATATCAAATGGAAAAAGAAGAATTCTTAAAAATGTTTGGTGGATTAGAAATGATTAAATATGATTTAGAAATGCGTAAAGTAATTGATTTATTAAAAGAATTCAATAAATAAAAAAGTCTTTGGACTTTTTTTTTAGTTATAAATGTGATAAGATATTTCTAGAATAGGATGGTGCTTAATGAAAAAAGAAAGTGGAGCAATGAAGATCCTTTGTTATTTAGGAATCTTTGTATTGTTGATTTTTATTGTTCTTCCTCCTTTGTTTAGAGTATTATTCCCTGAGGAAGAAGAAGTGGTAACGCCTAATGAAGAACAAAAACCAACGATTATGAGATTAACTTGTAGTAAGGAAGAGGACTTTGTAGATTATAAATTGAATACTACAATTAATACTGATTATGTAGATGATAAAATTAGTACATCGACATTTACTTATCAAGTCAATATTGTAGATAATAGTCTACAACCAGAAGGGATTTTAATTGAAGAATATGAAAATTTAAAGAAATTAGATAATGTTGATTTTTCCGAAGAAGAAACTACATATACGTTAAATATTAATTACGATCAATTTGATTACTCTAATGAACCATTATTGGAAAATCATAGAAAAGTAATTGTAGATCAAATGGTAGTTTATTCAGATAATGGTTTTGAGTGCGAAACTACAAAGATACAATAAAGGAGGAACTATGGAAATAAATAAATATATATTTAGAGGGTATGATATAAGGGGAGTATATCCTAAAGATATTAATGGTGAAGTAGCCTATATTATAGGTAAGAGTTTTGGAACTTATATTAAAAAATTTCATAAAAAGATATGTATTGTTGGTAGAGATAATCGATATTCTTCTTTGGAACTTTCTACTAATTTAATTCGAGGAATATTATCTACCGGAATAGATGTGATAGATTTAGGGCTAGTTACTACACCAATGTATTATTACGCTTGTATTTTAAAAAACATCCCAAGTGGTATTATGATAACTGCTAGTCATAATCCCAAAGATGATAATGGTTTTAAATTTGCTTTTGATGAACGTGGTAATGCTAGAGGAGAAATGATCGAAGAATTTAGAGATTTTACCTTAAAAGGAGAATTTGATACTGGAGTTGGGACATTATCTACCTATGATATAAGAGAAGAATATATCCAATTAATGCAGGAAGGAATTAATCTAGGAGATAGAAAATTAAAAGTAGTATTAGATTTAGGTAATGGTACTACTACTTGTATTGCTAAAGATATTTATAGTAAATTTCCTCTTAGCTTGGATATCTTGTTTGGAGAAAGTGATCCAACATTTCCTAATCATCATCCAGATCCTTGCGTGGAGTCTAATTTAGAAGCTTTAAAGAAAAGAGTGATTGAAGTAGGTGCTGATGTTGGACTTGCCTTTGATGGAGATGGAGATAGGCTAGGTGTTGTGGATGAAAAGGGAAATTATATCGCTACCGATAAATATATGATTATTATTATTAGAGATATCATTCATAAAGTAGAAAATAAAAAGTTTTTATATGATGTTAAATGCTCTAAAGCAGTAGAAGATGAAATAAAAAAATTAGGTGGCGAAGGAATTTGTTATAGAACAGGTAATTCTTATACCAAAGCTAAAGTGAAAGAGGATAATTTACCATTTGGTGGAGAATTATCGGGACATGTTTATTTTAGAGATAAATGGCCAGGATTTGATTCTGGAATTTATGCAGGATTAAGATTATTGGAAATATTATCTAAAACGGATAAGCCATTAAGTTCTTTATTAGACGGTATATCTAATTATGTATCAACAGAAGAATTGAAATTTACTTCTCCAGATGATAAGAAATTTTTAGTGATTGATAAAATTAAAGATTATTGTGTAAAAAAGGGGTATCAAGTATTAACAATAGATGGAGTAAGAGTGAATTTCGATGATGGTTGGGCTTTAGTTAGAGCTAGTAATACTGGACCAAATATCACAGCAAGATTTGAAGCAAATAGTGAAGTGAGATTAGAAGAACTACAAAAAGAGTTTATAGATTTGATAAATCAATATAATAAATAATAGACTTGTAAAGTGACTAAAAATTAGTTACTTTTTTTATTGTAATAAGGTAGAAGATAGGGGTATAATGAATTTATAATAGGTGTGAAGAAATGAGTGAATTAAGTGATGAAAAAGAATTTTAAAGGATTTTTTAATAAGAAAAGAATACTAGTATTGTCCTTGTGTCTTGTGGTATTTGTCATGAGTCTAGGGTATGCCGCCTTAAGTCAATATATAGAACTAGACGGAATAGCAAGTATCGATAGAAGTTGGATAGTAAAAGTAACAAAGGTAACAAATACGGTAACGAATAGTGCTACAAGTATCAGTAGTAACTATGTAAGTAATACAGTAACCTTAAATGCTAACTTACCAACGTCAAGTTCTACCATCACTTATACTATTACTTTATCTAATCAAGGGAATATTCCAGCCAAATTAAATGACATTGAAATAATTGAAGATGAGAATAGTAATATCACCTATGAAATTAGTGGGGTATTAGAAGAAGTAACGACCTTAGCCCCAGGAGAAACCAATACAGCCAAAGTAACAATTAAATATAAAAATGGAGTAACGAATATCAGTGAAACAAAAAAAGAATTAATGCTAACCTTTATTTATGTAGAAAATAGTGGGACAACAGGAGGAAATTCAGGAGATTCCACATCAGATACAGAAAATGTAGTATATCAACCAGGAGAAGCAGTGATGTATAATGCAGGGAATGGAGAGAAATTATATTACATAGTAACCACGAATGACACAACAAGTGCTACTACAGTACAAATGATAGCAGATGAAGCCGTAACGACATCGACAGCCAGTGGAGCCCAAACCGCCTTAAATAACTATGCAAATGTATACTATAACAAAAGTAAAGTATTAACAAAAAGATTACCAACGATGGAAGAGATAGCAAAGTTATCAGGGATAGCCTATGATGCAAATAAAGATTACTCTGCTTCTAGTGAGAAGTTTACTATAGCAGAATGGTTAATAGGAAGTAAAGCAGGAACAACCACTTTAACTAGTACAATGAAGGGAAGTAATTACTATATTATGATTAATGCGGGAGGTAGTGGAACCATAACCCAAGCAACAGGAAGTCAAAGTGGAGGAATTAGACCAGTAATCACAGTAGCAAAAACGAACTTAGAAAAATATGAAAGATACGAAGTAGGAGAGAAAGTAGAACTAATAGATGGAACGATATGGTATGTAACGAAAGATAGTGGGACAGGAAATGCGATGGTAACATTAATGAGTGAGAATTTAGCAGCAAGTAATGGGAGTGTAGCAGTACCACCATCAGTAGCAGGGAGGTCTTTTGATAGTAATAATACCAATGAATATGATCCCTATGATAGTAATAATATAGGATATTATGTAAAGAATACCGTAGAAAGTTATATTAAGAATAGTATAAAAAATAATGGAGGAAAAGAAGCCAGTACGAAAGCTAGGTTATTAACCAAAGAAGAATACGATAAAATAACGAAGAAGGGGAGTGAAATACCAAGTTGGGTAAAAGTAGCCAATGGGTATGGATATTGGTTGATGACGAAAGTAGGAAGTAATGTATATTACTTTAATGGGAGTAGTTTATCGCAAGCAACGCCAACTTCGTATTATCGAGTAAGGCCAGTCATAACGACATTAAAGAGTAATCTAAAGCCAACAGTTTATTTAAAAGATCAAATATTAGAAGATAATAATGAACAAAGTGATAGTAATATCGACTTTAGTCAAATAAGTAGTAGTACTAATGGACAAGGATTATATTATACGAATACAAATACAGAAGATAATAAAACCACCTATTATTTTAGGGGAGCAGTAGAAAATAACTATGTAGAATTTGCAGGATTTTACTGGAGGATTATAAGAATCAATGAAGATGGAAGCATTAGATTAATTTATCAAGGAACAACACCAGATGCTACGGGAGAAGCTGCAACGATAGGAACAAGCAAGTTTAATGCTAGTTATTTGGGGAATGCCTATGTAGGATACATGTATGGAACCAATGGAAGTAGTAGTTATGTTGCAACGCATGCTAATACGAATAGTAGTACAGTAAAACAAGCAGTAGATACATGGTATGAAGAAAATCTATTGGATTATGCTTCTTATTTAGCAGATGCAGGTTTTTGTGGAGATAGGACTTTAGCAGAAGGTACTGCTGGAAATGGATATAGTAATGCTACAGGATATGCTTCTCCTAACAGATTAGAAAATCCTGCTACACCACAATTTTCATGTCCACAAAGTAATGATTTATATACTACATCAAGTAGTAGTAAAGGAAATAAAGCGTTAGATTATCCGATCGGATTAATATCTTTAGATGAAGTGTCATATGCAGGAGGATTGCTTTATAATTATAATAATGATTATTATTTGAATATTGGAGATGTTACTTGTTGGGCCATTAGTCCTTCTAGTTTTAATGGTAATTATGTTGCTGTAGGTACTATTTCTTCGGGAGGTGTATTAAATACAACTACTGCCTCATACGTAGAATATATTCGTCCGGTTATTAACTTAAGTTCTTCTGTAAAAATTACCACAGGAAATGGCACTACTTCTAGACCTTATACTATAAAATAAAATAGAAGATAAATTTTGGTTTGTAATACATAATAGAGAAATCATTGGTTACATTTGAAACAAAGTACTAACTAGTAGTACTTTTTTAACATTTATGAAATTTGAGTTCCGGTAAAATTTTATAAAAAAAGAAAAGATGAATTTGTTTTATCCACAGATTCATCTTTTTTGTACA
>CALVYA010000012.1 GCA_944371905.1 uncultured Bacilli bacterium | reverse complement strand
AGAGTAATCTAAAGCCAACAGTTTATTTAAAAGATCAAATATTAGAAGATAATAATGAACAAAGTGATAGTAATATCAATTTTAGTCAAATAAGTAGTAGTACTAATGGACAAGGATTATATTATACCAATGAAAATACAGAAGATAATAAAACCACCTATTATTTTAGGGGAGCAGTAGAAAATAACTATGTAGAATTTGCAGGATTTTACTGGAGGATTATAAGAATCAATGAAGATGGAAGTATTAGATTAATATACCAAGGAACAACACCAGATGCTACGGGAGAAGCTGCAACGATAGGAACAAACTCATTTAACCAAGCTCATAATGATAATGCAAATTTAGGATTTATGTATGGGACAGATAATGGCGGTAATACTTATGAAGAAACACATGCAAATATCACTTCTAGTGTAGCGAAAAAAGAATTGGATCAATGGTATATAAATAATTTATTAGACGAATATGATTCTTATATAGCAGATTCTGGATTTTGCGGGGACCGAAGTTTATATTCAGGAGACGGAATAGGAAATGGTGAAAATGAATATGGAGGTACAAATTCTACATATTATGGAGCGTATAATAGATTATTTAGAGTATATGAACCGCAATTTTCATGTCCACAAAGTAATGATTTATATACTACATCAAGTAGTAGTAAAGGAAATAGAGCTTTGCGATATCCAATCGGATTAATCACGGCAGATGAAATGTCTTATGCTGGAGATGTTGCCTATGGGAACAACGATAATTTTTATCTTTATATAAAAGATGATTATTGGACGATGACACCAAGTAATTTTTCTATGGGCTATGCCAATATGTGGTATAGTGGTATAAGTAGTGACATTGCTACTATAGGATTAGGAATCCGACCTGTAATTAATTTAAAATCTGATGTAGTGTGGAGTTCAGGTAATGGAACTAGTTCTAATCCTTATGTGATCAAAACTTCTTAATTAAGATAAAATAAGGAAACTATTTTATCTTTTTTTGTGAAATTTTTGTGTTATTTTGCAAAAGAAATTGACTTATGACAACTTGTCATTTATAATGGAAAAGTACGTTTGTTGGAGGTGTATATGCCTAGCGATAAGTTTTTACATTTAGAGGATGAAAAAAAGAAAAAGATTATTGATGCTGCCAAGATAGAATTTGCTAATCATAGATATGAAGATGCATCAATTAATCAAATTATAAAAAATATCCAAATGCCACGAGGTAGTTTTTATTTATATTTTGAAAACAAACAAGATCTATATTTATATATTTTGAAAACATATATCCAAAGTTTTAAAATAAAGTTTATCGATATATTAAATAAAAATGAGAATGATTTGTTTCAAAGTCTAATTTCTTTTTTTGATTATATTGTAAATCGTGATAGTGATTATGATCATAATTTAATTCGAAATATCTTTATTAATATGAATTCTAATCAAGTAGATATTGCTATTCCTAAATTAGTTGCTGACGAATTAGATGGAAGTATCATAAATAATATTAATATAACAAACTATAATATAAAAGAAGAAGAAAAAGAAGTTATACTTAGTATTGTATTTCCTATATTTTTTCATGCTGTAGCAACTTCATTGGAACATCCTTTAAAAAAAGAAGCTATACGTGTACATTATTTAAAACAAATTAATATAATAAAAAGAGGCTTAGAAAGGAAAGAGATATGTTAAAACTATTTAAATATTTAAAAACATCTATATTATCGATACTTATTATTATTGCTTTATTAGTTTGTCAAGCTAGTCTAGATTTAGCATTACCTGACTATACTTCTAAAATAATTAATGTAGGTATTCAACAAAATGGTATTGAAGATGCAGTCGCTAACGTGATTTCTTCTTCTACTTTTGACGAGTTATCAATATTTCTTAATGAAGATGAAGTAAAGATTATTGATAATAGTTATGATTTAGTTAAACAAAAAGATAAAAAGTATATAGAGGAATATCCTATCGTAAATGAGGAAGATATTTATGTATATAATGGTAAGAATAAGGAAGAAGTGAATGCTGTATTAGAACATGCTTTTGCATTATCTTATGTATCACAAATGATTAGTAGTAATCCAGCAAGTTTAGGGATAAATATTCCTGAAGGAATGACTTTTCAAAATGTACTAGCTATGTTGGATGAGGATACTAGAAGTGAAGTGATTGCTAAAATAGATGAGAAAATTGAAGAAATGCCAGATACTATTCTTACTTCTTCTGCTATCGAGTATGTAAAAAGCGAATACGAAAAGGTAGGGGTAGATTTAGGTAGTATCCAGACAAATTACATTTTAATCAATGGAGCTAAAATGTTAGGAATTGCTCTACTTATTATGGCAGTAGCGATAGCTATTATTTTCTTTGGTTCACGTCTTGCTGCTCGTCTTGCCAAAACTCTTAGAACTAAAGTATTTGAAAAAGTAGTAAATTTTTCAAAATCCGAAATGAAACAATTTGGTACTTCTTCTTTAATTACTAGAACAACGAATGATATTCAACAAATTCAACAAGTAGTAGTGATGCTTATGAGAGTTGTATTCTATGCACCTATCGTTGCTATTGGTGGAATTTTAAAAACAACTAGTGCAGATAATTCTATGTTATGGATTATTATTATTGCTGTTGTAGCGTTATTCTTTATTGTAGGTACTTTATTTATTATTGTTATGCCTAAATTTAAAATTTTTCAAAATTTAGTTGATAAATTAAATTTAGTATCTCGTGAAATATTAACTGGTATTCCAGTAATTAGAGCATTTAGTAACGAACGACATGAAGAACAACGATTTGATGATGCAAATAAAGCTTTAACTAAAGTTAATTTATTTGTAAATAGAACTATGTCATTAATGATGCCATTAATGATGTTACTTATGAATGTTGTATGTATTGCTATTGTTTGGTTTGGTGCTATTGGAGTTGATAATGGTACAATTCAAGTAGGAGATATGATGGCGTATATTCAATATACAATGCAAATAATTATGGCTTTCTTAATGATCTCTATGATTTCTATTATATTACCAAGAGCAGCAGTATCCGCTAGAAGGGTAATTAAAGTAATAGAGACAGATTCTAGTGTCAAAGCTCCAGTAAAAGAACAAAGAGCTGATAAAAATAAAAAAGGTACTGTGGAGTTTAGAAATGTTTGCTTTAGATATCCTGATGCTAATGAAGATGTGATAACAGATGTAAATTTTAAGGCAAAACAGGGAGAAACAATTGCCTTTATTGGTTCAACTGGTTCAGGTAAATCTACTTTAATTAATTTGATACCGAGATTTTATGATGTTACTGAAGGAGCAATTTTAATAGATGGAGTAGATGTAAGAAATATGAATTTGGAAACATTAAGATCTAAAATAGGTTATGTTCCTCAAAAAGGTATTTTATTTAGTGGTACAATTGAAAGTAATATTAAATATGGAGATAGTAAAATTACGGACAAGAAAATGAAGGAAGCAGCAAGCATTGCCCAAGCTACAGAATTTATTGAGTCTAAACCAGAAGGATATCATTCACCAATTGCTCAAGGCGGTACTAATGTTTCGGGTGGTCAAAGACAAAGATTATCTATTGCTCGCGCTATAGCAATGGACCCAGATATTTATATTTTTGATGATAGTTTTTCAGCACTAGATTTTAAAACAGATGCTAAACTACGTAGTGAATTAAAGAAAGTAACTAAAGAGAGTATCGTATTTATTGTTGCACAAAGAGTTTCTACCATTATGAATGCTAATCAAATCATTGTTCTTAATGAAGGTAAGGTAGCAGGAATAGGAACTCATAAAGAATTAATAAAAACATGTGATATATATCGTGAGATAGCATTGTCACAACTTAGTGAGGAGGAGATTAACAATGCCTAGAGGTGGACCAATGGCTTCTGCTAATGCAGTTGATAAAGCCAAAGACTTTAAAGGAACTTTAAAAAAGTTACTTAGTTATATTAAAAGATATCGTATAGCAATTATTATTGTTATGCTCTTCGCACTATTAAGTACAGTATTTTCTATTATTGGACCAAATATTTTAGGAGATGTTACTACTGAAATATTTAACGGTTTAATTAATAAAATTACTGGTCAAGGAGAAATGAATTTTGATTTTATTAATAAAACATTGTTATTATTATTAGGACTATATGCATTTAGTGCTTTGTGTTCCTTTATTCAATCTTTTATTATGAATACAGTATCTTGTAAGCTCTCTTATAGATTAAGAGATGAAATTAGTAAAAAATTACACAAATTACCTTTATCTTATTTTGAAACTAGAACACATGGAGAAATTTTATCGAGAATTACTAATGACGTAGATACTTTTTCTCAAAATTTAAGTCAAACATTAAGTCAATTTATTACAGCTATTGCTACTTTAGTTGGTACTTTAGTTATGATGATTAGTATTAGTGGTTCTATGACAGTAGCGTCACTTTTGCTATTACCAATTTCCGTTTTGGGAATGGGATTCATTATGTCAAAGTCACAAAAGTTCTTCACTAGACAACAAAAAAATTTAGGAGATATTAATGGTGTTGTTGAAGAAGTATATGGGGGACATGACGTTGTTCAAGTATTTGATGCTGCAGATAAAGAGATAGAACGCTTTGAAAAATTAAATGATAAATTATATGATTCAGGATGGAAAAGTCAATTTATTTCAACTTCAATGCATCCATTAATGAACTTTGTTGGAAATATTAGTTATGTGCTAGTATCTATTTATGGAGGATATTTAACTATAAAAAATAAGATTGCAGTAGGAGATATTTTATCTTTTTCTCAATATATTAGAAATTTGAATCAGTCTTCTTCTACTATGGCTCAAATTTTTGCTCTATTACAGCCAACAGTAGCAGCCGCAGAACGTATTTTTGAATTTCTTGATGAAAAAGAAGAAGTAAAAGATGTTAAAAATCCGGTATCGATTCGTGATATCAAAGGAAATGTAGAGTTTAAAGATGTACATTTTGGATATAATCCAGATAAAATTATTATTAATGATTTTAATGCCAAAGTAAAACAAGGGCAAAAGATTGCTATTGTTGGACCAACCGGAGCAGGAAAAACTACTATGGTAAAATTATTAATGAGATTTTATGATGTTAACAGTGGTAAGATTTTAATTGATGGTCATGATATAAAAGATTTTAAGAGATCTGATTTAAGAAGTTTATTTGGTATGGTATTACAAGATACTTGGTTATTTAGTGGTAGTATTGCCGATAACATTAGGTATGGTAAATTGGATGCGGATATAGAGGAGGTTAAAAATGCCGCAAGAAGTGCTAGTGTTCATCATTTTATTAAAACTTTACCAGATGGATATAATATGATTTTAAATGAAGAAAGTGATAATGTTTCCGGTGGTCAAAAGCAATTACTTACGATTGCTAGAGTTATTTTATCTGATCCTAAAATACTAATATTAGATGAAGCAACTAGTAGTGTAGATACAAGAACAGAAATTTTGATTCAACAAGCAATGGATAAATTGATGGAAGGAAGAACTAGCTTTATTATTGCTCATCGCCTATCTACGATTAAAAATGCTGATTTAATATTAGTCATGGATAATGGTGATATTGTAGAACAAGGAAATCATGAAGAATTATTAAAGAAAAATGGTTTCTATGCTAAACTTTATAATTCGCAATTTGAAAAAATTTAAGGATTCCTAAATAGGAATTCTTTTCTTATTAATAAGGAAATAAAGTGATTATGGTATATAATTATAGTAAAATAAATTGGTATCATATTTTTTTAGATTAGTAATAATATTAATATAAATCATTGTGAAATTAATTTTATTGACAAAAAGAGTAATAACTAGTATAAGTATAAAAGTAAAGGAAGTGGTTTCATGACCAAGAATTTAGTAATTGTTGAGTCGCCTAGTAAGAGTAAGACAATTGAGAAATATTTAGGTAAAGATTATAAAGTAGTATCCTCTAAAGGTCATATTAGAGATTTGTCTACTACTGGTAAATTTGGTCTAGGAGTAGATGTAGAACATGATTTTAAACCTAATTATATTGCTATTAGTGGAAAAAAGAAATTAATTAGTGAATTAAAAAAAGATGTGAAAGATAGTAATAAAGTATTTTTAGCAACTGACCCCGACCGTGAAGGAGAAGCAATTTCTTGGCATTTAAAAGATGCTTTAGGAATTAAAGATAAAGATTATGAACGTGTATTATTTCATGAAATTACTAAGGATAAAGTAGTAGAAGCATTTAAAAATCCTAGAAAAATTGATGATAATTTAGTAAAAAGTCAAGAGACTAGAAGAATTTTAGATAGGATTATTGGTTTTCGATTATCTAGATTAATGCAATCGAAAACTGGAGGTAAAAGTGCCGGAAGAGTACAGAGTGTTGCCTTAAAATTAATTGTTGATCGTGAACGTGAAATAGAAAATTTTAAAAAAGAAGAGTACTGGACAATTACTGGAATATTTGATGACTTCGAATCAGAATTATTTCACTATGATCATAAAGATATCGAGATAAAAACGGAAGAAGACGCAAATATTATACTAGATAAATTAAATAAAGATTTTATAGTAATCAGTATTGAATCTAAAAAGAAAAATAAAAAAGCTAAACCTCCTTTTATTACTAGTACTTTGCAACAAGAAGCATCAACAAAATTAAATTTTACAGCGAAAAAGACGATGAGTATCGCTCAAAAGTTATATGAAGGAATTGATTTAGAAAATGAAACAGTAGGTCTTATTACTTATATGAGAACTGATTCTATTCGATTAAGTGATGAATTTATTAAAAGTGGGTATGCATACATTGATAAAGAATATGGAAAAGAGTATGTCGGATATGTAAAGACAACTAAGAAGAAGGATAATGTACAAGATGCTCATGAAGCTATTAGGCCTACAAGTATTAATAGAACGCCTAATAGTATTAAGAAATTTTTAACTAATGATGAGTATAAACTATATTCACTTATTTATTACCGAGCATTAGCTAGTATCATGGCAGATGCAAAAGTAGAAGCAACTACAGTTATTTTAGATAATAATAATTACCAATTTAAAACTAGTGGACAGATACTTATCTATGATGGATATTTGAAAGTATATAAAGATTATGAAAAGTCTGAAGATAGGATATTACCTCACTTACAGGAAAGAGATGTAATAACTTCTACTAGTATCGAAAAAGAACAGCACTTTACACAACCACCAGCAAGATATACGGAAGCTAAATTAATTAAAGAAATGGAAGACTTAGGAATTGGAAGACCTTCTACTTATGCTAAGACAATGGATACCATTAAGGAAAGAGATTATGTAATAGTAGAAGATAAGAAATTTAGACCAACAGCAATTGGAATAGAAACCACTGATAAATTACAGGAATTTTTCTCTGATTTAATTAATGTGGAATATACTAGAGAAATGGAAGAAGATTTAGATAAAATTGCTGATGGCGATAAAGAGTCTTTGGTAATATTGAAAAATTTTTACAATAAGTTTGAACCAGAAGTGGAACAGGCTTTTAAAAATATGGAAAAGAAAAAAGCAGAAGAAACGGGAGAAATTTGTCCAGAGTGTGGTAACCCTTTAGTAAAGAGAAAAGGTAAATATGGTGAATTTGTAGCATGTAGTAATTATCCAACTTGTAAATACATCAAAAAAGAAGAAAAAGAAATTAAAGAAATTTGCAAATGTCCAAAATGTGGAGGAACGATTATTGAGAAGACAACACGGCGTGGCAAAATTTTCTACGGATGTAATAATTATCCTAAATGTAAAGTTGCAGTATGGGATTTACCAACGGGAGAATTGTGTCCAGAATGTCATGAATTATTAGTTGAAAAAAATAAAGTAATAAAATGTAGTAGTTGTAAATATGAGAAAAAATAAGAGAAGAAACTCTTATTTTTTTATTGATTAAAATAAGAAAATAATCTATAATTAATCTAGAATAGAAGATAGATGGTGATCTTGAATGGGAAAAAAATGCTTTTTAATTGCTATTATATTGTTTTTAATTTTAGGATTTAATGTTTCTGTAGATGCAGAAAGTTTGAATAAAAAAAGTTTAACAGTTGAATGCATTTATTCAGATGGGAGTTTGATTATTTCCTCATCTGCTAATGGTAAAATTTCTGTTAGTAGAGAGACTTCTCAAATTGTTACGGATAATGAGGCAGATGCCAATGAAATTGCAGAATATTACATAGTTAATCCTGATACTGTGATTAATGATTCAGGTTCTTGTCGTCCCTATATAGTAACTGCAGCAAAATCTCAAAAAATGTATCAACAGGAATGTGATACAGATGGAAACTGTAGTAATGTAGGTGATCCGTATTGGGCAACAGTTGCATATTATAAAACAATAGATACTGAAAGTGGAACACTAACTAATGATGAAGTAAATAATACAAAATCATGGTGGGATTGGTTTACTTCTGATGAAGAATATGGTAATAGCGAGGTAAAAAATACTAGAACATATAAATTAGTATCTGAAAAAATATTTGTTGAAGATGCTGACTTATTAGATAAAGCCACTCCTTGTTATTTTGTAAAAAAAGCAACACAAGCTTCTGGGACTAATACTTATTTAACCTTATTTTTATTTGATAATATTACATTAGTAGATAATAATGGATTAGTAACTAGTTTAGGAAATAAAGTAGTAGATAGTTGCCCTGCTGATGGGACAGTTATATATGTTAATGATCCATTTAGTAAAATAGATGTTTCAAAATCAAGTCCTAAATATTTTTATGATGCGGTAAGATTTGGTTATTCAGATAAAAAAGGTGGAGATTATCAAACTAAATATGAAAAAACATCTGAAGTTCCGCCTAACGATGGTGAAAGTGGGAAAAATGCATGTGAAGAAATTCCAGAAACTATAAAAGTCTTGAAAAGAATAATAACTATTTTGCAAATAGGTGTTCCTATATTTGTGATTCTCTTAACATCAATAGATATTTTTAGAATCGTAGTTGCAGGCAATGTTGAAGAAGAATTACCAAAACGTAAAAAGAGCATTATTGTAAGATTAATTATAACCGTTATCTTCTTCTTCTTACCATTAATAGTAAATATTGGATTAAGGTTATTATATAATAGTTCTGATTGGTTTAGAAAAGAAGTGGGAATTAATAGTATTGATTGTTTGATTCTTGATGAATAAGGAGGTGCAAAATGTTAACACTTACTGGATTACCAACTGCTGATATATTAGATTATATATTTAGTGGTATTAAAATAGGAATTTCAACTATTGAAATGAATGCTCTTTTATATCTAATTGGTGGTGGTTGGTTAGACATACTAAGAATTATCGGCTTTTTCTTGGATGGTTTATTTGTTCAGTTTATAGGTACTTTTTTCAATTATTTTATAATGATAGTTGAAGGAACTATATTTACGCCTGAAACAATTTCGGATATAACTAGTAGATTATATGTTTTTATAGGTATAATTGTATTTTTTAAATTGAGTTTTGTTATAATTAGGTATATTATGAATCCAGAGTTGGTTGCTGATGCTAAAGCAGGGGTTAATTCGTTAGTAAAACGTGTTATTTTTGGATTTGGTTTAATAATATTTATGCCAACCATATTTAATATAGCAACAGATTTGCAAACAGCAATTATAAAAGATAAGGTAATCGAAAAAATTATTTTATCTGAAAAAGATTATTTGATGAGTCTTTCACAAAAAGAAAAAACCGGATATATGATAGGAACTAATATTTTGCAGGGATTTTGGAATTTAAATTCTTCAGCTTCTCCTGCTGCAATAAGAACTTATAAGAATGCCATAAATAATTATGATCCTTCAGCAGTCGGATGGAATAATATAAATAGTGGTAAAGTATTAGGAATGGGAGAATATAACTATAACTATTTTCCTGTTGTATCAACGATTGTTTTAGGATATGTATTATATTTAATTGTTAAATTTTGTATTGATGTTGCTTTGCGTGGATTTAAGTTAGGATTTTTACAAATAATGGCTCCAATAGCAATTGTAGATTATATTACAGGAGGTAGCGAGGAAGGAGCATTTAAAAATTGGTTAAAATCTATTAAAGGTACTTATTTGATGTTATTTGTTAGAATTTTGTCATTGTGGTTTGTAGTTTTTGTAACAACATTAATGCAAAAAGAAGGTGATGATAGTTTACTTTATATTCCTACTAGTGGGGATCCTGATTATTTATTAAGAGCGGTAATTATAATTGCATTATTGGCCTTTATGATGGAACTTCCTAAATTACTATCAGACATTTTTGGACTTGATTTAGAAGGAGATGCCACTGTCAAAGGATTAATGAAGACTGTTGCCGGCGGAGTAAAAGCAGTAGCAGGAGCAGGGCTTGCAGTAGGTGGAGCAGCAGTAGGTGGATTTTTTGGAAGTGCAAAAGGTGTAGCTTATGGTATTGCTCATAAAGATAAACGTGAAGTATTGGGAGCATTAGGAGGAAATGCTGGAGGATTATTAAAAGCTGGATTAGGACAAACTAGACTTGGAGGTACATTAGTTAATGGTATGTCTGGTGGATATGGAGCTACAACTAAAGCTGCATCTGAAGGTCATTCTAAAACAAAACAAGATAAAATAAAAGAGCAAGAAGAGATGGAACGTCAAGAAGATATTGAACATAATAAAATGATGGCTTTAAGAAGTATAGCTCAAAGTCAGATTACTAATAATCCTAATGCTAATAGATCTGATATAATTGAGAGTATGATAAATACACAGATTGACACTAAATTGAGAGGAGCTAACATTGGAACATTGACTGCAGATATCAATGGAAGAATAAGGACTCTTTCTAGCAATGGAGCTCAAATTAATCCAAAAGATGTAGTTCAACATGTACAACAAGTTTTATCATCTAAATTAGATGTTAAACCTGAGCAGACAACTCAGATAGTAAATAGAGTATTAGGTAATTCTGGCACTGCTACTGTTTCTCAAGTGGATCAAATAGTAAATCAAGTAGTTCAAACATCTAAAGATAATATGAGACCGGAAGTTACTCAAGTAGTAAATCAAGTGATGGGTAATGTTGTTAGTAATACAGCATCTCCAGCAACGCAAACGATTAATAGGCAAGTAGATTCAAGTACAGTACCTGAAAATCCAACACCAATTGACCAAACGATAAATTTTCAGTACGATGAACCAGAGAGTTTAATGGGAAATGATAGTTCAAGTCAATCCAGAAGTAATAGCGGTTCAACAAATTTAGATGAAATGGCAAGACATCAATTCGATAATAATCAAGATGGATAAAACTGAAAATAGTGTGTGTAAAGCATACTATTTTTTTCGTAATTTATTTGTAAAATAAAGTTTATGTGGTAAAATTATAATAGGTGGTTACTATGTATGAGGAATATATAAGTGAAGTTGAGCAATTAAAAAAAATAGTAGAAAGAATACAAAGTATCGAATCAGAAATTACTTCTACTTATGATATTAATAGAATTGCAGCTTTGGAATATGAACAACAACAGTTGAAACTTAATTTACAAGGGATGGAAATATCATCACTAATTAGAAAATATGGAGTAACAGAAGAATTAATAAAAAGAGCCAGCGAATTAGGAGTAAGAAGGACCTTATCTGAAAAAGAACTAAAACAAAATGAATATGATTTATCGTCAGAAACAATAATTTCTAAAATAACTGGAAAACCAATAAACATTAAATATTTGAGTGTCGAAGAAAAAATAGAAGTTATTTATAAACATACTGGAGAAGTAATTACTAGTCAAGATCCTATAATAATAAATAAATGTCAAAATAGTTGTGAACGTTTTATTAGTGAATTATCCAAAAGATATAGTACTAGAAAATTAAAAGCTCAATACGGAGAAAATTGGAAAGATAAAGTAATGGAATTATATACTTCTGGGTATAATTCGGCATTTGATTATCAAACAAATCAAATTATAGAAAAAGTAGAAAATAATAATAAACAAGAACAAAGGCAACAAGAAGTTAAGTCAACAAGCAATAGTACTACAGAGGTAAAAGCTCAAAATTCTAGTTTAAGAAAGGAAAATGAAGAATTACGTCAAACCATTACAATTTATAGGAGAGATATAGAAAGATTAAATGAAGAGAATCAGAATTTAAGAGAAGAAATTACTAGATTAAAGCAACAAATAGCAGATATGCAACAAGAACATAAAAGAGATATGGAATTTTTAAAAGAAAGTATAGTTCAAATTAATCATCAAGTATCTTCTACAAAAGAACAAACACAAAAGGGTCAATCTCAACAACAAATGTTTCAAGACAATCATATGTCAGTAGGTGGAGTTCCAGTAATTCTTAATGAAAATGGTGAATTAGTAACAAATGCTGGAATTATATTGGCTGGAAATACAAATGATTATGCTTCTAGTGAAAATACTTATTCAGGAAGATCAAAATAATGATTTAGTAAAAAAAATATATTAAATTGATATTTATAAATTTAATAATCATGAGATATGAAAGGAGATAATTCTTCTTTTTTTATTATTTAAATGTTATAATATTTGTAGGTGATAGAATGAAAAAAGTAATACTAATTGATGGGAATAACATTTTATTTAGAAGTTTTTATGCAACGGCTTATACTGGTACGATCATGAAAAATTCCAAAGGTTTTCCTACCAATGCTTTATACGGATTTATCAATATGATTAATAAAATTATTAATGAAGAAAATCCTGAATATATTATGATTGCGTTTGATAAGGGAAAAACTTTTAGACATGATAAATATGAAACTTATAAAGACGGAAGACGTGAGACTCCTAATGAATTAAAAGAACAATTTCCTATTGCTAAACAACTAGTGGAAGCCATGGGAATTACCTATTATGAAATCGATAATTATGAAGCGGATGACATTATTGGTACTTTTGCTAAAAAAGTAGATGAAGATAAAGATTTTGTTGCTACTATCATCAGTAGTGATAAAGATTTATTACAATTAATTAGCGACGAAGTAGATGTGAAGTTATTAAAACCAACAGGATTTATTCGGATGGATAAACAAGAATTTTTGAATACCTATGGAGTTGAACCAGCAAAAATGGTTGATTTAAAAGCTTTGATGGGGGATGCTTCTGATAATATCCCAGGAGTTAAAGGAATAGGGGAAAAAACAGCAATTACTCTATTAAAAGAATATGGTTCTTTAGAAAATTTATATAATCATTTGGATTCTGTAAAAGGAAAATTACATGATAAATTATCTAGTGACAAAGAGAATGCTTTTATGAGTTATGATTTAGCTACTATTTATAAAGATGTTCCTATTGACACTTCTTTTGATAAAATTAAATATCGTGGTATTGATGCTTTAAAATATATAGAAATATTAGAAGAACTGGAATTTTATTCTCTTTTAAAGAAAGTAGATATAAAAAAAGAATTTATTAGAGAAAATATAGAAGAAGATGTTGAATATGAAATAGTTAAGGATTTAAAAAATATTAATATCGCTTCTAATTATTCTATATATTTAGAAACATTGGGATATAATTACCACAAGGATACACCTATTGGAATAGGAATTTATGATGGAGCAAAGTCCTATTATATTCCTTTTACAGTATTAAAAGAAAATCCTAATTTTTTAGAATCCGATATTTCCAAATATACTTATGATTTAAAAAAATTAATAGTAGTTTTAACTAGATATGGAATTAAAATTAATAATTTAGAAGACGACTTAATGATAGCGGGATACTTGTTGAATCAAAATGTTAAAGATGATATTGCTTATCTAATGAATAATAAAGGATGTAAAGTGGATTTTTATCTTGATTCTTTTGGTAACCCTAATAAGTTGAGAATGCCTGAAGAAGATAAATATATAAAAAATATTATAAAAAAAGCTAGATTTATTTATGATTATAAAGATGAGATGATTTCTTCCTTAAAAGAAGAAGAAGCCTATGAGTTGTATTCTAATATTGAGATACCTTTAGCTTTTGTATTAGCAGATATGGAAATTACAGGGATTAGAATCGATTGTGAATTTTTGAAAAATATGGGAAAAGAACTAGAAGCTAAAATAGAAATTTTAACTAATGAGATTCATGAATATGCTGGAATGGATTTCAATATTTCTTCTCCTAAACAATTAGCAGAAGTATTATTTGTACATTTAGGTATTCCTTATCCTAAAAAAACAAAATCAGAAAATTATTCTACTAGTAAAGAAATATTAGATAAAATTATAGATATTCATCCAATTATTCCTGCTATTATGGAACATCGTCTTTTATCTAAATTAAATAATAATTATGTAGTTGGATTATTAGCAGAAGTACATGAAGATGGTAAAATTCATACCATGTTTAATCAGACTTTAACTAGAACTGGACGTCTTTCGTCTTCTAATCCTAATTTACAGAATATTCCTATTCGTCAAGATTATGGTAAATGGATAAGAAAAGCTTTTGTCCCAGAAGAGGATTCTTTGTTATTATCTTCTGATTATTCTCAAATTGAATTGCGTATTTTTGCACATATGGCAAAAGCTACGAACTTAATTGAAGCATTTAAAGAGGGAAAAGACATTCATACAAAAACAGCTAGTGATATTTTTGGAGTTAGTGAAGAGATGGTAACTAAAGATATGCGTTATCAAGCCAAAGCTGTTAATTTTGGAATTCTATATGGAATTAGTAGTTTTGGTTTAGGAGAAGATTTAAATATTGATTATGCCACTGCTAGAAAATTTATTGATAATTATTTAAATACTTATCCAGAAATAAAGGTATATATGGATAAAGTAATTAAAGATGCTTATGATAAAGGCTATGTTAAGACTATTATGAATCGCAAGCGTTCGATCGAAGAATTAAACAGTAAGAATTATATGGTACGAAGTAGTGGAGAACGAATTGCTTTAAATACACCTATTCAAGGTAGTAGTGCGGATATTTTAAAGAAGGCTATGGTAGAAATATATAGAGAATTTAAAAAGAAAAATTTAAAAAGTAAGATGTTAATTCAAGTACATGATGAATTAGTTATTAATACTTTAAATAATGAGATAGAAGAAGTAACAAAAATAGTAAAGAACATTATGGAAAATACTTATCAATTGGATGTACCTTTAAAAGTAGAAATCAGTACAGGAAAAAATTTGTATGATGCAAAGTAGGTGAAGTTATGCCGGAATTACCAGAAGTAGAAACAGTAAAAGAAACTTTAAAAAGGAAAATATTAAATAAAACAATAAAAAACGTTACCATTCGATATAGTGGAATTATAGAATATCCTTCTTGTGATGAATTTAAAAAACAAATTAAAAATCAAACGATTCATGATATTACTAGATTGGGAAAATGGTTGATTTTTTGTTTAGATGATTATTATTTGTTATCTCATTTAAGAATGGAAGGAAAATATTTTTTGAAAAAAGAAAGTGATGAAATAACGAAACATGAACATGTAATATTTAGTTTTTCTGATCATACAGATTTAAGATATCAAGATACTAGAAAATTCGGTAAAATGTTGTTAGTTTCTAAAGATAAACTGCAGGAAGCACGTCCTATGAAAGAATTAGGATTAGAGCCATGGGATAAAAAGTTAACTCCTTCTTATTTAAAGGAAAAATATAAAAATAAAAAACTGCCAATTAAATCAGTTATCTTAGATCAAAAAATTATTACAGGAATTGGAAATATATACGCGGATGAAATACTTTTTTTAAGTAATATTTCCCCACTTACAAAAGCAAGTATGCTAACAGATAGAGATCTATCTAACATCATTGAAAATACTAAAAAAGTACTAGAAAAAGCAATCAAACAGGGAGGTACTACGATTAGAAGTTATACTTCTGATTTAGGAGTTACAGGAAGATTCCAAAATGAATTATATGTTCATTGCCGTGAAAACGAAAAATGTTTAAACTGTGGTAATATCATTGTTAAAATAAAAGTAGGAGGAAGAGGAACTTATTATTGTCCTTTTTGTCAAAAAGAAAAAGAACTATAAATTATTTATAGCTCTTTTTTAATACTACTGGTGTTGATGTTCTTTGATGTTTACCTTGATAGAAACGATCAATACCTTTTAAAGTGTTGTTAAGTGTTTCATAATCTTCTTTATTACAGTTTTCTACTAGTAACTGAGTATTAGGCATATTAATATTATCAATATAAATACCTAAGATTTCACTTCTTGCAGTACTATGAAAATTTAACATATCATTTGCAGCTTTAATATTTCCTTCTTTAAGAAGTTCATCTAATGCACGTGTTACTTCTGTTTCTTTATGAGAAGAAAGATAGTATTTTTTTAGTAAAGCGTGATTAATTCCTTCAGAAGATAAAACTGCGCTTGTAAAGAAGTATTGAAAGATATGAGGAGTTTTAGTGTGCTCACACAATTTATCTTTCCCACAAAGGTATAAAAGTTCTTTACATTTTTGATTAAAATAATCCTCACTACGTGATTCTAAAGTACTTAACAACAAATCTTCTTGACTGTTTTGCATAAAAAAATTTAAGCCTCCTTTTTGAGTACAGCTTTCACATTATACCACAAGATGGTATATTATGTCAAATAAAAGAAATAGTTTTATTCTATTTCTTTGACTAATTTTTTAAAAGCATTACCTTTTTCTTCGAAATTTTTGAAGTATTCATAACTAGCAGCAGCAGGTGACATCAAACAAATGGTATGTGGTTTCGTGACTAGTTTTGCTTTTTGAACTGCCTCTTCTAAAGTATCTACTAAATATATATTTTTATTAGTATGAATTTTTATTAATTCATTTGCTATTTTATGACCAGTAGTAGGCATACATATTAAGTTTTCAAGTTTAGCTTGATTTAAATATTTAATAAATGCTTTATAATTAATGCCTCGATCTAATCCTCCGAAGATTAATGTATTTACATTGCCTAAAGCTTCTATTCCATTTATAGTAGCATCAGGAATCGTAGCAATCGCATCATTATAATAAGTAATATGATGGAATGTTCCTACTTTTTCTAATCTATGTTCTAATGGTTTAAAGTGATTAATGGCATCACAGGTTTTTGTATTATCTAAAGATAGTAAATGGCTAAGAGTAAGAGTTAGCATAATATTAATTAAGTTATGATTTCCAATTAAATTTCTTTTACTATCAACATCATATATTCTTTTATGATGAATATAAATATTCTTATTATCACAATAACTATAATTCGAAGGATCGTTAAAATCGACTGGTAAAATGTTAGAGGATATGTTTAATTTTGGAACTAACTTATCTAAAGTAGAACATCCTTTATAGTAAATTAAGAAGTCATTATTATCTTGAAACCTCGCTATATTTAATTTTGCTTGATAATAATCATTTACACTATTGGTATGATCTAAATGATCTTCGTATAAATTAGTCATAATAGCAATATGTGGTGAGTAGGTAACAAACTCTAATTGATGAGAGGACATTTCTACTACTAGTAAGGTATCCGGCTCAATTTGTTCTATAAAATCAAAAATAGGAATTCCAATATTACCAAGTAAAAAACATTTTTTCTTATTCTTCTTTAATACTTCATAAATTAAAGAAGAAGTAGTACTTTTCCCTTTAGTACCAGTAATTCCAATAATATTTTTTTTATAATATTTTAAAAGAATTTCTAATTCCGATGATATTTTATTTCTAATTAAGGTAGTATCGATATCTTTAAAAGATATTCCAGGAGTTTTCATAATTAAGTCATACTGTTCCAAATTATCTAAATAGGTTGCTCCTGTAAGAATAGTTAAATTAGGATCATTTTGAATGAGTGGATCTTTGGTTATATCTTCGTTTTTATCTTTAATGGTTAGATGGATATCTTTTAAATATTTTCTAATGAATTGATAAGTAGACTTTCCTTCTTTTCCAAATCCTAAAATAACGATATTTTTATTTTCAAATTCTTTTACGATTTCATTAAGCATAGTTATAACTCCTTTTTTAATTTTTCAATATATTTCTTTGGTACATAATTATTTGGATTGAAATATTGTTCTAGCTGAATATTATCATTATGATTATAGTGTTCTTGATAATATTTTAATAAATAAGGTAGTTTTTTATTTTCTTGTGTTAAGTTACGGATAGTTTTGTTACATGCATATCTTACTTCATCAAAAGTTCCAACACATTCAAAAGGTTTATTAGAAGAGTATCCTAATAGTTCTATAAAAGTATTTAATAATTCTGGCTTTTCCAAAAGATTAGTAGAAAAAATGCTAGAAAGCGTTTCTAAATTAATATAAGGACTTAGGATAATAAAGATAAATAAACATTTAGGACAACTACAGCACCAATTAGTTCCAGTATTTTTACTACTTAGGTTACAACTTCTAAAAATATGGTAATATTTAGGATATTTTGCAAATATTTTAGCTATTTGTATTTCTAATAGGGGTCTTAATAAACTAAAGTATTCGATATGACATGAAAGATATTTTTCACAATAATTTCTAAAATCGCTTTCAAATTCTATACTTTTAGAGTATTGATGATTGATGTTGCTTCCCTCTATATTACCTTCATTGCTACTAGCTTCATTAGAGACAATAATATATTTTTTATTATTTAAATAGGCCATAATGTAACTAGCAAATGCTAATTGAGAAGAAAAAGGAATATGCCCATTTAAAAAGCCTTCTTTATTTAACTGTAATAAAAGATTATCAATTTCGGCATCAAAGATAACAATATCATCATCTGTGTATCCTGCTTGATAGATAGAATTATATGATGGGGCATTTTTAGGATAAATATTACGTTCTAATAAGAAACATAAATTTTTTTCTTGTTCTTCTTTTAAAAGTTCCAAACTAACAATAGAATCTTTTCCTCCACCAATCAAAATTAAATTACCATCAAATTTGTCGTCTATGTGAAATTTGAATTTTTTATCACTTTTGATTATAAATTGAACAAATTCATCGTAAGATAGATCTATTTTATTACGATAAAAATATTCACTTAATCCGTTAAATATTAGTTTCTTGAAAAAGTTTATTTGCGTTTGATCTATAAATGCTGCTTCGATGATAATTTCTTTAGGACAACTTAATTTATAATAATTAATAATATTTACTAATCCATAATTAAAAAATAACATTTCTAAAAAGTTATGATTGATATTAGAATTTGTAATATATTTTTTAGAAATAGTTACACTAGGAGTAAAGGTATATTCTCCTAATATATAGGTATAAATAACTTTAAGAGAATTACTATTATTTATGATTTCATAATTTTTATAAGTAATAGTAGGGTATTTTTCTCTTAATACTTGATAATTTGCCATAATTCCTCCTACTAAAAAATATTCATTTACAAATATAATTATATCATATATGTAAATTAATCATAATGTAAATGACAAATTATTGACATACTATTAAATTTAATAGTAAAATTAAAGTAATAATAGAGGTGAGTTTATGACTGATAATAGTAAGAGCCTTAAAAATAAAGTAATCGTGGTTTTATTAATAGTAATTGCTATTATGATAACAGCTATCATTGTTTTAGCTTATGATAATGATCATTTTATCAAGCCAGGAGAAGGAGATAATCAGGGAGATGCTAGATGGAAAGTAGAATTTACTAGTATTGCCGAAGGAGAAAAAATAGGTAAGGCAGAGAGTAGATATATTCCTTATTATACATCTACTTATGCATCATTTTATGTTGATTTTGTAGCACCAGGGGACGCTATTACTTATGATGTTCAAATATCTAATTTAGGTACATTAGATGCTAAATTGAGTAATATTTTGTATTTATCTTCCCCATTTAAAGATGCGATTAAATACGAAGTAGAAGGTTTGAATTTAGGGGATGTAATTGAAGCAGGAGAAGTAGTAAATTTCAAAATAAAAGTATCCTATGAACTGGATTCCACAGTAGCGATAGAATTTGATAAACCAATTACATTATCCTTTATATTTACGCAAAGTTATTAAACTGAAGTTTTTACTTCGGTTTTTATATTTAATATTCACTAAAACATTTCTCTATTGAACTAATAGATAAGAAAATAAAAGATCATAATTATTATTTTTATAAGGTGAAGTATCAATTATTTCACTTTTTTGTTAAAAAAATGTATTTTTGCGATATAATAATATCAGTTTGGAGGGGCATATGAATAATCAAAATATTTTTAATGAAATAAGAGAAAAAATTGATATTGTTGATTTAATAGGTGAGTATGTTCCTCTTGTACAAAAAGGACGTAACTTTTTTGGCGTATGTCCTTTTCATAATGATACAAATCCATCCATGAGTGTATCACGTGAGAAACAAATATATAAGTGTTTCTCTTGTGGGGCTAGTGGAAATGTTTTTACTTTTGTAAGAGATTATGAACATATGGATATGAAAGATGTAGTGGAATTTTTAGCTTCTAAAGTAGGAATTACGATTAGTAATCATTCCATAACAAGAAAAACTACTAAATATGATAAGTTATATGAAATTTATGAGTTAGCCAATAAATTTTATCAAAATAATATTAATACTAAAGATGGCCAAAAAGCAAAAGAATATTTAAGAAATAGAAATATCACAGAGGAAATCATAAAAGAATTTGAAATAGGGCTATCTTTGGATAGTATGGATTCCCTTACTAAAGTATTAACTAAAAAAGGATATGATTTGTATACATTAGAAAAAATAGGTTTATCTAGTAATCAACATGATTTATTTATTAATAGGATCATGGTACCTATTCAAGATATTAATGGAAAAACAGTCGCATTTTCAGGGCGTATTTATAATAAACAAAGTGATCATAAATATGTAAATACGAAAGAAACAGAAATTTTTAAAAAAGGGAATCTTCTTTTTAATTATTATCGTTGTAAAGAAGAGGCAAGACGTAATAAATATGTCATTATTATGGAAGGATATATGGATGTTTTTAGGGCGTTTTCTATTGGAGTAAAAAATGTAGTAGCTATTATGGGAACAGCTTTAACCGAAGAACAAACCAATCTAATAAAAAAATTATCGTATAATGTATATTTGTGTTTGGATGGAGATGATCCTGGTCAAAAGGCTACTTTATCTGTAGGTGAACAATTAGAAAAAGTAGGAATTAATTTAAAAGTAATTCGCCTTATGAATGATGATGATCCTGATACATATATATTAAAGTATGGGAAAGATAAATTTTTAGATCTTATAGATAAAGCTATTAGTTTTAGTGATTTTAAATTAGAATCCTTAAAAAAAGGAGTTAATTTTAATAGCGATTTAGAATTATCTCATTATATAGATTCCGTAATTCGAGAAGCTAGTTTCATAGAGGATGAAATAAGGCGAGAAATAATATTAAAAAAACTTGCATTAGAGACCAATTTGAGTTATAATACCCTAGAAAAAAGGTTAAGTGGGTATTTAGAGAAGAAGAGGCCAAGAGATATAATAATAGAAGAAAAAAAATTAAATAATAAGCTATCAATGTATGATAAAGCAGTATATGGAATGATTTATGCGATTTTAATAAACCAGAAATATTTAAAATTATTTCAAGAGGAATCATTATATTTTATCAATCAAAAACCTAGATACTTATTGACGGAAATTGAATATTATTATAAGAAATATGGCAAGATAGAAATAGCGGATTTTTATACCTATTTAATAGACAAAAAAGAACTCTTAGACCTTTATAATAATATTATTAGTTATATGGATAATAATAATATTAGTGATGAAGCAGTGAATGATTTTATCAAAGTGATTAAGTCGTATAATGTAAAGCAAGAGATAAAAAGATTAAACGAATTAATGGAAAAAGAGACGGATGATCTAGAAAAATCAAAAATAGCAAATCAAATAAGGTTATTAAGAATAGGGGAGTGAAAAAAGTGGTCGGAGAAATAAAGACAATAGAAGATAGAAAAAAATCTTTATTAAAATTTGGAAAAGAAAATGGTTACATCACTTATGAACAATTAGCTGAAGAATTGAAAGGGCTAGATGTAGATAGCGATACACTTGATGATATTTACAATTTATTAGTAGAAAATAATATTGAAATTATGTCTGATACCGTAGACAATAGTAATGAAGCAGAAGATCCTGCAAGTTTAGTTGTAGAAGATCTTACATTAACTAAAGATATAAAAATTAACGATCCTGTTCGTATGTATTTAAAAGAAATAGGACGTATTAACTTACTTACTACAGATGAAGAGTTTGAATATGCTCGTCTTGCTGAACAAGGAGATGAATATGCTAAGAAAATGTTAGCAGAGTCTAATCTTCGTTTAGTAGTATCGATCGCAAAAAGATATGTAGGTCGTGGAATGTTATTTTTAGATTTAATTCAAGAAGGTAATATTGGACTTATGAAAGCTGTAGATAAATATGATCCTGATAAAGGATTTAAGTTTTCTACTTATGCTACTTGGTGGATACGTCAAGCAATCACAAGAGCTATAGCTGATCAAGCAAGAACGATTAGAGTTCCTGTTCATATGGTAGAGACAATTAATAAATTAGCAAGGGCACAAAGACAATTAACACAAGAATTGAATCGTGAGCCAACAGAAGAAGAACTTGCTAAAAAATTAAATATAACAGTAGAAAAAGTACGAGAAGTTTATAAGATTTCTCAAGATCCTGTATCATTAGAAACTCCAATTGGAGAGGAAGATGATTCCCATTTAGGAGATTTTATTAAAGATGAGAGAACGATGTCTCCTGAAGAATATGCAACAGTAGAGATGCTAAAAGAAGAATTAACTAATGTTTTATTAACTTTAACAGATAGAGAAGAGAAAGTATTACGTCTTCGATTTGGTCTTGATGATGGTCAATGTCGTACATTAGAAGAAGTTGGTCAAATCTTTGGAGTAACAAGAGAAAGAATCCGACAAATAGAAGCAAAAGCATTAAGAAAATTAAGACATCCATCGCGTTCTAGAAAGTTAAAAGATTTCTTAATTGACTAATGAAAATAAGTAAAAGATTAATAGAAATAAGTAATTTTATAGAAGATAATACAAATATACTAGATGTCGGATGTGATCATGCACTTCTTGACATCTATTTATTTGAAAATAAAAAGAATGTGAAAATTATTGCTTCGGATATTAAAGAAGGACCATTAGAACAAGCTAAGAAGAATATTAGTAAATTTAAATATCCAATTAAAGTAAAATTAGGAAGTGGAGTAGACCCCATAGAAGAGGATATTGATACCGTAGTTATTTCTGGTATGGGGGCAGATACTATGATTGATATTTTACAAAATGGAAAAGATAAATTAAAAAATGTAAAAAAGATGATTCTATCTCCTCAAAGTGAATGGAAGAAGATAAGAGAATGTGTAGTATCTTTAGGATTCTATATAGAAGATGAAAAATTAATAGAGGATAATAATAAATATTATTTGATTATCAAAGTAGCAAAAGGTATAAAAAAATATAGCAATAAAGAGTTAGCATATGGACCGATTCTTTTAGAAAATAAATCACAGGACTTTAGGATGTTTTACGAAAAAGAATTATTAGAAAAGAGAAATATATTAACAAAGATTTCTAAGTATAAAATAGGTAAAAGAAGATTAATTAAACGGAAAATAAAAGAGTTAGAAAGATTAGTAAAAGAATAATAACTGAATGTTTTTATTCTTTTTTTATGTTATAATTTTTATGGTGATACAATGAAAATAGAAAGAGTAGTAACAGGATATTTGGAAGAAAATTGTTATATTTTAACAATAGATAAGAAGTCAATAGTTATTGATCCTGGAGATAATTACGATTTAATAAAAGAAAGATTAAAGGATACTAAGGTTTTGGGTGTACTATTAACACATAATCATTTTGATCATATAGGAGCTGTAAATGATGTAGTTAAGGATTATTCTATTAATGTGTATAGTGCTAATAATTTAGAAGAGAAAGAATATCAGTTTGATAATTTTAAATTTAGAGTTATTTATACTCCTGGTCATAGTAGTGATTCTATTAGTTATTATTTTGAGCAAGAAAAAGTAATGTTTACAGGAGATTTTCTTTTTAAGGGGAATGTAGGACGATGTGATTTACCAACTGGTTCATGGAGTAGTATGCAAGATAGTCTTGAGAAAATAAAAAAATATCCAAGTGATATTACTATATATCCGGGCCATGGAGATAAAACAACTTTAGAAGAAGAGAAGAATAATAATCAATATTTATTTACGAATTAAAAAGTTTATGATATATTTTATATATAATAAAGAGGTGGTAAGATGTACGTAGATGTAATTATAGTATTAATTCTATTAGCAATAGTTATATTTTTATTTAGAAAATTTTCTAGTTTTGTATATGCGGTAGCAATTATAGATATATTTTTAAGAATTTTAACATTTATTAGAGATAATAGTGTTCCAGAATTAAAAAGTTTAATTGGAAAATATTTTCCAGAATCAATTGCAGCAATTATTGGCAATTATTCAGATGGAATATTTTATACTATTTTAATGTGGGCATATGTTATTATTTTTGCAATATTTTTAGGCTATATTACAAAATACTTTATTAAAAAAAGAAAATAAATACTATAGTGACCAATGGTCATTTTTTTTGTCGAAAAATATAGGGTGCAGGAGTATTTTAAAGAGAAAGTTTATTTGGTAGAATAGAATTATAGAATATGATATCCTGTCAAATAATGTAAGATCCTTAAAAATTTTTCTTGAAAATTTCCTGGGGGGGGGGGGTATAATGAGAATAGGAAGAATAATAACGGAGGGAGTATGAAGGAGAAGTATATGAGAGAAAAGAAAATAATCATAGGAGTGATGTGTAGCTTAATTTGTATTATGGCAATAGCGTTTGCAGCATTTAGTACAACATTAAATATCAATGGAACATCAAGTATCGAATCGAATTGGAAAGTAGTATTTACGAATATTCAAGAGTTAAGTAAAACAAATGGAGTAACGATAAATAATGTTCCAACAGCAAGTGGAACAACAGCCACATTTGATGTATCACTAGAAAGTCCAGGAGATGCTATTGAATATCAAATCACAGTAGAGAACCAAGGTACACTAGATGCCATCATAGAAGATATTGAAGCAAGTGAGACTGGAAGTGATGCAATAAAGTTTGAAATAAGTAATATAAGAATAGGAGATATCTTATTAAAACAAGAGAGTATGACATTTAATATAAAGATAAGTTATGATGAGAGTATAACAAGTCAACCAGAAAAGACAAATAATAAATTAACAGTAGATATTGATTATGCCC
Source organism: uncultured Bacilli bacterium (assembly GCA_944371905.1). Taxonomy (GTDB): domain Bacteria; phylum Bacillota_I; class Bacilli_A; order RF39; family UBA660; genus RGIG3091. Next base: position 11,491 of record CALVYA010000012.1, on the reverse strand, counting down.
AAAATGTAGGACAAGAGATAACGCCAAGTGATCCAGAGATACAAAGACCGCCTACACTAGTAAATGCAATATTAAGTAATAATGCACCACAAAGCGATGCAAGTATAGATTTTAGTCAGATAAGTAGTGCAACCAACGGACAAGGATTATATTATACAAGTACAAACACAGAAGATAATAAGACAACCTATTATTTTAGAGGAGCAGTAGAAAACAATTATGTAAGTTTTGCAGGATTCTATTGGAGGATAATAAGAATCAATGAAGACGGGAGTGTTAGATTAATATATCAAGGAACAACACCAACAGGAAGTGCATCAACAATTGGAAGTAGTAACTTTAATACTAATTGGGATGATAATGCTTATGTAGGATACATGTATGGAGAGACAGGAAGTAGTAGTTATTCAACAACGCATGCTAATACCAACGATAGTAGAATCAAGACAGTATTAGATACTTGGTATGAAGAAAATTTATTAGAGAATTATGCAACTTACTTAGCAGATGCAGGATTTTGTGGAGATAGGAGCTTATCTAGTGGGACAGGAATTGCGGAAACTACTACTTACTATGGAGCATACAATAGATTATATAATAATAAAACACCACAGTTTGCGTGTCCACAAAGCAATGATTTATATACAACAAGTAGTAGTAATAAAGGAAATAAAGCATTAGAATATCCAATAGGATTAATCACAGCCGATGAAGTAGCATATGCAGGAGGAGTAATAAATAAATCAAATGATAGTTATTATTTAAATACAGGAGATTATTATTGGACAATGTCTCCTGGGTACTTCGCTGGTCTTAGTGCTTACGAGTGGTACGTCGTTTCGGGCGAAAACTTGTACAACAACGTCGTGCGCTTCGGTTCCAAGGCTCGCCCGGTCATCAATCTGAAATCTGGAATAGAGATAACAGGCGGAGATGGGACTATAGGGAATGAGTATATCATAACTGAGTAACGGACAGTTTTAAAAAAGGTATTGTAAAGTAAGGAGAAAAAATGGGTAAAAGTTCGATCGATAGGAAACTTTTACCCATTTTTGAAATATAACATAAGAAACTAGATAAATTTAGGCACGACAAAAAATGAAACCATAATCAAATTTTAAAGCATTTCCAATATTAGATGTCGTAGAGAATAAAAGAAAAAGGAATTCTAATATATTTGGAGGAGTTAAAAGCAAGATGAAATAAAGTTAAACCAGTATTAAATAAAGACATGACTCTTCTTTTAATCTTTATACCATCTTCGATAAAAAATTTATAAGTAGTAATTTTAACTTTTTTATAGCAACGACTATTCTTTGAATAGTCTGCTCCTAAAATAGTTAAAAAAAGAGTAGAAAAACAGATAAGGGTATACATTGATGCAAAATAATCTAAGCCAGCTTTCACAACAGACTCTATGTAAAAACCATTCGATTTTTGGTTTTTAAAAATAGATTCCACCGATCCAAAATGATAACCATAATCTTTCATAGCTCTAGTAGTAGAACCATTAGTAGCAATAATCCAAGGTTCACTAGCAGCATCAGTTTTACTAATAACAATATTAGTTGTAAAAGAGTTATCAGTAAGAAGAATATCAATAAAAGATTTAGAGTGGTATTTATAAGGAGCAAATAATTTATTTTTAAATAAACGTTTAATTCTTCGAATAACAGATTCATGTTGAACTAAAGAAAAATCACCTTTTAGGTTTTTAGCAATATTAGAAGCAACAGAAAATTCAGATAAAATCATGCTCAAAGAAATAAAAGGGATAATATTAAGTTGAGTTTTTTAAATATTAGGATTAACATTTAACAAAAACTTTTTTATTTCACTTGCAAAATCAAATTGATTATTATATACTTTATTCATAAAAACCTCTTTTTTTCTGGTTATAATAAGAATAGCCAAAAAGGTTGTTTATTTCAATTTTGAGAGACAAATGACTAAGAATAATATTTTGGTCATTTTTTATTATTTTAAAAATTGTCCGGTTATAAGTGAAATTAAAACTGCTTAAAGCAATGAACTTTTTGTTCAGTGTTTTTTGTGACTAAATTGTTATGAACTAAACTAAATTTATATAGTATAATTAGTTTAGGTGGTTTTATGGACAAAGTTCTAATTATAGAAGATGATAGTTCAATACGTGAAGGATTAAAGTTCTACTTAGAGCAAGAGCATTATGAAGTATTAAATGCTAAAGATGGAGCTTCTTCTTTATCTATTTTACAAAATAATTTGGATACTTCTATTATTTTATTAGATATTAATTTACCTGATGAGAATGGATTTGAATTGTTTAATAAATTAAAAAAAATAGTGAATATCCCTATTATTTTTTTAACCGCTAATGATTTAGAAGTATCTATTGTAAGAGGGTTAGATATGGGGGCGGATGATTATATTACGAAACCATTTAAAGCAAGAGAATTAGTATCACGTATTAAGACGGTTTTAAGACGAGTAAATAATAATTCTAATATTATTAATATTCAAAATATTACGATTGATTTAAATCAGGCTAAAGTCTTTAAAAATAATAAAGATCTGATGTTAACTGCTTTAGAATATAAAATTTTGTTATTTTTTGCTTTAAATCCTAACATTGTTTTCACAAGAGAGAAGATTTTAGCGGATGTGTGGGATGTAGATGAAGAATATGTAAGTGATAATGCATTAACGGTTTACATTAAAAGAATTAGAGAAAAAATTGAAGATGATCCAACGAATCCTAAGATTATTATTACTATTCGCGGAATTGGTTATCAATTAGGTGATATCAATGTCAAAAAATAAAAACGTTAAAAAATTTCTTTTAGCTCAAATATTAATTATTTTAATTGCTATAACAAGCAGTCTAATATTTAGTTTTGTTATTTATAAAAGTTATAGAGATACTCTAATAGAAAATAATAATCGTATCATTAATAACATTATTAAAAATAATCCTGAATTAGAAGAAGAGATTATTGATGTTATTTTAGATGAAGATAAAAATTCTACTAACATAATAGAACAATATGGAATAAGTGATAAAATATATGAGTTAGAAGATTTAAAACAAAGCGTGATTTTAGGCAATGTTTTATTAGTAACTTTATCTATTATCTTAATTATTATTTTTTATATTATCTATATGATAAGAGAACATCGAGCTTTATCTAAAATATCCACATCCATTAATAAAGTACTAAATAATGATTACAGTATTGATATTAGAGAATATCATGATGATTATTTAAGTAGTTTAAGTAGTGATGTATATAAAGTTATATCTTTATTAAAAGAACAAAGGGACATTTCCTATCAAGATAAAAAGTATTTAGAAGAAACATTATCAGATATTTCTCATCAATTACGTACTCCATTAACTAGTATGTATGTGATTAATGATCTTTTAGAAACTAATTTATCTTCTAGAAAGAAAAAGGAATTTTTAAATCGAAATCGTACTCAATTAGAAAGAATTGAATGGTTAGTAACCTCCTTATTAAAGTTATCGAGACTAGATAGTGGTAGTGTAGAACTAATTAAAGAAAAGACCAATCTTTACCAATTAGTAGAGGCTTCTATTGATCCTGTTAGAATAAGTTTAGAACTAAAGAAGATAAATATTATCAATCAAGTTGATAGAAGTATTTATATTGATGTTGATTTCAATTGGACTAAAGAAGCTTTTATAAATATCATTAAAAATGCTTATGAATACACACCAGCAAAAGGAAGTATTACGATTAATGCCAGTGTTAATCCTTTATATACAGAATTAAAAATTACAGATACTGGATGTGGTATTCCTAAAGATAAATTACCATTTATTTTTAATAGGTTTTATAAAGTAAATGAAGATTCTGATAGTATTGGAATAGGACTGAATATGACGAAAAGAATTATCAATGAACAATTAGGAGAAATAGAAGTAGATAGTAAAGTAAATCAAGGGACTACTTTCATTATTAAATTTTATAAAAATATTATTTAGTGACAAAATTGTAATCGATTTTGTCACTTTATTGTAATATTCATTTAGTATAATGCTAAAGGAAAGGAGAGTTTATATGGAAATTTTAAAAGTAGAACATTTAAGTAAATATTATGGTAAGGGTGAAACTTTGGTCAAAGCTTTAGACGATGTTAGTTTTAGTGTAGAACGTGGTGAATTTGTAGCAATAGTAGGAACTAGTGGATCTGGGAAAAGTACATTATTGCATATTTTAGGAGGAGTAGATCGTCCAACGAAAGGAAAAGTATTTGTAGAAGGGGAAGAGGTGTATAAATTAGATGAAGAAAGTCTAGCAGTATTTAGAAGAAGACAAGTAGGATTAATTTATCAGTTTTATAATCTAATTCCTATTTTAAATGTGAAAGAGAATATTACATTACCCATTCTGTTAGATGAGAAAAAAGTGGATGAAAAATATTTAGATGAAATTATTAAGACATTGAATTTAGAGAATAGAGTGAATCATTTACCTAATGAATTATCGGGAGGTCAACAACAAAGAGTATCTATTGGAAGAGCTCTTATGAATCATCCATCCCTATTACTTGCTGATGAACCAACGGGAAACTTAGATTCTAAATCTGGTAAAGAAATCATTGAATTATTAAAGTTATCCAATCAAAAATACAATCAGACAATCATTATGATTACTCATGATCATAACTTGGCTTTAAATGCATCAAGAATTATTACGATCGATGATGGAAAAATTATAAGTGATGAGAAGGTTAGAGCATCATGAATATTTTAAATAGACTAACGATGAAACATTTATTGATGAATAAAAAAAGAACTATTGTAACTATTGTAGGTATATTATTATCTACAGCTTTAATGGTGGGAATAGGTACTATAGCTTCCACTTTTATTGGTTATATGATTGAAAACACTAAAAGCAATGATGGTTCTCATCATGTTATCTTAGAAGATATTCCTAGTGATAAAATAAAATATATTAAAAATAATTCTGATATAGAAGAATATAGTATTTCTTATGAAATAGGGTATGCTATATTAGAAAATAGTATCAATAATTATAAACCTTATTTATACATTGTTGGTGCAGATAAAGCTTATTTAGAAAATAGCAACTTAATCAAAGGAAGAATCCCAGTCGATGACTCTGAAATCCTAATAAGTTCACACATTTCTAGTAATGGAGGAGTAAAGTATCATATAGGTGATAAAATTACACTTCAAATAGGAACTAGATCTATCGAAGGAGAGTTACTTAATCAAAATAATCCTTATACAGAAGAGGAGACTTTTACACCAAAGTATGAAAAAGAGTATACAATAGTAGGAATTATGGAACGAAGTAATGATGAACCTTATTCAGCTCCTGGTTATACTGTTTTCACTTTTAGTGATGACTTGGATAATGTTTTGCTTGATGTGAAAATTACTTATAAAAGTCCAAAAAACACAAAAGAAAAAACAGAGAAAATAGCTAATGCTATTGGTCTAGAAAAATATACGGATGAGTATAGTAGTTATTATCCAGAAGTAAATTACAATGATTCATTACTATCTTATTATGGTGAAGGTAGTTACTCATCTATTAATAATATGATTTTATCTATTGTTATTATTGTTTTAGCATTGGTTATGATTGGGTGTGCTATCGTAGTATATAATTCTTTTGCTATATCCGTAATGGAGCGAAAGAAACAGTTTGGCCTATTTTCTAGTATTGGTGCTACTAAAAAGCAACTTAGAAAGACTGTTTTCTTTGAAGTATTAATAGTTTCTTGTATTGGTATACCTTTAGGAATATTATCAGGAATCTTTGGAATATGGGTAGTAGTACAAATTATTAATTTACTATTTCCAACGATGGATCCAAAGGTGCAATTAATTATTATTCCTATGTATATAATTTTGCCAATTATATATATGGTATTTACTGTTTTAATATCTGCGATATTACCATCGAGAAGAGCATCCAAAATATCACCTGTAGAAGCAATAAGATTAAATGATGATATCAAAGTTAGTAGAAAACAAGTGAAAACAAATTATTGGGTTAAGAAGGTATTTGGAATAGAAGGCGAACTAGCTTTAAAAAATATGAAGCGTAATAAAAAGAAATATCGCATTACTATTTTAAGTTTAATTGTAAGTATTGTTTTATTTTTATCCTTTAGTGCTTTCTTAGAGTATGGGATTAAAAGTAGTACTAGTTTTTATGATCCGCATGAAGCAGATATCTATGTTGAATTTCCATACGGAGTGGAGTCTTTAGAGGAATATAAGGAGGTATTATCTAAATTAAAAGAGATTGATTCTATTAGTGAATTATCATCTAGTTATTATATGAATGAAGTTATTAATACAGAAATAGGGTATATGGAAGCTAAAGAAATATTATGGGATCCCCCTTATAGTAATGACTATCGTAAATATAATTCCTATTATGTAGATAATTCTGGGTTACCATCTTTAGGATTTGATCTATTAATCTTACCTAGTGATGAATATAAGGAGTATATGGATGATTTAGGCTTAGAGTATAGTAAGAATCAATTAGTGATGATATGTAATAATAATTATCGGTATATCGATTATGATAATGCAAAAGTATATGAATATCATTGGTTAGATGAGAAATATAGCAAGATAAATTTCACTTTTAGATCATATAGTAAGAGAACGGATATGATAGAAGAGTCCGAATATTTAGAAAAAACTTTTCAAATTCCTATTATATACGTTGATAAATCTCCTAAATTAATGGATGCTGGAGGAAAGTTTATTATATCTGAAGAAATGTATCCTTTATTACAAGAATTATATCCTAAAGTAGAACTAGAAAAAACTTCTCATACCAACATTTTCCCTACTATTAATATTACAGCTAAAGACGCGTTTAAGACAGATGAAGAAATCAAAGAAGCTATAGATATCAATGAAAATAAAGATAATTATTCTGTATTTAATGTAAAAGCGATAGAGCAACAAGATAGAAATTATATTTTGTTTATTAGTATATTATTATATGGTTTTATTACTTTAGTTACTTTAATTGGAGTTACTAGTGTATTTAATACAATTAATACCTCCATTGCTTTAAGAAGAAAAGAATTTGCAGTATTAAGAAGTATAGGGCTTACTCCGAAAGGATTCAATAAAATGATAAGGTATGAAAGTTTATTATATGGATTAAAATCACTGATAATAGGTATTCCTATTTCACTAGTTGTTATTCTCTTTATTAAGCGAGCATTTAATAATGTAGTAGTATTTGAAAATTTTATTCCTGTTACACCATTAATTGTTTGTATTTTAGGAGTATTTATCATTACTTTCATTACTATGGTGTATTCCACTAGTAAAATAAAAAAGGAAAATATTTTAGATGCTATTAGAGAAGAAAATATATAAAATTTGGAATAACTATAGACAATAGTTATTCTTCAGGGCATTGATGAAGTTGGTTTTTATACCGACTTCATCATATAACCTTTTATATTTTTGCCATTTTTTTAATCTTTTATTTGTCATCTTATTAAAAAATGTAATTGGTCGGTATTTCCGAAAAATTAAAAAGATTTTTTACAAAATTGAATTTAGGTATTCAAAATTCTAAAAAATATGGTATAATCAAAGAGCATTAAGAAATTTGTCTCGTTAGCTCAGTTGGTAGAGCAACTGACTCTTAATCAGTGGGTCTAGGGTTCGAATCCCTAACGGGACACCATGTTGTTAATAAACTCGAATCAAAAAAGATTTGAGTTTTTTTAAAATTATTTGTTGGTTGATGAATATGGTTAGGTAGTATAAGTTAAAGTAGTTTTTACATACTAACTTATGAAGAATAGAAAGGAAAATGATATGTGTACATGTATTAATTTAAAAACTAAAGATTGCTATTTTGGACGTAATTTGGATTTAGACTATCGATTTCAAGAGAAGGTAGTAATTACTCCTAGGAATTATGAATTTAAATTAAAAAATGGCAATAAATTTGCAACGAAATATGCAATGATTGGTATGGCCACTGTTGTTGATGCTTATCCTTTATATGCGGAAGCTTCTAATGAAAAAGGACTATCGATAGCAGGACTATATTTTCCTAATAATGCCTATTACAAAGAAAACGAAAAGGATAAGATAAATATTACTCCTTTTGAATTGATACCTTGGATTTTAGGTAATTTTGCTACTATTAAAGAATTAACTAATGTGATTTATGATATTAATATTATTAATATTCCTTTTCATAGTGATCTGCCATTAGCACCTTTACACTGGATGATTAGTGATGATAAAGATTGTATTGTAATAGAACCTATGGAAGAAGGAATTAAAATATATTCGAATCCTATTGGTGTTTTAACTAATAATCCACCGTTTTCTTATCACTTAATGCACATTCATAATTATTTGAATCTTACTACTGGTCCTATAGATAACCACTTTTCTAATAAACTATCTCTTGCACCTTATAGTCAAGGAATGGGCGCTATTGGTTTACCTGGAGATAATTCTTCTTCCTCTCGATTTATTAGAGCGGCATTTAATAAATGGAATTCTCTAACTGATGTTGATGAAGAAAGTTCAATTACTCAATTTTTTCATATTCTAGATTCGGTTAGTATGATCAAAGGAAGTGTCATCACAAAAGAAGGAAATTATGATATGACAACTTATTCTTGTTGTATAAATATAACGAAAGGAATATATTACTATAAAACATATAATAACAATCAAATCACAGCAATTAAATTAAAAGAACAAAATATGAATAGCAATCAATTAAGTATTTATGAACTTAATGAAAAACAGAATATAAATTATATTTAATCTTTAATTTTGAAAAAAGATGTAATATAATAGAGAACAGGTGGTTTAGGATGGATAAAGAAGAGATTTTAAAAAGATTTGTATATCATCGTCCCAAATGTGTAGGGGCATTTGGGTACGGTTCAAAAATTTTCACTCAGTTAGGGTATGATGAAAATACCAAAGCACAATATGATATTATTTTTATTGTGGATGACATGAGACGTTGGCATAAGTTAAATTCTCTTATTAATCCAGAAGATTACTCGTTTTTATCTAAAGTATTTTTAACTGGAGATAAAATAGAAAGTATCAAAGGTTCTACTGGTATGACTTTTCAATCTAATATTAAAGAGAATAATGCTATTTTTAAATATGGAGTTATAGAATATTATGATTTTTTAAAATCTCTTAATACATGGAATAGTTTTTTTGTAACAGGAAGATTTCACAAACCAATTTTTCCTATTAAAAGTAACATAACAATTGATAGGGTAATTGAAAGAAATAGGAGAAATGGATTATATACGGCATTATTAACTTTGGAAGATCATAAAAATTCTTTAGTAGATGTTTATGAAGCTTTGTGCAATTTATCTTACATGGGAGATAAAAGAATGAAACTAGCAGAAAACCCATATAAAGTTCGTAATATTGTCGGAGGAAATATTGATTTCTTTATGGAAACCTATGGGATTTCTAGTCCTTTTTTTAGTACTGATGCTTTTGGAAAAATATCAAAAAATGAGAATGAACTATTAGATAATATACCTAATTTACCATATTCATTATTAGAGTATTTAAATTCGAAAAATTGTAATAAAAAGGATCTAGAAGAAATAAGACAAATGATTATCACATATTTAACTAATATGAATGGAAAAGAAAGTAAAGAACAAACAATTAAAGGAATTAAAACTAATGGAATTACTAGATCAGTAAAGTATGCAGTTCCTAAAGTTATGAAAAAGGTTAAAAGTTTATCAATAAAAGGTTGACTATTATAATAAAATTCATGTATAATGTTTTATGTCAACCGTTGGTTATGGAGACGTACTCAAGAGGCTGAAGAGGCGCCCCTGCTAAGGGTGTAGATCGGGTAACTGGTGCGAGGGTTCAAATCCCTCCGTCTCCGCCATTTTAGTTTTAAACATTAAAAAAATGTTTAAATATAGATTTAATTATATTAAAATTGCTGGTCAGAGCAAATATATTAAATCTTAAGAAATTAAGAGTATTGATACTCTTTTTTTCTTGATGTAAAGACGTATGACAATAAACATTCAATGTAGTACTTGTTTTAGAATGACCTAATCGCCTAGATACTTCATTAATCATAATTCCATTACTTAATAACAAAGTTGCATGACTATGCCTAAATTGATGTAATGTTATAGGTCTTAAATTTGCCAATTCACAAGCTTTTTTCTTTCGTCTATTACAAGTAGTAGGAGATAAAGGTTTAATACCACCAAATATAAACAAATTATTATCTGACACTTTATATTTGCTGTAATAATACTTTTTAAGTTTTAATAAATCTTTTTTTAGTTTATTATCAATTTTAATATCCCTAAAAGATGTTTGATTTTTTGGAGAATCTAATACACGACCACCTTTTGTAGTAAGTGTATGTCTAACATGAATAATATTATCTTCAAGATCACAAAATCTAAGTCCAAAAGTTTCTCCAGGTCTTGTACCACAGAAAAACATAAATATAAAAAATTGTTTATATACTTCATTATCAACAAATTTAATAAATCTATTAAATTCTTGTAAAGAATAAAAATCAACTTTCTTTTCTTCAAATTTTTTAACAAAAGGTTCTAAACTTAAATATAAATTTTCTGATAAATCATAGTAATTATGACAAAATTTTAAAAAACAACGCAAATTAATTAAAAGTCTATCATTATAACTATTCTTAAAATTAAAATCATAAATATAATTTTGCCAATCTAATAAATCGCTTTTAGATAATTCATAAATATTCTTTCCCCTAAAAAATGGTATAATTTTAGAATTAAAATTGCTGGTCAGAGCAACTAAACCTTGTTTTTTATGTCGTTTAGAAACATATTGTAAATAATTTTCATAAGCTTCCTCAAAGCTCATTTTCCTCACCTCGAGGAGTATTATAAATATTTTCTAATTTTTGTCAAATTTTAATCATAAACCACCTCTAATTTAATATAACATAAAAATATATAATATTAAAATAAAAAAACACTTAATTATTAAGTGCTTTTCCACATTTACTACAAAAACGATCATCAGGATAAAGTTGATTACCACAATTAGAACAATAAGTAATATTTTTATCCAATAAATTAGAATATTCTTCATCAGCATAATAATTAATACGTCCTATACGTTTTCCATCTCTTTTATCTTCTAAATTTGAAAAGAACTTAATTATAGGTATAAATATTATTAAGATAATAACCATAAAAACTCCCAAACTTGGAGATATTAAAAAACAAAAAAATAAAATAAATAATAAAAAGAAAAAATATTTAATCATAACACACCTACCATATCATAGTATGAGTATAAAATATTATCTTTTAAAATTCAATTAAATAAAAGAAAAATAATGTAAACTATACATTATTTTTTCAGACTGTTGACAAAGTAAAATTTGTTAATAGTCTTTTATTATTTTCGAAAATATATTATAATAAATTTGTAAGG
>CALVYA010000011.1 GCA_944371905.1 uncultured Bacilli bacterium | reverse complement strand
AACATTTGAAGATAGCATATTTGATAGAATTTTTAGGGAATTTAGTAATTATTTAGCAAGGTAGGTTTTTTATATGAATAATAAAATTTTTGGGTATGCAAGGGTTAGCAGTAAAGAACAAAATGAAGAAAGACAAATAAATGCCTTTAAAGATTTTAATATTGATGAAAGAGATATTTATGTAGATAAACAAAGTGGAAAAGATTTTAATAGAGAAAATTATTTAATATTAAAGCATATATTAAGAGAAAATGATTTATTAGTAATTAAGAGTATTGATAGATTAGGTAGAAATTATAATATGATTATTGAAGAATGGAAAGATATAACAAAAAATATAAAAGCAGATATAGTCGTTATTGATATGCCTTTATTAGATACGAGAAATAATAAAGATTTATTAGGAACATTTATAAGTGATTTAGTTTTGCAAATATTAAGTTATGTTGCAGAGCAAGAGAGAAGTTTTATAAAATTAAGGCAAAAAGAAGGAATAGAAAATGCTTTAAAAAAAGGTGTTAAATTTGGAAGACCTAAAATAGAAAAGCCAAGTAATTATGATGAAGTTATGAGTAAATGGAAAGATAAAAAAATTAAAAGTAAAGAAGCAATGGAATTATTAGGTTTAAAGAATAATACATTTTATAATTTAATAAAAAATAGCCAAAATGATTAAAAATTGATAAAAAATGCTAAAAAATTAAAGAAATTTTAAAAATAAGGCTCAAAATGGCAATTTTTGAAAAATAAAAATCGTATAATATATATAGGAGAATATTTAGGGGCAATTTATTATTATGAGTAATTTATAATTTATTTATACATTTTGTAGATAAATAATTATTATATTATTTATGATTGTGAATAATCTTAAATAGGAGGAATATATATGGCATATTATTATGAATTAGATGAAAATGACAAAGTTGTAAAAGAATATGAAGAAGATGAGTTTGGAAATATTGATACCACATATATTGATGAAACTATAAAAGATATGAAGCCTTTTAATATATTTAAAAATGTATTATGTTCTTATGAATTAGAATTAAAAATAAATAAAGAATTATATGAAAAAGGAAATATATCAAAAGAGTTATATGAGAAAGTTGAAAAGATATTATTAGAAAGAATAAAGCCAATAGCAGAAATAATTAAAGTATAAAGGTGATGATATAAATGGATTTATATAAAATAAGAGAAGAATTTAAAACTGGGAAAACGGTATTTGATTTAAAATTAAGAGTTGCCTATTATGCAAGGGTTTCAACAGATAAATATGAACAATTAAATTCATTAGAAAATCAAGTTAATTTCTTTGAAGAAATGATAAGAGAAAAAGAAAATTGGGAATTTGTTGAAGGTTATGTTGATGAAGGAATAAGTGGGACATCAACAAATAAAAGAGATAGTTTTAATAAAATGATTAAAGATGCTAAAGAAGGTAAATTTGATTTAATTATCACAAAGGAAGTATCAAGGTTTGCAAGGGATACATTAGATAGTATTAAAAATACAAGAGAATTATTAAAAGATGGTGTTGGTGTATATTTCTTAAATGATAATATAAATACATTAGACGCTGATTCAGAATTAAGACTAACAATAATGACATCATTAGCACAAGATGAAGTTAGGAAATTATCAGAAAGAGTTAAATTTGGTTTTAAAAGATCTATTAAGAGTGGCAGAGTTTTAGGTAATAATGATATATGGGGTTATGATAAAAAAGATGGTAAGTTAGTTATAAATGAAGAAGAAGCAAAAATGGTTAAAAGAATATTTGAATTATATTGTAGTGGTAAATATGGAATGGCAGCAGTAGCAAGGGAATTATATAAAGAAGGTTTTAAAAATAGAAATGGAAATGTACTTGCTATGACAACAGTAGCAAATATTATTAAAAACCCAAAATATAAAGGTTATTATTGTGGAAATAAAACAACGATTGTTGACTATAAATTAAAAACAATTGTTAGAAAAGATGAAGAAGATTGGATTATGTATAAAGATTATGATACTGTTCCCCCTATTGTAAGTGAAGAAATATGGGATTTAGCACAAAAGATATATAATCAAAGAAGTGATAAGTATAAAGATGTTGATAAAAGAGTTTATCAAAATAGATATAAATTTAGTGGTAAAATAGTATGTAATGAACATAATAGACATTTTCATAGAAAAGTATATAATTATAAGACAAAAGATGATGAAGTCGTATGGATATGTCCTCATAATAATAGAAGTAAAGATGATAAATGTAAAACACCAGTTTTATATGAAAAAGAATTAGTTAAAATATTAAGACATAATTTAATAGATTTTATAAATCAAAGAAAGTCAATTATTTATAATTTAACTAATTTATATAGAGAAAATATAAGTTTAAGAGATTTTGAGAAAGAAAAAAATAAAAAGTTGAGCGAAATAGAAAAGATTAAAAAGGAAAAAGATAAATTATTAAGTCATAATATAAATGAAATTATTAGTGATAAAGAGTTTAAAGAAAGAAATGATGACTGTAATTTAAGATTAAGTAAAATAGAAAAAGAATTAAATGTCATTAAAGAAGAAGAATTAAAAGCTAATAATATGGAAGAAGAAATAAAAAAATTAGAATTGTTAATTGAAAATAAAGTTAATAATCCTAGTGATGAAGTATTATTTGAATTATTAGATAAAATTGTCGTATATCATATGGATGATAAAAAGAAAGTTAAATTAAAAATATACCTAAAAGTCGGCACCGAAATAGAAGCCGATTATATAAAAAACAAATCACAGCAGTTTAATAGTTCTTATTCATATGATAAGAGTAGATGTTCAGTCCACTTTTGAACCAATTATTGGTAGTGAAGTACAAAGTAAAGAATTAATTAATTATTTAATGAAAGATTATGAAACCAATCCATCTAACATATGGAAGAGCGAAATTTTTGGACGCAGTTTAGATGTCATTGTTCAAGAAGGTATTCAATCGAAAATTTCTTTAATGCCAGATAATGTTCGTTATAAATTAAGTAATATTTTAAGTAAAGTAGTAAATAAGGGATCGAATAATTTAATTGCAATAGTAATTTAATAAAATCACTGTAAAATAATCATAAAATCATTGCTTTTGTATTAAAAACATGGTATTTTATATATGTAAGCATATAGTGCTTAAAATGAAAATACGGAGGTAATAATATTATGAAAAAAGCAGAATTAGTAGAAGCTGTTGCAACTGCTGCTGGATTAACAAAAGCAGACGCTACAAGAGCAATTGATGCTACATTTGCTACTATCACTGAAGCATTAGTTAAAGGAGATAAAGTACCATTAGTAGGATTTGGAACATTTGCTGTTTCAAAAAGAGCTGCTCGTGAAGGACGTAATCCACAAACTGGTGAAACAGTTAAAATTGCTGCAAGAAACGCTGTTACATTTAAAGCTGGATCAGCACTAAAAGACGCAGTTAATTAATATTATAAAAAACCAGAGTTACTAAACTCTGTTTTTTTTGGGCTTTCACTTTATATAGAAATTTGGTATAATGATAAAGGAGGAATTCTATGTTAAATACATCGTTAAAAGTACTAAAAAAAATAGAAGAACATGGATTTAAAGCTTATATTGTTGGAGGTTTCGTAAGAGACTATTTATTGGGACGTGAGTCATTAGATGTCGATATTGCTACAGATGCTACCCCTATGGATATAAAACAAATATTTAATGATATTTTTATACCAAAAGTAGAATATGGTTCAGTTACTGTTTTTGTTCATAATACTAGATTTGAAATCACAACTTTTAGAAGAGAATTAACTTATATTAATAATCGTAAACCTGTTGAATTTGAGTATATTAATGATTTATTAGAAGATTTAAAAAGAAGAGATTTTACTATTAATACTATCTGTATGAATAGTGCAGGAGAAATTATTGATTTATTGAACGGTAAAGAAGATTTAGATCAAAAGGAAATTAAAACAGTAGGGAATAGTCATGATAAATTTGAGGAAGATTCTTTACGTATTTTAAGAGCCATAAGATTTGCTACTATTCTTGATTTTAAATTAAGCAAGGAAGTAAAAGAAGCCATTAAATTTACTAAAAAATATTTGCGTAATCTATCTTATCAACGTAAACGAGAAGAATTGGATAAAATATTTTCAAGTCCTAATGCTAAATACGGAATATCTTTGTTAAAAGAACTTGGTCTAGATTATGAATTAGAAATATATAATTTGGATGAAATTAAATTAAACGTAGATATTATGGGAATTTGGGCTTCTTTAGATATTAGTCCTAATTATCCATTTTCTAAAAATGAATTAGAATTAATTAAAAAAATAAGAGAAGCTTTAAATAAAAATAATTTGGATAATGAGGTATTATATCAATATGGTTTATATGTTAATAGTATAGCAGGAAGTATTAAAGGAATTGATAAAAAGCAAATTGCAAATAAATTTGAAAAGTTACCGATTACTAATAAGCACGATATTAACATTACTAGCGAAGAAATTATGAAGATTTTAAATAGAAGTGGAGGTTCTTACTTAAAAAACATTTATAATGATATTACAACATTAATTTTAAATAATAAATTAGAAAATAATAATGATATTTTAAAAGAGTATATTGTTCATAATTATTAGGGGGGATGATATGAAAAATAAAACCGTAATAGATATTCTAAAATCCAAGAATATCGTAATACCTTTATATTTATATAAATGTTATGCAAAATTAAATATTACTTTAGAAGAATTTGTTTTCTTAATGTATTTATGTAATCAAGGTGAAAAAATAATTTTTAACCCTAATATAATAGAAGAAGATTTAGGCGTTGGTATTAAAGAAGTAATGGCATTGATTAGTAAATTGACGGATAGTAAATTAATTGATTTAGAAGTTATTAAGAATGATAAGAATATTATGGAAGAATATATTTCTCTAGAAAATTTTTATCAAAAAATAAGTATGTTAATTATAGATGAATTAAATAATCAAAAAGAAAATAATGATTCTACAATTTTTAGTACTATTGAAGAAGAATTTGGTAGAACGTTAAGTCCTATTGAATATGAAATAGTAAAAGCATGGATCGATAGTGGAATATCTTCGGATTTAATAAAAGAAGCTTTGAAAGAGGCTATATTTAACGGAGTAAGTAATTTGCGTTATATTGATAAAATTTTATATGAATGGAATAAAAAAGGAATAAAGACAGTATCTGATGTAGAAAATAATCGTACAAAACATAAAGAGAAAAAAGAAGATAAATTAGAAGTATTTGAATATAATTGGTTAGAGGATGATGAGTAGTGGTAGAAAAGTTAGAAAAATATTTAGATGAATTATTCCCTAATCCAAAATGCGAATTAAATTATAATAAAGATTATGAATTATTAATTGCAGTAGTATTAAGTGCTCAAACTACTGATAAAAGAGTAAATAGTGTAACTAGTATTTTATTTGATAAGTATCCTAATTTAGAAGAGTTAAATAAAGCTGATTTGAATGACATTATAGAAATTATTAAACCGATTGGAACTTTTCATAAAAAGGCTATTTTTGTAAAAGAAATAGCTAATATTTTATTAAAGGAATATCATGGTAAAGTTCCTAACGATCGTACTTCATTAGAAAAAATGCCGGGAGTTGGTAGAAAAACTGCTAATGTTGTATTAAGCAATTTATTTGATGTTCCTGCTATTGCTGTGGATACTCATGTAGCAAGAGTTAGTAAAAGACTTAGTTTAGCCAAAGAAAATGATGATGTTACAGTAATAGAAAAGAAATTAATGAAAAAATTTGCTAAAGAAAATTGGTCAAAGCGTCACCATCAATTAGTATTGTTCGGAAGATATCATTGTAAAGCAATAGCTCCTAATTGTGCTAATTGTAAATTACAAGATATTTGTAAAGCTAAAAAATAGATTTCTTTTTTATTTTTTGTTAATATTAATAATAGAAATATTACAATAGGGGTGAATACGTATGGAGTTTGTTATTTTAAATGAAGAGGAATATAGAAAATTCTATAATTCAAATAGTCAGTCTTCTTTTATGCAATCAGTAGAATTAGGACATTTAAAAAAAGACTATGGTGATATTATTCATTTTGTGGGTGTAAAAAAAGAAAAAAAAATAGTTGCAGCATCTTTACTATTGGAATCAAAAACGATTTTTAATAAATCCATGTTTTATGCTCCACGAGGATTAATTGTAGATTATCATGATTTTTCATTATTAAGTTTTTTTGTAACAGAATTAAAAAAATATATGAGAAAATATCATGGATTTACTTTAACGATTGATCCTAATGTTATTTATCGTAAACGTAGTAGTGAAGGGGAAATTTTAGGCGATGGAGATGATTTATCGGTAAATAATTTGAAGAAGTTAGGCTTTAAACATTTTGGTTTTAATACTTATTTAGAAACTAGACAAGCTAGATGGGCTTATTTATTAGAGTTAGATGAAGATTATGAGACTAAAAAAAGTAAATTTTCTAAAAGTACTAGGAAAAATATTGAATCAACTTATAAAAAGGGTCTTCAAGTAAGAGTAGGACATATTGATGATTTAAATGTCATGACAGAAATATTTGAAATTACGGCTAAAAGGAAGGATTTTTTCTATCGTAGTTTAGATTACTATAAAAAAATGTATAAAAATATGAAAGATTTAATGACGATATATATTGCTTATTTAAATCCTGATGTGTATTTAGAACATACAAAGCAATTATTGAAAGATGAAAAAGTCAAAAATAAAGAAATTTCTTTAAAATTTGATAAAGATAATGTAGGAAATAAACTGCGAAATCAGAAAAAAACGTCAGATGCTTTGATTGAAAAGTATGAAAAAGAATTAAAAAGGGCAGAAAAATTTAAAGAAAATAATCCTAAGGGTAAAGATATTGGATGTTTATTATCAATTCGTTCGGGAAATGAATATTTAACTTTATCTAGTGGTGTTTTAGTGGATTATAAAGATTTTACTCCTAAATATCAAATGTATGAAAAACATATTGAAGATGCTTATAAAGAAGGATTTAAATATTGTAATTTTTATGGTATTACTGGTGACTTTGATCCTAAAAATAAATATTATGGTGTTTATGAATTTAAAAAAGGATTTGGTGGTAATGTAATAGAATATATTGGTGAATTTGAACTAGAAGTATCTTCTTTTAATAAACTATATAAATTATTAAGAAAAATAAAAGGATTGTTTAAAAGATAACAATCCTTTTTTGTATTTAAATAATATTTCTTCATATATTTAAATGGGTGAATATATATGAGTAATATTGAATATAGCTTTTTGATTACATCAATAGCGGGATTATCAACTATGTTAGGGGCAGTTTTAATCTTTTTTAAAGCTAAAAATAGTGAAAAAATAGTATGTGCCTCTTTATCTTTTGCGGCAGGAGTTATGCTGACGATTAGTTTTACCGATTTGATTCCTAGTTCTATTAGTGGATTTTTAAATATTTATTATTTGATTCCAGCTATTTTATTAGCTTTAATTTTTATTATTTTAGGAATAGCAATATCTATGCTTATTAACAAATATATTCCTGATATTAATTCTTCTAATAAAATAAATGATAAAGGTTTATTTAAAGTAGGTATTATTTCAATGATAGCTATTATTTTGCATAATGTGCCAGAAGGAATTGCTACATTTATGACTTCTACTAAAGATATTCAATTAGGATTGTCTTTAGCATTAGCAATAACACTACATAATATTCCTGAAGGTATTAGTATCTCTGTTCCTATTTATTATAGTACTAAAAGTAAAATAAAATCATTATTATTTACACTTGTATCAGGAATATCAGAACCTATTGGTGCGATTATTGCCTATTTATTTTTAGCACCATATATGAATACTTTTGTGATGAGTATTTTATTTGCTATTATAGCAGGAATTATGATATCAATCGCCGTTTATGAATTAATTCCAGCGTCATTAAAATATCATAATATACCAAGAACTACCAAATATTTTATAATAGGTGCTACCTTTATGATGATATGTCACTTTTTTATGTAAAAAAGAACGATAGAGAATATTATTCTATCGTTACTTTTCGAGAAATCGTTACCACATCATCATTTTCATAAGTGATTCTATAAGTAATAGTATAGACTTCTTTGTTATTTGTAGTAATATTTCCTACGGTATCACCGTTGGAATTTTTTATTGAAATTATAGCTCTAAAGTCATTTAAAGGTTCTCCATTCTTATATAATCTAACATCGCTAGAGGAAGGATTTTTATCCCAACTATCAATATCACTTCCTATTTGATAAGTTCTAGCATTTGGTACTAAAAATTCAGCGGTATAGGCGGCGCCTTCATCTAAAGTGAAAGTAGCACCACTACTATCCATTCCACTATAATCTTCAAAGGAAGTTACTACTTTATAAGTTCCAAATGGATCGTCTTCATCAGAAATAATGAAATAATTATCTTCTGTAAATCCTAAATAACTGCCATCTTTATATATTTTGTATCCGAAGTTACCATATTCCTCTTTTGCATTTGTTTTATTAGCCTTAGACCAAGTCATATTTACTGTTAAAGTAGTAGGGTCATAAGTTACAGATAAATTAGTAACATTTTTTAATTTTGAGTACTTAGTAGAAACTTCTGTTGGTTCTGTACCAGCTTTAAAGTATTCATAGGTAATCATATCTTGAGGTGTATCATCACTAGGCAATGCAGCTGGATTAGATCCAAGTTCTACTGCAGAATAAACAACACTACTAGGAACTTTAAAATTTTGATAGTTTTTATTAAACACGATATTACCTACAGCTTTAAATAAGCGTGCTCTTTCATTAACAGCCTCTAATTGTGGTAAATTATATGTTGCATCTAATTCTGGATATCCATACCATACACCGATAGAATATTCAGGGTCATATCCTACAATCCAAGCATCACTTACTATATTATTAGGTAATCCTTTGTCATTGATTAAATCTTCTGGATAGTTAGTAGTACCTGTTTTAGCAGCAACATTTACACCTTCGATTCTAGCTCCACTACTTAAACCAGAAGTCACAGCTGTTTTTAAACATTCTGTAATCATAAAAGCAGTTGAATCACTCATTGCTTCTACAGCTTCTGGTTTATATTCATCTTCTTCCCCAGTATTTCTAAATACAACTTTACTTACTGTATAAGGTTCATAGTATGTTCCACCATTAGCGAATGCAGCATAAGCAGCAGCCATTTCTAAAGCATTTGAACCAGTGAAAGCACCAATAGAGTGAGCTTCATGAATATTTCCATATTTATCTATTTCTGGAGTAATTCCTAATTTAGTAACAAATTCTGTTATTTTTTTATTATCTACTTGTTGAAAAGCTTGTAGAGCAGGTACGTTTCTTGATAATGCTAAAGCACGTCTTAAAGTCATCCATCCCATATAAGTACGATCAGAATTTCTTATTGGTTGACCAGAAGAATAATAATATTCTTTATCTTCAAACATGGTATAAGTAGACCAGTTATTATATTCCATACCTGGAGCATAGTCAAATAATGGTTTAGCTGTAGATCCTATTTGCCTTTTAATTCCACTAGCATAGTTTAAGGTAAGAGCATCGCTTTTATTTCGCCCATTACCAATCGCTACAATTTTACCAGTATCAACATCGATGACTGCTACACCTGCTTGCACAACATTATCAACCCAAGAATAAGAGGTTCCATTAAATATCGCATCCATACCAGCTTGTTTCGTAGTATCCATGTTAGTATAAATTAACATAGGTGTATTGTATGGATTAACACCGTATCTGTCTTGAATCTCATCTACTACTTGATCGATGTATGATTGATAAGCATTGCTATTTCCTTGGTTAGCAATTAATAGACTAGAAACAGGAATAGAATTAGCCATATCTCTTTCTTCAGGAGTAATATAACCATGAGTTACCATTAAGTTAAGAACTGTTTTCCTTCTTTCTGTAGCTTTCTCAGGATTTTTAAATGGATCGTAAGCATTTGGTGATTGAAATAATCCAGCAAGTAAGGCAGACTCAGAAAGATTCAATTGGCTAGCTGATTTACCAAAGTAGGTTTGAGCAGCTTGTTCCACACCATAAGCACCAGAACCCATATAGTGAATATTAACATAAAATTCTATTATTTCTTGTTTACTGTAATTTTTTTCTAATTTAAATACGGCAAGATAAATATCTGTAAATTTACGAACAATTCCTTCAAATCCGGAATCTAATTTTGCATCAGTGAAACTGTTCTTTACTACTTGCATAGAAAGTGTAGAAGCACCACCAGCATTACTGTTTCCTGCGACTTGACCCAAAGATGCTTTTAAGAATCTAGCAGCATCAAAACCATTGTGTTGAAAAAATCTTGAATCTTCTGTTGCAATTAAAGCATCAATAAAGGATTGACTTAATTCATCATAACTAATTTCTTCTCTTTTTTCAGTTCCCAATTCACTAAATACTTTATTGTTCATATCATACATAATAGTAGATTCAGAACGTTCTAGTTTTGTTACGTCAAAATCGGGTGCTTTACTTACTACATAGAAGAAGAATACTCCAGCAAGAACACATCCAGTAATACATAAAATTAGGAAAATAATTAATAAAATGTTTACTAGTAATCTAGTTTTCTTCTTATGACGTAATTTTTTAAATAAATTAGATAGGAATAAAATTAAGATAATACCTACAATCATAATAATTGTAAATACGACACCAATAAATTTTAGTAATAGAATAAGTAAAATTAAACCAATAATTATATAAATAATACTATTTTTATCAAATTTATTTATATCAAAGGATTTACTACTTTTTGTAGTTTTGGAACGAGTTTTTTTATTGGTATATTTTATTCCCGACTTATTATTTTTATTTGTTTTCATTTTTACCTCCATATAATAGATCAATTATTTTTAAATAATCGATTCTGGGTGAATATTTTTCTTCAATTAAATATGCATTTTTGTTAAAAAAATCTAATGGAATAGATTTTCTATCATTATGAGTTATAAAATGAATTAAATCTTTTCCTAATAATAGAAAAGTTTTATTTAATTTATTAAATCTAACAATAACAAATGCTATACCATTATTATTAACAATATTTTTTATATGATTAATTTGGTGTTTATGAATATTTTTTAAGGGGAAAGATGTTTTGGATTCAGTTTCTTTGGCTTCAAAATCTATATATTTACCTTGATATAATCCATTATAATCAGTAGTAGATGGTTCTTTAAAATAAGCTTCTTTAATAATAGCATTATTTTTAGAAAACTCTACTTTAGTTATTTGAATGGGAGTAGGTTTTTTATAGATAAAAGCAATATTGTTATCAATATAATATCTATTAGTAATATTGATATCTTCTTCTAAATTCATACCCCTATTATCATAAGTGATATTCTTTGTTGTATTTAATTTTATTCCACTAGGGTATTTCATAAAACCACCTATATTAAATTATACTATAAATTCCTATTTTTTTCTATATTTTTTATTATTTTATAAAAGAGTTAAAAAATATCTTTTTTTATCTAGTTTTGTCGAATTTAAGACAAAAGTAAATAAAGTATTATATGATTTGTTTGGGAGGAATTATGATAAGAGAAAATGTAATAGATGTTATGAATAGGATTAGTGAAAATATAATGATTTCTAGATTGATTTATCGAAATAGAATAACGAAACGAGGATATAAGAAATAAAGAGTATTGGTTGACAAAATAAGTAAATTTTGTGATAATATAAAAGTAAGGGATTGGTGAAATTTATGTATCAAAATAAGATAACCTTAACTCCACAGGATATACTAGAAAAAGAATTTAAAATAGATACTAGAGGGTATAGGCTAAAAGAAGTAGATCAATTTCTAGACGTTGTGATTGGAGATTATGAACAATTCATTGAACTTTTAAAAGATAGTGAAAAAGAAAAAGAATCCTTACTTGAGGAAATTATGAAATTAAAACAAGAAATTCGTAATTTAAAGATGAGTATTGAGATTGCTAAGAGTGGTGATAATAAAGAAGTAACAAATGTTGATGTCATTAGGAGATTATCGCAACTTGAAAAAATAGTATATGGAAAAGAAGAAGAATAGTACTTTGACAAACGCTATATAGTAATATGTAGAGGAAAGTCCATGCTCGCAAGAACTGAGATGTTCTTAGTGTTCGTGCTAAGGGAAAAAATAACCTTAGGTAGAAAATTCTAACGGAGATGAAATAATCTAAGTCCGATGGATATGATTAGAGTAGTTGTAAAGTGCCATAGTGACGAATATTCTAGAAATAGATGAAGTGGAACGCGGTAAACCCCACGAGCGAGAAACCCAAATTTGGTAGGGGAGCTTTAACGAAGGAATCAAACGGAGTTAAGGACCATTAAGGACCAGTAATGGTAGATAAATGTTTGTCGCCTAGAAATAGGAACAGAACATGGCTTATAAAGTACTATTTTTTCTATTAAAGAGGTGTTATCTTGAAAGATTTAGGAGAATATTTAAAAGAACAAAGAGAATCTAATAGTGTAGGATTAGAGGAAGCATCTGAAGATTTAGATATTTCAAAAGATGACTTAGAGAACATTGAAGAAGGTAACATAAGAGCATTTAAAGATGTTCTTAGTTTAAAAACTAAAATAAAAGCTTATGCTAAATATTTAGGATTAGATCCAGAAAAAGTAGCGGATGAATTTAATGATTTTATGTTTGAACATACTTCTAAGATTTCTTTATCAGATATTTTAGAGGCCGAAAAGAAAGCTAATGAAGAAGCAAAAAAAACGATTCATTCTCCTTATACTAAAATAAGAAAGAAAAAGTTTAATGTTAAAGGTTTATTCATCTTTGTAGGAGCAGCAGCAATTGTTATTATCTTATTATTGATCTTAATGAAATTATTAGAACCTAAAGAACCAATTATTAATCAAGAATTAAGTAGTGGAGGAGTTAAGTATGAATATACCTACTAAATTAACAATTTCAAGAATTGTTATGTCAATTTTAATTATTATAATTATGTTATTTCCATTTTATGCAGTAAATATTAATTTTCCACAGTTTTATATCAGCGATATTTTGGTAGATTCTAGATATTTAATTGCTGGAGGATTGTTTATCATTGCTAGTTTTACAGATTTTTTAGATGGATATATAGCAAGAAAATATGGTCTTATTACGAATACTGGTAAAATGCTAGATGCGATAGCAGATAAAGTATTAGTAAATTCAGTATTAATTATTTTAGCTGCTAATGGATTTATTAATGCCATTATTCCAGTTGTTATTGTGTTAAGAGATATCATTGTAAATGCAATTAAAATGGAAGCTGCTAGTCGTGGTAAAGTAGTAGCGGCAATTGGTTCAGGTAAATTAAAAACAGCTTCATTAATGGTAGGAACAGCACTTACTTTCTTTTATAATTTACCATTTGAATTAATTAATATTAGAGTTGCAGATTTCTTGTTGTATTTTGCAACTATTATGTCTATTATTTCTATGATTGAATATTATAATATGAATAAAAAATTAATTTTGGATAAAAAAGAAGAAAAAAATTAAAGATTTTTATTAAGAAAATCTTTTTTTGTGTTCAAAAATAAGGAAAAAAGTCAAAATCAAACAATTGTTTGAAAAACTCTTGCAATTCATAAAAAAATAGTGTATGATTTAAATGTAGTGAAAATTATGGAGGTAATATAAATGAGTAAAATAGCAGATAAAGATAAGACATTAGAACAAGTATTAAGTGATATTGAAAAACAATTTGGTAAAGGTTCTATTATGAGGTTGGGAGATAATAAACACATGGAAATCGATGTATGTCCTAGTGGTTCTTTATCTCTAGATATAGCGTTAGGAATCGGCGGGTATCCTAAAGGAAGAATCATAGAGATATATGGTCCAGAATCAAGTGGTAAGACTACATTTGCTCTTCATGCTATTGCAGAAGCACAAAAACAAGGAGGAAGAGCAGCATTTATTGATGCTGAACATGCATTAGATCCAAATTATGCCAAGAGCTTGGGAGTGAATATTAATGAATTATTATTATCGCAACCAGATACAGGTGAACAAGCTCTAGAAATTTGTGAGGCATTAGTAAGAAGTGAAGCGGTAAGCATTATTGTAATAGATTCTGTAGCTGCTTTAGTTCCACAAGCAGAAATTGATGGTGAAATGGGAGATTCTCATGTTGGTCTTCAAGCAAGACTAATGTCCCAAGCCTTGAGAAAATTATCTGGTACAATTAATAAAACCAATACTATTGCAATTTTTATTAATCAATTACGTGAAAAAGTAGGAGTAATGTTTGGTAATCCAGAGACTACTACTGGTGGTAGAGCATTAAAATTTTATTCGACTATTAGAATGGATGTAAGACGTAGTGAACAATTGAAGTTAGGAGAAAATGTCATTGGAAGCAAAACGTTAGTTAAAGTAGTAAAAAATAAAGTAGCACCACCATTTAAAACTGCAACAGTTGATATTATGTATGGTGAGGGAATCAGTAGAGAAGGAGAAATTATAGATTTAGCTGTAAATGCTAATATTGTTGAGAAAAGTGGTGCTTGGTTTGCGTATAATGGAGAAAAACTAGGGCAAGGTAAGGAAAACGTAAAACTTTTATTGAAAGAAAAGAAAGATTTATGTAATGAATTAGAAGAAAAAATTAGAGATTATTATGGCATTTCTATCAAAAAAACTAAGGCAAAAGAGTAATGATTCAAAGAGTAGTAATACTCTTTTTTCTTGACTTATCAATAAATAAAAACTACAATAGAATTAGATGTTAATGATTAGAAATTTTTAACATAAATAGGAATGGAGGTAAAAATATGGATTTATTATTCTCCATTTTGCTAGTCGTAATTGGATTATCAACTGGTGTTGCAGGTAGTTTTTTAGCTAATAGTATAAAAGAAAAAAATTCTACTAAAAAAGCAGAAGAAATTATTGAAAAAGCTAAAAAAGAAGCAGAGAAAGCGAAACGTGATTCTTTATTAGAAGCAAAAGAAGAAATACATAAATTAAAAATAGAAACCGATAAAGAAATAAAAGAAAGAAAGAATGAATTAAAGATTTCTGAGGACCGCCTTATTCAACGTGAAAATAATATGGATAAGAGAGAAGAGTTATATCAAAAACGTGACATTGCTTTAGATGAAAGAGAGAATAGTTTATTATCTAAACAAGAAGAGATCCAAAACGAACGTGCAAAAGTGGAAGATTTAAAGCAAGAACAACTTGATTTATTAAGCAAAATATCTGGTCTAAGTAAAGACAAAGCTCATAGTTTAATGATGAAAAAAGTAGAAGAGCAAATGTCTAAAGAAATAGCATTATATATTAAAGAAAAGGAAAATGAAGCGAAATTAGTCGCTGATAAAAAAGCAAAAGATTTAGTAGTTTTATCAATGCAAAGGTATGCAGCAGATTTGGCAAACGAACAAACAGTAACAGTGGTTACTTTGCCTAATGATGAGATGAAAGGTCGTATCATTGGTAGAGAAGGAAGAAATATAAGAACAATTGAAGCTATTACTGGAGTTGATTTAATTATAGATGATACCCCAGAAGCAGTGGTATTGTCTAGTTTTGATCCGTTGCGTCGTGAAATAGCTAGAGTTACTCTAGAAACATTAATTAAAGATGGACGTATTCATCCAACTAGAATTGAAGAGTTATATGATAAAGTAAGCAAAGAAATGAAGGCAAAGATTATTGAATATGGAAATGATGCTTTGTTTGAATTAGGAATTACTAAAGTTGATCCAGTATTGATAGAGTTTATTGGTAAATTATATTTTAGAACTAGTTATGGCCAGAATGCGTTGGAACATTCAAAACAGGTGGCTCATTTAGCTGGGCTTATTGCCGGTGAGTTGGGTGAAAATATTGCTTTGGCTAAACGAGCAGGATTATTACATGATATTGGAAAAGCAGTTGATCATGAGATCGAAGGAAGTCATGTAGAAATTGGTGTGGACTTAGCAAAAAAATATAACGAAAATAGTGTGGTTATTAATGCTATTGCTTCACACCATGGGGATACGGAAGCTACTTCCATTATTTCTATCATTGTAGCTATTGCAGATAGTCTATCTGCATCTCGTCCAGGTGCTAGAAATGATTCTTTAGAAAATTATATTAAACGTTTAGAACAATTGGAAAGTATCGCTAACGAAATGGATGGAATAGAAAAAACTTATGCAGTACAAGCTGGACGTGAATTGAGAGTTATTGTAAAGCCAGATGAAATTGATGATTTAGCGGCACATAAAGTAGCAAGAGACATTAAAGATAAAATTGAAGAAACTATGCAGTATCCAGGTACTATTAAAGTTACAGTAGTAAGAGAAACAAGAGCACAAGAAGAGGCAAAATAGTGCCTTTTTTTTCTTGATAGCAATACTTTTTAAAGGTATAATATAAATATAATAATAGAAGTGGAGTTGATACCTATGTATTGGAATAGAAAAACTAAAATAATTGTAGTAATGTTAATTGCAGTAGTATTTATGGCAGTAGGGTATGCAATACTTTCAACTAATCTAAATATTCAAGGAACAAGTAATTTAACTGATAGTTGGGGGATAAGGATTAGTAATGTAGAAAGTACTTCAACAGGAAGAGCATATAATATTAGTGAACCAACTTATAGTAATACTACTATGACTTTTAATGTCGGAGTAAAAGAGCCAGGAGATAAAATGACTTTTACAGTAACTGTACAAAATTACGGAACCTTAGATGCTATATTAGAAAGTATTGATGCTGGAAACCAAGGAAGTTATGTAATCAAATATAATATAGAAGGAATTCAATCGGGAACAAGATTATTAGCAGGTGAGTCGAAGACATTTACAATTACAACTGAGTTTGATATCAATGCAACCGAAATACCAAATGAGCCAGTGAAGGAGTTAACAATAACTTTAAATTATATTCAAGATGATGGACAAAGTATAACCCCAAGTGACCCAGTAATATCAGCACCAACATTAGTTAATGCTATATTAGAAGATAATGAAGAAAAAAATGATAGTAATATTGATTTTAGTAAAACCAGTGAGCAAGATGGAACAAAAGGATTATATTACACTTCTACTAATACACAAGGAAATCAACCAACGTATTATTTTAGAGGAGCAGTAGAGAATAATTATGTAAGTTTTGCAGGATACTATTGGAGAGTAATTAGAATTAACGAAGATTCTAGTGTAAGAATGATTTATCAGGGAACAACAGCAACTGCAACAGGAGCAAGTGCCACTATAGGGACAAGTGCATTTAATGAAGAATACAGTGATAATACTTACTTAGGATATATGTATAGTTTTCCTCAAAGTAGCGACTATGATTCAACGCACGCTAATGCATTTGATAGTACTATAAAAATAATGTTAGATGATTGGTATCGAAAAAGTTTATTTACTTATGCTTCTTATTTAGAAGACGCCGGATTTTGCGGTGATAGGAGTTTAGCAGCAGGACCTGGATATGGAGCTGAATATTCTGATTATGAAACTCATTCTAGAATAATGTATTTAAGCGAACCACAATTTTCATGCCCACAAAGTAATGATCTATATACTTATCATAGTAGTTATAGTAATGGGAATGGAATGTTATCGTATCCAATCGGGTTAATATCGGCGGATGAAGCTATGTATGCCGGAGGAACAACATCAAACAATAATAGCTCACCGGATAATACTAGTTATTATTTATCTATTGGTATCTCTTATTGGACTATGAGTCCTTTCATATTTTCAAGTTCTGCTTATGTTGGAAATATTATTGCTGATGGGGCTTTAGGTGCCAGTGAAGTCAATAATGCTATGTTAGGAGTAAGACCAGTCATTAATTTGAAATCTAGTGTAGAAATATCTGGTGGAGATGGGACTAGTAGTAATCCTTATGTAGTTATTACAAATTAAAAAAGAGTTCATTTTGAACTCCTTTTTAATTGTTATTCTTTTTGATATCAAGTACTACAGGCAAGATAATTGGTTTTCTACCAGTAGTTTCATATATGAATGGGAATAAATCAGCAGTAATTTGACTTTTGATATCATTAAAAGTAACATTATTTTCTCTTAGTTTATTTTGTATAGCATTAGCAGCTATATTTTCTATTTTTCTTATTAGTTCTTCATTTTCATTAATTAATATAAATCCTCTTGTAGTAATATTTGGTTTGATTAATAATGTTTTGTTTTTCATATCAATATTAGCAATCACTACTAATATTCCGTCACTAGCCATTATTTTTCTGTCTCTTAGAACAGCACCGTTTATTTCGCCTAATCTGTTACCATCTACATAGATATCGCTAGCAATCACTGGTTCTCCTTTAGTAATTACATGATTTTTTAAAACTAGGACATCTCCATTTTGTAATACAAATGTATTTTCTTTAGGAATTCCACATTCAATACCAATATTAGCATGATTTTTTAACATACGATAGTCACCATGGAAGGGCATTAAATATTTAGGTTTGATTAATCGAATCATTAATTTTAATTCTTCCATATTAGCATGTCCTGATGTATGAATATCATTTAATGAAGTATTAGTATAAACTTTAACACCTTGCAAATATAATTTATTGATGGTTCTACCGATGGCCAATGCATTACCTGGAATAGGAGAAGAAGAGAAGACTACAACATCATCTGGTCTTAATTTTATTTGTTTATGACTATTGTTAGCAATTCTAGATAGTGCTGCTAGTGGTTCTCCCTGTGATCCTGTACAAAGTATAGCAACTTCTTTAGGTTTTAAATTATTAGCTTCTTCAGGTGTTATTAATACATCTTTATGATCTATATAACCACCTTTGATAGATATCTCAATATTATTTTCCATACTACGACCGAATACACATAGTTTTCGATTGTGATTATAGCAAGTCTCAACGATATGTTTTAATCTATAAATATTAGAGGCAAAGGTAGCAATAATAATACGACTGTTTTCATGCTTATCAAATATTTCATTTAAAGCATTATCTACTTTAGTTTCACTAATAGATATTCCTTCATTTAAAGCATTAGTAGAATCACTGATAAGTAGGTCAACCCCTTTTTGTCCGAATTCAGCCATCTTATGTAAGTCTGCCATTGGTCCTATAGGAGTAAAATCAAATTTGAAATCTCCTGTAGTTACAATTCTACCATTAGGTGTAGTAATTACTATTCCATGTGAATCGGGAATAGAGTGAGTGGTTCTAAAGAATTCTACTTGAATATGTTTAAATTTCAATACGTCTTTGTCCGTATAAACAAATAAGTTATCATATCTAATATTACGATCTTCTAGTTTTAAAGCAATAAGTTCTTTAGCTTGGTTAGGTGCATAAATAGCAGGAATATTTACTGATTGTAATAAAAATGGGATACCACCAATATGATCTTCGTGACCATGTGTTATCACTAAAGCTTTGATTTTATCTTGATTTTGTTTTAAAAAAGTATAATCTGGAAATACATAATCGATTCCCAAAAGCCCGCCATCTGGAAAAGAAACACCCGCATCTATAATAACAATTTCGTCTTCATGCATTACACAATACATGTTTTTTCCGACTTCACCTAAACCACCAAGAACTATTATTTTAGTTTCTTTTTGGTTTTTATTCATATTTTCTCCTTTCTTTAATAATAAAAGAACTAACTATGAAATTATACTATGAAATTATTATTTTGTCCATATTTTGATTTTAATTAGGTTTATCTTTACACAAAAAAAGAAGAATTTATTTTTCTTCTTTCTCTTCATCCTTAGTATTATTATCATTGCTATCGTTATCTGTAGTATTATGATTGTTATTATCGTCTTCAGCTAATCTTCTTTTTTTTGACATTTTTTTCATTTGTATTCTCTTTTTTTTCCTACTGTTATTGATTAACGATATCAATAACACTAGGTAAGTAACAATTAATAATGAACCAAGACCAATGATTACATATTGATATATTTCTTCATTAGTATTATCATCCTCTATATTTATTTCTTCATCATTATATCTTTGAACTGTTTTTTCTTCACTATCATATACGTATAAATTTTCTTTTCCCGTTTCTACATTAATTCCATAAAATAAATAAAATTTAGAGTTTTTATTTTTTTGATAAGCCGTGACATTTTTATCATCTATTTTTACTTTAACTTCTTTATATCCTTTAGGAATTTTATCTATATCATCAATGATACAAATAATAGAAGATTTAAAATTATATTCTAAATATGGAGTATAAGTATTTTCTTTTTCATCATATATGTATAATGCGATATCTCCATCTTGATTTTTTAGGCCAACTAATATATATCCTAATTTTTTGTTTTCAAAAGCAGGAACTTCTAAATCATTAATTTTAATGGTTGTTTTAGTAAAAGTAGTATTAGGAGCAGTTATTTGTGATTCTTTTCTAACGACATTAAATTCTTCATTATCTACTTTAACTTTGATCGGATCTAATTCTTTAACAGTTACATTAATCACATAAGTTTTAACTGATCCATTTTGTGCTGTGACTTTAATTTCAAGTTTATTTTTTCCTTCGCTAACTTCTCTTTCACCAGTTCCTTGTATAGATGCTGTACTATCTTCTTTAGTAGCATTAATTTTTACTTTAGTAACATCATTGGGAACTTCAACGTTATATTCTAAAGTATTTTTATTAAAAGTAGGGGATAGTTGATATCCTTCAATTGATAAGCTTTTTAAATTATTATTTTTACTATAACTTTGTTCTAATTCACTTTGGGTAATTACTCTTATATTTTTAGAAGTATTAGCTGGAAAGCTCATTAAACTTTCTGTTTTATAATCTAATAAATTACTTAATCTAAAATTAAAAGTTGCGGTTCCAGACGAATTTGCTCGATAAGTAAAACTATAAGTAATTACTTTGGTGGAATTATTGGATGGTAAATTTGCACTTTTAGATACTGGACTACCACTAATATAGGTTAAGTTACTAGACACATTAGTAGCATAATCCCATGCACCAATAGCGGTATCAGCTTGGACTCTTACAGTAAAAGTTACTGTATTACCAACAACTAAACTTGATTTATTACTAGTTATTGATACGTTAGCACTAGCCGCATGAACATCTAATTTAAATATAAGTCCAAGAAATAGAGTAAAAATGATAAATCCTAATAGTTTTCCTTTTCTTAATTTCATATTCTCCCTCCTTAATTTTGAGAAATGATTGCATCTTTCCAAATATGTTTTTGTATTTTTAATAAATCGACATTAGTAATAGCTCCGTCTTTATTAATGTCTGCAGCTTTATAAAAAGCGCCAGTTAAGTTGGTATCTTTCCAAATATGCTTTTGCACTCTTAATAAATCTACATTATTGATAGTACCATCCCCATTAATATCACCAAATAGTACAATCTCAAAAGTTTTAGTTTCACTATTGCTAGTTATTTTTACCTTGTCTCCGGTACCTAACGCTCCGGTTGGTTTTGCTATCCCTTGACTATTAGTGATTTGAATAGTAGCAAAACTATTTGTTTTTAATAATTGATTGGTTAGCGTAGTACTACCAGTACCAAAAGTGATTCCGCTAATGTATTCTGCTGTATAGTTTAAATTAGCTTTTTCTAACATTTCTTCAATAGTTGGTTGTTCTACTGAGGATGATTCTTCTTTAATTACTTTTATAGTGTAGGTTTTAGTGTTGCCATTACCAGCAGTTACCACAATGTTAAAAGTACTTTCTTTCTCTTTTAATGCAACTTGTTTTGATTGTGTTTTTAAAGATTTAGCACTACCATCAATAGAAACATATGAAGTTTTAGCAACTGTAGTACTATTAATGGTAATATTATTTACATTACTTGCCACATTAACTGTGTAGGAAGTAGTATTCCCATTAAAGTTAGATACAGAATTAGTTGTATTTCCTATTTTAATAGTTAATGAAGTCAACCAGTTGTTAGGATTTCCAGGAGTAGGAAGTTCTGTTTTATCTGGCATGTTATTATAAATAGGAATATAAAAAACAAAGGATGATCTTAACATATTGGTTTGTGCATATAAATTATATAAAATACTAGCTTGTGATTTTGGATCTTCTAGATTAGTCATATATTGATGCCAAATTTCTGTATTAGGATTAGCGGTATTAAATTTTTGAAAATAATTTGTATATTGACCGGCACTAACATATTGATTTGCTATCCATTTTGTTCCACCCCTTATTGCTTTTTCTTCCGTATTCCATGGTAATAAATAATTTGAATTAGTGGTAGCAGCGTAACACAATCCATTTAAGTCTGCATTACTAGGACTAGAAGAAGCTCCTATATTGAAGAAATTGTATAAAGGGGAAGAATACAAAGTTCCATTAGGATCGTATAAATGACTAGCATTACATCTTACACTAGTTGTGCCGTTAGTAGGTCTATTTCCGATGGTTCCTTCTTGTCTTATTTTTATAGCTAACGCAATAGGAGAGTAATTAAATTCTTTCCCAGCATTGTAAATATAATCATTATATTTACTAGTACTTAGGATACTACTTAATTTGTCTTTAGTTTGATAACTAGCATCATAATACAGACTTTCAAACATAAAGATACTAGATTCATTTAAATAATTTCGTGGATCTAAGAAATACGCTACTGTTTGTTCATTTGCTAAAAAAAACCATCCATCATAACCTGTAAATAAATTAGTAGACCAATCATAGTGACTATCAGTATTTAAATAAGCTTCATGTCCGGCTGATTCTCTTATAGCATCCATATAATATGTACTATAACCAATTTCACTTTCTTCTTTTACTGTACTTGTCCAATCTCTATTTGTTTTTACACCTTTAAATACCCAAGAAGGATATTTTTTATGAAGTTCTTTTAATTTTGTTTTATAACTTTCTGGGAAGCCTTGACTATCTAAATAGGAATCAAATTCAGCGTCAGTCATTTCTGACATTTCATTATCATTTTCATCATTAATTTGTTCTGTTTTTGTAACTTCGGTATATTCTTTACAAACATACCCATTTTTAGAGGCTATATATATCCATTCTTTACACGAATCATTAGTATTTTTAACTATATCGTTATCAGTATAAGTAAAAGTAGCATTATGTGCTAAACTACCAACAATGGAGGCATTAGATGAAGCACTACTACGAATATTTAATCCTAAATATGCAATGCATCTTGCTGTATATTGGGTATAAGTTAAAGCTTTTACTACTGGAGTGAAACATATACTAATACACATTAAAGTTAATATTACGATCGATGATTTTAATATTTTTTTGATTTTCATATAATACCAACTCCCTATTATATATTTATCTAATATGATTATACTATATATAAGAAATTTAAAAAAAATAAATGTCAAATTTTCTTAGAAACTGTCGAATAATATACACAATTTTACGTTTTTATAAAAATAATGGATAAAAATTTACATCACATAAAAAACGAAACCAAAAAAAATAAGTGAATAATTCTAGTGCGGTTGATATCTAAAAATCGTTATGTTATGATATTAATATCAACATGAAATAAAGAGGTGTCCTATGAAAGATAAGTATTTAAAAATTTTATATATGTTTATTTTATTGCAACCATTTATCGATTTAATAACATCATTAATGACTAGATTTGATGTTGCTATTGTATCATTAGGTGTAATCATAAGGGGAATATTTATTGTAGTGATGTTATGTTATTTATTCTTTTTTAATCGGTCTAAATATCGTAAGACTTCAATAATTTATATTATACTTTTAGGAGTTTTTTATCTTTTCTATTTATTAACTAAAAAAGAATTTTTCTTTAATTTTGAATTTTTATATAATGAAATAGTATATATTTTTAAGTATTCCTATTTCCCAATTTTAT
Source organism: uncultured Bacilli bacterium (assembly GCA_944371905.1). Classification (GTDB taxonomy): domain Bacteria; phylum Bacillota_I; class Bacilli_A; order RF39; family UBA660; genus RGIG3091. The sequence continues at coordinate 14,690 of CALVYA010000011.1, read as the reverse complement.
TTATTTCATGTATGAACTTTGTGGATCAGTATAAAATTGATCGTAAAAAAATAATTAATCTTTTTGTCTTAAATTTATTAGTTTATGCTATCATGATTGTTGTTCCAACAATTACTAAAACAGGATTTAATTCTTATAATAATAAAGAAGGTTATGGAATTGTAGGATGGTTTTATTCTGCCAATGAAATATCTGCAATTTTAACTATTTTATATCCATTTTTATTTCTATATTTAGATAGGAAATTTACAGTAAAACATTGTGCTATGATTATTATAACTATAATAGCTATTCTATCTATTGGAACTAAAGCACCTTATTATGGGATGTTGATCATTACTTCATTTTTAACGATTTATTATTTGTTTAATATAAGAAAAAAATTAAAACAATTTATTTTAGTAGCATTAATCATAATTGTGTCTATTGCCGTTAAGAATTATACTCCAGCGAATGTTAATTTGGAAAAAAGAATAGATTGTCAAAATGATTATTATAATGGAACAATCATTAATAACAAAGAAACAGGAGAATTAGAATGCCAAGTAGCAGATGGTCAAAAGATTGTAATGTTAAGTGGAAGAGATGTTTTGTTAAAATCAGCTTATGAAATATATAAAGATAGTTCTATGGTAGATAAGTTTTTTGGAATAGGATTTTCTAATCGTGAAGTAATTAATAATGGATGGATATCGAAACTAGTAGAAATGGATTTATTTGATGTTTTGTTTAGGTATGGAATTATTGGATTTATCATCTATATGCTACCAGTGGGAATGATTATTTTTAAAGTAGCTGTTACTACCTTTAAATCTAAATTTAAACTTAGTTTTGAACAAATTATTTATGGATATGGCACAGCAATTGGAATAGGATTTGGATTCTTTATCGGTCATGTATTTGGTGCTCCTTCCGTTAGTTTCTATTTAGCCTTTATATCAGTGTTTACATTAAATTTATTTGATGGAATTAAAAAGAAAAAATTAAATAGAAACAAAATCACCTTTTTATCTCTTCATCTGGGAGTAGGAGGAATCGAGAACGCTACTATTAATACTGCTAATAGTTTGTGTAAAGATAAAGATGTTCAAATTATATGTTTTTATAGATTATCCAAAGATAATGTTTATGATATAGACGAGCGAGTAAAAATAAAATATTTATATGAAGGACGTCCTAATAAAGAAGAATTATTGTATGCTATAAAAAACTTAAGAATACTATCTATAATCAAAAACTCTTGGATAGCTAGTAGAATTTTGTGGAAAAAACATTTTATGATGAAAAAAGAAATCAAAAATATTAAAGAAGGTATTGTAGTGTCTACTCGGATTGAGTTTACTACTCTATTAAATAGATATGGGAATAAAAATATTTTAAAAGTAGCACAAGAACATTATCATCATAACAATAATAAAAAGTATATAAGAACTATGTATTATCACTATTTTGATATTGATTATGTTCTAGCTTTAACTGAGGGGTTAAAAAAAGATTATGAACAGTTTTTAAATGGCTCTAATACTAAAGTAATAACTATGCCTAATATGTTAGCAGAGGTGGTACATAAAAGTTCTAATTTAGATAATAATAATGTTATTTTTGTTGGTAGGTTAGATGCAGGCAAAAGAATCAATGAAATTATTGATATTGCTAGTAAATTGAAAGATAATAAATGGACTTTTAAAATTATTGGTGATGGTAAGGAAAAAGAAAATTTGATGAATCAAATTAAAGAAAATAAATTAACTAAAAAAGTAGTATTATTAGGAAGTAAAACACATAATGAAGTTTTAGATGAATTATATAAAAGTAGCATTTTTATTATGACATCTATTAGTGAAGGATTACCTATGGTATTATTAGAAGCCATGAGTATTGGAGTCCCATGTATTGCTTATGAGACGGAAAGTGGCGTGAATGATATTATTAGTAATAATATAGATGGATTTGTTATTAAAAATAGAAATGAAACTGAAATGATTCAGAAGCTAGAAGAACTTATGAATAATGTTAAATTAAGAAAAGAAATGGGGAAGAAAGCATTAGTAAAAGCCCATAAATTTTCTAAAGAAAAAATTACAGATAGATGGAACGATTTTATAGATAATGCTATTATAAGTTAAAAAAGAGTGGTGGTTTTGATGAAAAAAGTGTTGTTTATTTCTTCAACAGGAGGGCATTTATCAGAATTAATGCAATTAAAGAGTATGTTTGATAAGTATGACTTTCATATTATTACGGAAAAAACGAAATCTAATATGTATTTAAATGATAAATATCCTAAAAGAGTAAATTATTTAGTATATGGTACTAAGTCTAATATGTTAGTATATCCTTTTAAACTATTATATAATTGTTTTAAGAGTTTATTTTTCTATTTAAAAATAAGGCCTAATGTTATTGTCACTACAGGTGCTCATACCGCAGGACCAATGTGTTGTATTGGAAAAATTTTTGGTAGTAAAATAGTATATATTGAAACATTTGCTAATTCTGAAACTAAATCAGTAACTGGAAAAATGGTTTATAAATTTGCTGATTTGTTTATAGTACAATGGGAAGATATGTTGAAATTATATCCTAAAGCTAAATATGGTGGATGGATTTATTAGGGGGATATTATGATATTAGTAACTTTAGGAACACAAGATAAAGACTTTTCGCGACTTTTAAAAGCTGTTGAAAAGCAAATTAAAAAAGGTAATATTAAAGAAAAAGTAATTGCTCAAATAGGAACTACTAAATATGAAAGTGAATTTATGGAAACATTTGATTTGATACCAGCAGATAAATTTAATGACTTAATGAGCGAATGTAGGATATTAATTACTCATGGTGGAGTAGGGTCTATTTTAGCAGGTTTAAAAAATGGGAAAAAAGTAATTGCGGCAGCAAGACTTTCTAAATATAAAGAACATGTAAATGATCATCAATTACAAATTATAAAGAAATTTACCAAAGAAGGTTATATTTTAGAATTAAAAGATTTTGATAAATTGGACAAGATCTTAAAAAAAGCAGAAACTTTTAAACCTAAAAAATATGTAAGTAATACTTCGAATATGATAAAGTTAATTGAAGATTATATTGATAATTATGATAAAAAATAAGGTGATGTTATGAGGAAAAAGTTGACGGTTATAGTTCCTTGTTATAATGAAGAATTAGCGTTACCTTATTTTTATAATGAGATAAATAAAGTCTCAAAAAAATTATCTAAAGTGATATTTGAGATTATTTTTGTCGATGATGGTTCCACGGATAAAACTTTAGAAGTAATTAAAGAGATGATTCGTAAAGATAAAAGAATAAGATTTATTTCTTTTTCTAGAAATTTTGGAAAAGAAGCTGCTATGTATGCAGGACTTAGTTATGCAACAGGGGAGTATATAACAATTATGGACGCTGATCTGCAAGATCCACCTGAGATGTTGATAGAAATGTATGATAATATTAAAAATGGTGAATATGATTGTATAGGAACAAGAAGAATTTCGCGAAAAGGGGAACCAGTAATTCGAAGTTTTTTTGCAAAAATGTTTTATAAAATAATAAATAAAATGTCTAAAATAGAAATGGTAGATGGAGCAAGAGATTTTAGATTAATGACTAGGAAAATGGTTAATGCTATTTTATCTTTAAAAGAATATAATCGTTACTCTAAAGGTTTATTTAGTTATGTAGGATTTAAAACTAAGTGGTTGGAATATAAAAATATTGAAAGAGTAGCGGGGAAATCTAAATGGAACTTTTTGAAACTATTTGTTTATGCTATAGAAGGAATTGTCGGTTTTTCCACTATTCCATTAATCTTATCAGCTATTATTGGACTATTCTTTTGCTTGTTATCTTTTATTATGATTATAGTTATTATTGTGAGAACTCTTATTTGGTCAGATCCCGTTAGTGGATGGCCAAGTTTAGTTTGCATTATTTTGTTTGTTAGTGGAATTCAACTATTTTGTATTGGAATTATAGGTACATATTTATCTAAAATTTATTTAGAAACCAAAAATAGACCTGTTTATGTAATAAAAGAAACCGAAAAAGATTAACGTGTATGTCAATTATTGTCTAATTATAGTCAATCTATTGAAAAAAAATGTAAACAGGTTTATCCTAATAATAGGGAGTGTGATAAAGTGATATATCCATCAATTGACAAACTATTAAACATTGTTGATTCAAAATATCAACTAGTGCATATAGCAGCAAGACGTAGTAAAGAAATGACTAGAACCGACTATTTTCAAATGCCAATTAATAAATATGTTTCTACTAAGAATATAGGAAGAGCATTAGAGGAAATAGCGGAAGGGTTAATCATCATTAAAAATAAAGAAAATAATGAGGAATCTAAATAGATTCTTTTTATTTATTTCTTTTATAGATTATAATATAAATTGAGGTGAATTCATATGCGAATAGAAAAATATATAAAATTAAAAAATGGACAATATAAACTTCGATTAGATAATCATACTAATATTTTATTACATGAAGATTTAATATTAAAACATAATTTATTAATAAATAAAAATATTAATGAAGAACAAATAGATAAATTATTAGAAGAAAATACTTCTTATATTGCTTATGATTTAGCGCTTAATTATTTAAAAATCAAAATGCGAAGTAAAAAAGAAGTAGGAGATTACTTAACTAAAAAAGGAGTAAATCCAAGTCTTATTGATAATGCAATTGATCTTTTAATAAAACAAGGGTATTTGAATGATGATATGTATACAAAAGCGTATATAAACGATCGAATAAATTTAAGTTATGATGGTCCGTATAAAATAAGAGAATCTTTAATTAAATTGGGAATTAATGAAGAGATCATTAATCATAATATTAATATTTTTGATAAAGAATTAGAAAAAAAGAGAATAATTAAAATAATAGAACGGCAAATAAAAATCAATCATAATAAGGGAAATAATTTGTTAAAAAGAAAGATATTGGATTATTTAGTAATGCAAGGTTATACGAAAGAAACAGCGATGAGTGAAGTAAACAAAATAAAAATTGATGATCAAGATATTATGAAAAAAGAATATGATAAATTATATAAAAAATTGTCAAAGAAATATCGGGGAAAAGAATTAGAATATAAAATAAAACAAAAATTATATCAAAAAGGCTTTTATCATGAAGGTTAAATTTGACTTTTACCATAAAATATGTTAAAATCTTTTTACTTTTTAAGAAAGGGGATTATTATGGTTGAACAAGATTTAAACGAAAAGAATGAAGGAGAAATTGTTAGAGAATATCGTGGTATTCCAAGAAAGAGTATTCATTTTGGAATTGTAACTATTATGAAGTATGTAGATGGTGATACTCCATTAGGTGAAGGGCAGTTTGTAGTTGATAGAGCATTAAGTAAAAAGTTAATAGCTCAAGATCTTAGAAAAATTGTATTGTCTAAAAAGGGTGAAATGGGATATGATATTTTATATACCTATAAGAGAGAACCTTTTAAATATTCTATTCCTAATTTTCAACAACTAGGTGTTACTAGTCCAGTCAATAATATGATCGTTATTAGAGAAGCAGAGCCGATTGGAGATTTATTAAGTCATATGGGAGTACATAAAGAAATTACAGCTCAAGACTTAAAAGCAATAAAAAAATTGATATTAGGTCATAAGATTAATTTAAGAATGTTACCACATAATATAAAATTAACACCTAATGGAATTATAAATTTTTCTAAGTTAGAAAGTGTAAACGAACAATCTATTAGTTTATTTAAATATAAATCTATTGAAGTGTTACCAACAAGACCTAGAAAAATTGAAAAAGTTTATGCTAAATATTTTAAATAATGCGAATAAAAAAATTCGCATTTTTTTGGCGAATTTTTATTTTATATTATCTACATAGTTTTCATATTGTTTTTTTAATTTATCATCTTGAATTGCTATTTCTTTATCTTTTCTAAGTTGAATTAAAGCTTTATTTTGAAGATTTTCATCTTCCTCCATTTTTTCATCAGCTAAAGTATCGATGACATCTTCTTTTACATCTTCTAATTTAGGTTTCTCTTTTTGATCTGTTTTTAAGATGATATGATATCCATATTGAGTTTTTACAGGTTCAGTTGTATATTTCCCTTTTTCTAGTTTAATGGCAGCCTCTTCAAATTCACTAACCATATCTCCACGATTGAACCATCCTAAATCTCCGCCATCATCTTTACTTCCATCTTCGGAATATTCTTTGGCAAGAGAGGCAAAGTCTTCACCATTATTTAATTTAGCAAGAACTTCGTTAGCCTTTTTTAGTGCTTCTTCGTAAGCAGTATTTTTTTCTTCTTCTGTTGCAGAATCATCATAATTAGCTTTTATTAAAATATGACTTGCTTTAATATCACCAATCACTTTATCATTGTAGTATTCTTCGATTTCTTTATCAGTAACTATAGATCTAGCATAATCTTCTGTATAGGCATTTTTCTTATATTGTAATGCTAGGATATCTTTAACAGCATCTATATCAGATACTCCAAAATATGCTGCTGCAAAAGAATTGAAATTAGAATAATAATCTACATAATAACTATTTTCAAAGCTATATTCTAATTGTTCTAGTTGTGAATTGATATATTCTTCTTCTTCTTCTCCACTTGGATAATCTTTTTCTAATAGTTTTGCATCGATCATACTAAGTAAAGTATTCAATGCATAAGTGTCTTTCATTTCTTGATATAATTCGTCAATAGAAATATCTCCTTCATTAGAAGTAATTACTGCATCATTACCATTTTCTAGTTTAGGCACTTTACCACAGCCAGTAACTAATAGTAAAATCATGCATAAACAAATTAATAATTTCTTCATGTATTTTTTTCCTCCTTTAAAATGTACACATTTATAATAACAAATATAACTTTAAAATACAATTGTTTTAGTCTTTTTTTAACAAATAGTCCGAACACTTTTTTTAAAATTCCATAAAATACTGTGAGTAAACAAAAAAAGGAGGATTAAATTATGGGAAATTGTGTATCATCTTCAGCAATCATTTTAGTATTATTTATTTTACTAGTAATTATACTAGGTGCTTATATTTAGTTTAAGGAGGTGTACTTATGTCTTGTCAAAACGTGAATACAACAACATCATGTGGAAATAATAGTAGCTATGTTATTATTATAGTTTTATATATTTTATTAGCTATTATTTTAGGTGCATGTATATCATATTAAAGAAAGAACGAAATGTTCTTTTTTTCTTGTCAAGTATTAAAGTTTTATAGATAATTTGGCAAATATATTTTATATTTTTATTGTGAACATTTATTAATTAGATATATAATATTTACTAGGAGGTTATATGAAAAAGATCGTATTAATATTATTAGTTTTATTTGTAATAACTGGATGTGGTAAGGAAGTAGAATTAATAGGAAAGTGGATATCTAGTGATAATTCAACTTATCAATTTAATGAGGATGGTACTTGTGAAAAGAGAACTAACATAGATATTTATTCTTGTACTTATACTAAAAATGATGGAGTAATTGATATAGAATTATCTGATGGTACTATAGAGTCAGGTCAAATCAATCCAGATCGTATTATTATCGGCAGTGAAGTATATAAAAAAGATAGCGAGTAATTTAGTTATTCACTATCTTTTAATATTTTAAATACTTCTTCTAATGGTTTAATCATCTCTTTATTATATTCATGATTTAATAGATCCTTTTGGTATCTTGGAGTTAAATGCACATGAAAATGTTTAATCTCTTGTCCATAATCATTATTTTGAATAATAGTCATTCCTTCACAGTTAAGTTTTTCTTTTAACAAGGTATACATATCTTTAGTGATTTTATTAATGTGATTTAAAGTTTCTAAATCAATATCTACTATATTAGTAAAGTGCTTTTTAGGAATAATTAAAGTATCTCCATTAGTTTTTGGTGAAATATCTAAAAATACTTTAACTATATCATCTTCATACAGTGTATAACTAGGTATTTCATTATTAATTATTTTACAAAAAATACAATCCATTTTATCATCTCCTTTTTCTATTTTATCAAAAAAATAAAAATGCATAAAGCATTTTTGGTGAATACAGCAAATATTCAATAATATAATGTTATACTATTTTAGGTTTTATACAATAAATTGGGATTTTCATAAATTTTCCTAAAAAACATGTTATAATAAATTTATCTTTAACAAGATAAATAGTATATACCTAAATTTAATAAATGAATAAATTAATAATAGATGATATAAATAGTTGAGTTTATGGATAACGATATTGTTTATAAAAATAGGAGGTGAAGATTTTGAATCGGGAAGATTTTGAAATGTTGAATAATAGTAATGTAATTTACTTTGATAATGGCGCTACTACATTGAAACCTAAATGTGTAGTGAAAGAAGTAGTGGATTATTATACTAAATATACGGCAAATGCTCATCGAGGAGATTATACTATTAGCCAAATAGTAGATGAAAAGTATGAAAAAGTTCGTGATAAAATAAAGGATTTTATTGGCGCTACTAGACGAGATGAAATAATTTATACGAAGGGAACTACAGAATCCATTAATACTATTGTTTTTGGTTTTATGAAAAACTATTTAAAACCTAATGATGAAGTATTAATAACTAAAAGTGAGCACGCATCTAATATTTTACCTTGGATAGAATTATCCAAAAGACTAGGAGTAATTGTTAAATATATTCCATTAAATAATGAACATGAATTAACGGTGGATAACTTATTGAGATCTATTACTTCTAAAACTAAAGTTATATCTCTTGCACATATTACAAATGCTGTAGGAGATATTCGACCAATTGAAGAAATTGGTAAGATATGTAAAGACAAGAATATTTTATTTGTAGTAGATGCAGCACAAAGTATTGGACATTTACCAATTGATGTTCAAAAAAATAATATTTCATTTTTAGCTTTTTCGGCTCATAAAATGCTAGGACCAACTGGAATAGGAGTTCTATATGGGAAATATGATTTGTTAAATAAATTAGTTCCTAACGAATATGGTGGTGGAATGAATTCCTATTTTGAAAGTAGTGGAGAATTAGAATATAAACCATTACCAGAAAGGTTAGAAGCTGGTACTCAGAATATTGCAGGAGTATTAGGAATGGGGGCAGCTATTGACTATCTTTCTAATATAGGATTAGAAAATATTCATAAATACGAATTAGAGTTAAAAGAATATGCAGTGAAAGAATTGTTAAAAATTCCTAATATTAAAATATATAATCAAAATTCTAAATCCGGAATTGTTATATTTAATATAGATAAAATATTTAGTCAAGATACGGCTGTGTTTTTAAATCATTTTAATATTTGTGTAAGAGCTGGAAATCATTGTGCAAAAATCGTAAAAGATGAAATTAATGTTTCTAATACCTGTCGAGCTAGTTTTTATTTGTATAATACAAAAGAAGAAATTGATCAATTAATTAATGCGTTAAAACAACAAGATAAAATTTTTGAAATAATTTTATAAGAGGTGAAATAAAATGGATGAAAAATTAAAAAGAGATATTATTTTAGAGAATTATCAAAATCCCGTAAATAAAGGTTTAACAAATAGTAGCGGATATGTTAAAATAAATACTAGAAATTCTTCATGTGTTGATAATATTGATGTTATGGCAAAATTAGAAAATGGAGTTTTTATTGATATTAGATTTGATGGAGAGGCTTGTGCGATATCTACTTCAGCTACTTCGATTATGATAAAAACGTTAATAGGGAAGACAGTGGATGAGGTTAAAAATATTGTCGATAATTATGAGAAAATGATTAATGGTGAAAAGTATGATGCGGATGTTTTAGGTCAATTAGTAGTATATAATACGGTAGCAAAACAACCAAGTCGCAAAAAATGTGCCTTTCTACCTTTTGAGGCAATTAGACAAATAATAAAAGATATAGGATAGGAGGAATTATATGAGATATCAGGGAGTTGTGGAATTATCTGTTAGAGAGTATTTGGGAGTAATGGATGGAGGAGATGCTTGGAAACATCTAAAGTATGTAGTGGGAATAACCACTGATAGTGGAGTATATGATTATAAAACAGGTGAAGAATATAAATATATTTCAAGAAGAGCCAATGGTACTTTAGATATTACTAGAGATCAAGTGGAAATAGGCGAAGTTTATGCTGTTCAAATGACTTTGGGAAGAATAGATCCAGCTAAAAAATATAGTAAAAGTCAATTAGATCATTATATAGATAACTCTGAATTGTTTACTGAAGAATATAAAGCAATAAACAAGGGAAAAACAAAATTACTAAAAAGATTTTAAAATTTATATTATTTATTAGTATAATTTATAAATGAAAGGGAATATTAATTTTTGAGTAAAGAAGAAAATTAATATTCCTTTTTTGTGTGATGAAATAAATCATTATTTTAGTAATTTGTAAGAGTAATCTAACTATGTTAAATTTAGAACACGAAAGGAGGATAAATATGTTAAATCAGGTGGTTTTAGTAGGTAGATTGACAAGAGATCCTGTAATAAATAGAACAGATAACAATAAACAATATTCTCATATTACCTTAGCTGTACCTAGGAGTTTTAAAAATATTAATGGGGAATATGAAACTGATTTTATTGATTGTATATTGTGGGAGAATGTTGCCAAATCTACTGTTGAATATTGTCACAAAGGTGATGTTGTTGGCATTAAAGGAAGAATTCAAAGTAGATTAATAGATTTAGAGGATGGTAGTAAAAAATATTATTTAGATGTAGTAGCAGAAAGAACTACTTTTTTGTCTAATAACAAAGAAACCAAATTTGCATAAGTTTCTTTTTAGTTAACTTTAACCAATCACTAACTTTAATTAATTATAATGAGAATGCTTGGGAGTGATGGTATGACTTTAATAGGGCAAAGGATAAAGAAATTAAGAAAAAGTAATGGATTAACACAACAACAATTAGGTAATATGTTAAATGTAACTAAAGTCAGTATCTGTTGCTATGAAAAGGGTACTAGAATTCCATCACTAGATACTTTAAAAGATCTTTCCAATATATTTAAAGTAAGTTTAGATTATTTTGTAGGTAATGATTCTTTTGTGGTATCCGAAGAATCCAGCAATTATGGTTTGAAGATGGCTAAAGAAGAAATAAAAATAATAGAAGAGTTGAGAAAGAGCTCTAATATGTATTTATACGAAAAGTTATTAGATGATCCTAAAAGGACGATAGAATTAATCAATAAAAAATTACGATAAAAGATACTAACTGTATCTTTTTTTGATATAATTAAAATGGTGATGATATGAATTATAAAGAAACAAATCAAAAATTAATGAATCAAGGAGTAAATATTATTGATAGTAATCATACTTATATAGATGAATCAGTAATTATAGGACAGAACACAATTATTTATCCTAATGTATCTATAAGAGGTAATTGTGTAATTGGAAGTAATACTATAATAGATATGAATACCATAATTATAAATAGTAACATTGGTAATTATAATAAAATTATATCTTCTTATATAGAAGATTCTACTATTGGTGATCACAACAGTATTGGACCTTTTTCTCATCTTCGACACAATACTATATTAAATAATAATATTAATATTGGCAATTATGTAGAATTAAAAAATAGTGAAATAAAATCTAATACTAAAGTAAAGCATTTATCTTATTTAGGAGATGCTATGGTTGGAGAAAGAGTAAATATTGGATGTGGTACGATTACTGCTAATATGAATGGTAAAAATCATATAAAAAACAAAACAATTATTTGTGATGATACTTATGTAGGAGCAAATAGTGTATTAGTAGCACCTGTTATATTAAATAGAAACTCTTTTATAGCTGCAGGATCAGTGATTACTAAAGATGTGGAAGAAGATTCATTAGCTATTGCTAGAAGTAGACAAATCAATAAAGTTAATTATAATAAAAAGGAAGGTAATGTATGAATATAGTAGATATTATTAATAAAAAAAGACTAAGGCATCATTTAGCTAAGGAAGAATTAGAGTATGCTTTTATGGGGTACTTAAATGAAAAAATAGAAAGTTATCAAATATCTGCTTTATTGATGGCTATTTGTATTAATGGAATGACGGAAGAAGAAACTATTAATTTAACAAAAATTTTTATTGATAGTGGTGATATTTTAGATTTAAGTAGTATCCCAGGAATAAAAGTGGATAAACATTCTACAGGTGGTGTTGGTGATAAAACTACTTTAGTTATTGCACCTATTGTTGCTAGTTGTGGTGTTTATATGGCTAAAATGTCTGGTAGAGGATTAGGATATACTGGTGGGACAATTGATAAATTAGAAAGTATAAAAGGATTTAAAACAGCATTAAGTGAAGAAGAGTTTTTAAAAGAATTAAGAGATATTGGTTTAGTTATCTCTAGTCAAACGACTAGCTTAGCACCTCTTGATAAAAAAATTTATGCTTTAAGAGATGTTACCGGTACAGTAGAATCTTATCCATTGATTGCATCATCGATCATGAGTAAAAAAATAGCAAGTGGTGCTGATAAGATAGTAATTGATTTAAAACTTGGAAAAGGAGCTTTAATTCATACAAAAGAAGATGCTAACAAATTAAAAGAAATTTTAATTAAAATAGGTAATAGCTTTAAAAAAGAAACAAGAGTAATCATTACATCTATGGATAATCCTCTTGGAAATAATGTTGGTAATAGTTTAGAGGTAATAGAGGCTATGGAAGTATTAAAAGGAAATATAGATACACCTTTTGCTAAACTTTGTATTGAACTAGCTAGTAATTTAGTAAGTATGGGGAAAAATATTCCTATGATGGAAGCAGAACAAGAAGTAATTAAGGTTTTAAAAAACAATCAAGCATATCATAAGTTTTTGAAATTGGTAGAATATCAGCAAGGAGATATTAATTCTTTGAAAATTAGTGATCAGAAAATAGAAATTAGAAGTGCTAAAAATGGAATTTTAAAAGGAATTGATGCTAAACTAATCGGTGAAATTTCAATGAAACTAGGAGCGGGTAGATTAACTAAAGACGATACAATTGATCATGAAGTAGGAATAGTTTTAAATAAGCAAGTAAATGACAAAATAGTAGAAAATGATCTCCTTTGCACATTATACGTTAATAAAGTCAAAGATGAGTTTAATATCCGAGAGGCATTTATAATAGAATAAAAGACTTATGAAAAGTCTTTTATTTATGGATAAATTTAAAGTAGTATTCTTCATAGGTTAAATTATTCTGGTAAATATAAGTGGCAATTTCTACTCCAACATATCTAAAATGCCATGGTTCATACATATATCCTGTGATAAATTCTTTTTCTTTAGGATATCTTAAAATAAAACCATATTTATGGGCATTTTCTATCATCCAATGAAATTCTTTCGTATTTTCAAAATTATTAAAATCAGTTTCTCTATTATCTACATCTACTGCAAGACCAGTTTGGTGTTCTGAAAATCCAGCTCTAGCAGAATATTTGTCAGCTTCTTCTACGCCGTCTTGAGTTACATAGTTATTATATAAATCTGTTTGATAAGAATAAGAACGGTAAGTTGACACAGCTCTAATGTTGTATCCTTCTTCTTCAGCCTTTTTTGCTAAAAATTCAAAAGAAATTCTAGCAACATTAACTAATTGTTTTCCCGGTACTGAATATTTACTATCAATTTCTTCTAGATTTTCTGGAACATAGTTTGGTTCTAGGTAATAAAATTTATTAACTAATATATAATTAGTATTTAAATTAATAGCTTTTTTAACATTAGTATAAAAATCTTTATCTAAACCAATATTTACTCTTAATATAATATCGTTATTAGATAAATTAGGATTCTTTTTTTTATAGTCAATATAACGATCTAGATAATCGTTATTAAAATAATCTATTTTTTTATTTATATTATCTAATAAATCTAATTTTTCATTTATATTCATTTTTCTTCCTTCTTTATTTTTTTCTTTTGAGAAAACTTTATTACTAATTAGTAAACTGCCAATAACTACAACTACTACCAATAACGAAATAGTAATTTTTTTTGTCATGGGTTACCTCCATCATTTATTATATAATCACTAAATTATATGTCAATCGATCTCCTTTAATCTTACAAAACAAGACAAAATAATAAAAAATAAGATAAATGAAATATAAATAATAGTATTGACATAATAATTTAATAGAGGTGAAATAAAGTGAAAAAACTATTGATAATTATCACGTTACTAGTCTTCCTTTTTCCAATAAATATTTATGCAGAAGAAGAGTTATTAAAAAATGCAAAAAGCGGTTTATTAATAGAAGAGACTACAGGAGAAATTTTATATGAGAAGAATATGGATGAAAAAGTAGCGGTTGCATCTATGACTAAGATGGTAGCTCAAATTATAATATTAGAAAATATTGAAAATGGAACTTTGACTTGGGATGAAAAAATTAAAGTAAGTAATAATGCGGCAGGTATGGGAGGTTCTCAAATATGGTTACAACCAGGAGAAGAAATGACAGTAAGAGATTTGATGAAAGGAATTACTATGGCTAGTGCCAATGATGTTGTAGTAGTCAAAAAGCAGTCGCAAGTTATAGGCGAAGAAATAACAATATAACTACTTTAAAACCTTATATTTTAAAGTATTATTATAAATTGTATATGTGAGTCAAAATG
>CALVYA010000010.1 GCA_944371905.1 uncultured Bacilli bacterium | reverse complement strand
AAAAAAGCTCCCAAATGGGAGCTGCCAGTAATATCACCTTATAGGTGTTTAAGTAAAACCACTAGTTGAACTAGTGGTTTTTTATTTAAAATAATACATTATTATAACTTTTGCTATTTTATTATCTAAAAACTTTGTATTATTTGTGTTTTTTTGATAAAATATTCAATATGAGGAGATGGTATGATGGGCATATTTAGAAATTTATTCGATCATGAATACAAAGAATTAAAAAAATTCTCTGCATTAGCTGATAAAATTGATGCTTTAGATGAGGAATATACAAAATTAAGTGATTATGAATTACAAGCTAAAACAGATGAGTTTAAAGAAAGATTAAATAAAGGAGAAACTCTTGAAGATATATTAGTTGAAGCTTATGCAACAGCAAGGGAAGCTTGTTTTAGGGTAATTGGTGAAAAACCTTACTATGTACAGTTATTGGGTGCTATTGCAATTCATTTTGGAAATATTGCTGAGATGAAAACAGGAGAAGGTAAAACTTTAACTAGTGTTATGCCAGCATATTTAAATGCTTTAACTGGTAACGGGGTGCATATAGTTACTGTTAATGAATATTTGGCTGATCGTGATGCGAATTGGATGGGTAATATTCACAGATTTTTAGGACTTACGGTTGGTACTAACCTTAGAAGTTTAAGTGCAAAAGAAAAAAAGGAACAATATGAATGTGATATTTTGTATACTACAAATAATGAATTAGGTTTTGATTATCTTCGTGACAATATGGTCGTTCGCAGTGAAAATAGAGTTCAAAGAGGACTAAATTTTGCTATTATCGATGAAGTTGATTCTGTTTTGATAGATGAAGCCAGAACGCCTTTGATTATATCAGGTGGTGAGATGAAAAGTGCTCGCCTTTATACGGATGCTGATAGTTTTGTTAAAAGTTTAAAAAAAGAAGAAGATTATATTTATGATGAGAAAACAAAATCTGTTAGTCTTACAGAAGATGGAGTAAAAAAAGGTGAACAGTATTTTAAAGTGGATAACTTATATGATATTAATCAAACTAGTTTAGTACATCATATCAATCAAGCGTTGAAAGCTAATTATTCTATGAGAAATGATGTTGATTATGTAGTTCAAGATGGGCAAGTAGTAATTGTTGATCAATTTACGGGGCGTTTAATGAAAGGCCGTGCTTTTAGTGATGGTCTTCATCAAGCTATTGAAGCTAAAGAAGGAGTTAAGATTCAACAAGAAACTAAAACTCTTGCTACTATTACTTTTCAAAATTTATTTAGAATGTATAAAAAATTATCTGGTATGACAGGTACTGCAAAAACAGAAGAAGAAGAATTTAGAAATATTTATAATATGTTTGTTATTTGTATACCGACTAATAAGGAAGTAATAAGAGATGATGAACCAGATCTTGTTTATGCTACTAAAGTTGGTAAATATAAAGCATTAATAAATGAAATCGAAAGAAGATATAAATTAGGACAACCTGTTCTAGTTGGTACTATTGCTATTGAAACTAATGAATTAATTAGTGATTTATTGAAAAAAAAGAAAATACCTCATGAAGTATTAAATGCAAAAAACCATG
Organism: uncultured Bacilli bacterium; assembly: GCA_944371905.1. GTDB lineage: Bacteria > Bacillota_I > Bacilli_A > RF39 > UBA660 > RGIG3091. The sequence continues at coordinate 48,561 of CALVYA010000010.1, read as the reverse complement.
CAAGAGAAGCTGAAATCATTGCAAAAGCGGGTGAAAAGAAAGCAGTAACTATTGCTACTAATATGGCTGGACGTGGAACAGATATTAAGTTAACCGACGAAGTAAAAGAATTAGGTGGATTGTGTGTATTAGGTACTGAAAGGCATGAATCTCGTCGTATTGATAATCAGTTAAGAGGTCGTTCTGGTCGTCAAGGAGATCCTGGATTTACTCAATTTTATGTGTCTATGGAAGACGATTTAATGGTTAGATTCGGTAGTGATAGAATCAAGATGATGATGCAAACATTAGGTTTTACTGAAGATCAATGTATTAAATCTAAAACTTTCTCAAAGGCGATTGCAACTGCACAATCTAGAGTGGAAGGTAATAATTTTGATATTCGTAAACAATTATTGCAATATGATGATGTGATGAATAATCAAAGAGAAATTATATATGCTAAAAGAAATGAAATTTTGGACAATGAATCTATTCATAATACAGTTTTAAATGCTGTTCATAATCATGTTATGGATTTAATTAAATCTCACGTTTATCCAGAAGGAAAACTAACAGATGATGATATTAAAGAGATTGTTGAATTTGCAAACGAAAATTTATTAAAGAAAGAATTAAATTTTAAAGATTTAGAAGGACGTAACGAAGACGATATTATTGAAATAATATATAATATTATTGTAGAAGAATATGAAGAAAAAATAAAAGTGGTTCCAAAAGAAATTTCAGACGAATTTGAAAAAGTAATTGTTTTAAATATTATTGATAAGTATTGGACAGAACATATTAATACAATGTCCCATTTAAGAGAAGGAATTCATTTAAGAAGTTATGGACATGATGATCCACTACGTGCTTATACTGTAGAAGGATATCAAATGTTTGACAATATGTTACAAAATATTGATAAAGATGTTACTATTTTCTTAGTTAAATCAGAGATTAAACAAAACATTGAAAGAAAAGAAGTGGCTAAAGATAAAATAACTAATGATGGTAAAGATGCTATTAAAGCTCAACCTAAAAAAAGCAAAAAAATTGGTAGAAATGATCTTTGCCCATGTGGTTCGGGCAAAAAATATAAATTTTGTCATGGCCGTGATGCATAATACCTTATAAAATAAGGCAATACATGTATTTTAGAAAAAATAGAAAATAAAAAAATATTGAAATTGTTTGCAAAAAGAGTTGAAATACTGCAAAATACCTTAAAAATAAGAGAATGTTTGCATAAAAATATGTAAACATTCTTTTTGTAATTAAATTATATTGTGTTTATGTGTTCCTTTTAACTAACAATTGTAGTATAATGTATGTTGAAAGGAACATAAAATTATGAATAAAGAAGAGCAAATTTTAAATCTAATTAAAGTAAATAATGGTATAATCACAACAAAAGAAGTTTGTAAACATGGTATTAATAGTGTATTTTTAACAAGATTAGTTAAAGCTGGCAAAATAGAAAGAGTAAAAAATGGATTATATATTTTACCAAATACTTGGGGAGATGAATATTTTAATTTAATTTATGGAAACAACGCTACTTTTTCACACGATACAGCACTTTATTTTTTAGGTTTATGTGAAACAGTTCCAAGTATTTATCACATTACGGTCTGCCGAGGATATAATGGGAAATTAAAACATATGGATAATGTAAAATTACACTTTGTAAAAAAAGAAATCTTTGAATTAGGAAAAATAGAAATTAAAAGTCCACAGGGCCAAATTATTACTTGTTATAATGCTGAAAGATGTATTTGTGATTTATTAAAAAACAAAGAAAAAGAGGATTTAGAAACTGTTAAATATGCTATTACTGAATATTTAAGGAACAAGCAAAATAGAGATTTACCAAAATTAGTAGAATATTCTAAAAAACTTAATGTCGAAGATGAAGTTAATAGATATTTGGAGGTGTTAATGTAAGTGAAAAATGTTATTAATGCTGAAGATTTAAAAATAAAAATTAAAACCAAAGCCCATGAAAATCATTTAGAACCACAAGATATTATGCAGATGTACTTTTTTGAAAGATTATTATATAGGATTGGAATTAGTAAATACAAATATAATTTCATATTAAAAGGTGGGCTTTTATTATCTGCAATATTTGGCGATGAACGTCGAACTACTCAAGATATGGATACAATGTTAAAAGGAATACCATTAGAAGCTAAAATACTAGAAAAAATAATAAAAGAAATAATAAGTATTGATGGTAAAGATGGAATAACTTTTGAAATTGTTAGTATTAAAGATATTAGACTAATAGATAAATATGGTGGATTAAAAGTTAAATTAATTGGATATAAGGAACATTTAAGAGTACCATTAGCAATTGATGTCACTGTAGGAGATCCTATTACACCTAAAGAATTAAACTTTAAATATAAATGCATGTTTGATGATTCTTATATTAATATTATGGTGTTTAATAAAGAAACTATCATAGCTGAAAAATTTGAAACATTTATTACTGATAATATCATGAACACAAGAGCAAAAGATTTTTATGATTTGTATATTTTATTAACTAGATTTTATAATGATATTAATAAAGATGATTTGGTAAAAGCAATCAAAAATACTTTTGAAAGACGGGAATCAAAATTCGATATAAATATGATTATTTCTAGTTTTGATTTAATAAAAAACAGTGAAAGATTAAAAAATAATTTTAATAGATATAAACTTAAAAAGATATATGTAAAAGACATAAGCTATGAAGATGTTATGGATGCCATAGAAATAATCATAAAATTACTTCAAAAAGAGCTTACACCAGTATCTTAATACAAAATGTTAACATAGAAATATGTTAGCATTTTTTTATAATTTGGATGTTGTTAATTATAATGATTTTGTAAATAAATGAAAAATAGAAAAAGGAAAGGAATGAATGATATGAGAGTTAATGTAACAAAAAGAGGAAAGGTTTATCAGTATAAATTTGAAATTGCAAAAATAAATGGGAAAAGAAAGTTTATCAACAAATCAGGGTTTAGAACAAAAAATGAAGCATATATTGCCGGAATGAAAGCCTATGATGAATATATTAATGGGGGAGTTAATAAACAGGCAAATATGACATACGCTGATTACTTAGATTATTGGATGAGTGAATATTTTGAAATTAATTTTAAGTATTCCACAGCAAAAAGATATAAAGAAACTTTTAAAACAATAAAAGCAGAACTAGGAAAATATATGTTATATTCAATAACCCCATATTTACTAAATCAAGCATTATTAAAATTATCGCAAAAAGTAAAAACAAAAGATGCATTAAGAATTTATCAAAAAGTAATAAAAAGTTCTTTTAGAGATGCAACAAATTACTTTGGATTTTTAAATTATAATCCAGCTGTTGAACTATCAATTCCTAGAGTTCTATCATATGGTTTAAAAAAAACAGAATAAATCATATTTACACTAATGAAGAGATAGAAAAAATTTTAACTAGATTCAAAGAAAACAAAACTTTTATATGTGCATTTTTAGTGGCATGCTTTACAGGTATGAGAACAGGAGAGGTATGTGCGTTAACTTGGGATGATATAGATTTTGAAAATAGAATTATAAAAATTAATAAAACAGTTTATTGCAAAACAAAAGATAACAAAGGAAGATGGTTTTTTGGCACAACAAAAACTGATAGTAGTGTTAGAGAAGTATATATATGTGAAACTTTATTAAAGGTATTGAAAATTTATCATCATTATCAGAGTAATAATAGAAAAAAATATAAAACAAAATATTATGATTATAACCTAGAAGAAGTTAAAAATAAGTATGGTAAAGTAGTGGAAAATAGAATAATTGAGTTGAAATACAAGTCAAAGCAGAAAGAAAAAGTAAATTTAGTGTTTGTTAAAGATAATGGAAGATACATAGGTACGGATTTAATACGTTATCCATATAGGATTATACATCATGAACTAGGAATAAATAATTGCCGGTTCTATGACTTAAGAGGAAGCTTTGCAACTAAAACTTTAAGAAGTGGTGTAGAAATTAAAGATGTCGCTGAAGTATTAGGTCATAGTAGAGTGGAAACTACAGAGAATTATTACGTTTCAACTACTAAAGAATCAAAGAAATATGTTAGTAATGTATTTGAAAAACAAATCAACAAAAAATAATAGACCAAATTATAACTAAAATAACAGATTAAATTTTCTTTATTTATCCAGATAAGAAAATGCACATCAACCTTTTATATGTTATAAAGTAATCTATAAATAGTCTGTTAAATAATATAATAAAAAATTTATTACCAATAATTGTTTGATTTGTTAAAATATGGTAAAATTATAGTAGCCGAATATCATTAAGATATTCTTTTTTTATTAGGGAGTGATAATGTGATATTAAAAACTGTAAATATAAAAAATTTTAAGTCTATTCACGAATGCACTATTGATATAACCAGAGGATGCAAAATATTTGTTGGATTAAGTGAGAGTGGTAAAAGTAATTTATTACTTGCATTATCGACTTTGAATAATAGTGTTAAATTAACTAAAGAATTTATTAAAGAGGGAACAAGAAGTTTCCAAGAATCAAACATAGAATTTATTATGTTAATGTCAGAAGATGAACAAATCGAATTTTATAAAAAGGCACAAGAAAAAATATATTCATCAAAGAAAGATAGTTTTATAATGTTTAATGGCAAGTACGTAAAACTTTTGGATTTTCTTGATTTTAATTATGTTTATGATATAGATATAAGAAAAAGCGAAAGATTATTAAAATATTATATCTTAGATAATGATGATAAATATATAATAAATGATAATCTTAAATTTTTGAATGCAACACCAGAAAATCCAATTAGTATTATCAATAAAGAAACACAAGAACAACATGAAATTAAAGAAAAAATAATTATTAATATAGATGAATATGACGTAAGCAGTGAAAACTTAATAAAAATAGTTGCAGAAGATTTACACGATTATTTTTGTGAACTTGGGATGAAAATTGCTAATAATAATATTCCAGATGTCCTTTTTTGGGAATATAAAGATGAGTACTTATTACCTGCTTCTATCACAATTAAAAGCTTTATAGAAAATCCAAACATTAACATACCGTTAAAGTATATATTTGAATTAAATAATATTACAAACATTAAAGAAGAATATAATGAATGCAAAGAAATGGGAGAGGCATCATTTCAAAATTTATTAGATGAAGTCAGTGAAAAGACCACTATATATTTAAGAAAAATATGGAAAAGTATGCCTAAAAATTGTAAGTTGGAATTAAGGGAAAATGTTGATAATATTAATATTAGAATAAGGGATACTAACAATTCATATTTATTGGATAAAAGAAGTGATGGATTTAAACGGTTAATAACATATATGATAATGCTTTCAGTAAAAAATAAGAATAAACAGTTAAATAACACTCTAATTTTAATTGATGAGCCAGAAACTAAAATAGATATTCCCGGACAAGAATATTTAAAAGAAGAATTAATTAATATTGGAAAAAATAATTATGTTTTTTATTCAACCCACTCTACATCTATGATCGATACTACTAATATAGGAAGACATTATATTGTTACAAAAGATAGCGAATGTACAAGCATAGAAGAAGCTAATGAAAGTAATTATGATAATGCAAAAACGTTATATAATGCATTGGGAATGAAAGTATATGCAATTATCAATGATAAGAATTTAGTTTTTGAGGGCTGGATTGATAAACATTTGTTTCATGTGGCATTGAATAAATTAAATAAAACTAAAAAAAATAAATTTAAAAAAGTTGGTTTAACACATGTGCCTGGAGCAACAAAGTTTAGAGAGTTTGCAAGTTTATGGGGATTGTTGGCAAAAGATTATTATATTATATCTGATGCAGATGAAGTGTCTTCTGATCAAAAAAAAGTGTTTGAGCAAGAAAGATATGCTGGTAAATGGTACAAGTACGATGAGTTCAATATTGATAGATTAATATCAACTTGTGAAGACTTTTATACTCCTAAATATATAATTACAGAGAGTAATAAGTTTGGAGATAGAAATGCTTTTAAAGTAAAAATAAATACGGAAAAAATAAATGATGAATCCGTAGCAAATATATCTGTAATAGAAGAATGGATTAGATATAATGAGACAGATTCAAAAAAAGCAAAAAAATTAATAAAAGATTTTAAAGTTACTTTAGCAGAAAATGTCACAAAAACTAATATATCTGATGATTATATTAGAATTTTTGATAAATTAATAGAATTATTAAATTTGTAATTAAAAATTGTGATATACTATTATTGTAAACGGATGCACACAATGTTTCCGCTTTGTTTTCAAATTATAAAATAAACATAGTACTAATAGTACTATAAATACCACAAATATTTTTGTTACCAGTGCCACGAAGTCTTGAAATACCAATAATTACGTAAATACTGATAATACTATAAATACTTGGATTGCTTGAACATGCGGAAGTGGAAAAAAGTATAAAAATTGCTGTGGCAAATAGCTTATTTTGTAAAGAGTCGAAAATTTAAATATTTATTTGTTCTTACTTTAATCAAATGGAGGGTAGAAATGTATACAAATTCAGAAGATTTAATATCTTTAGAAGAAATATTAAAACTAGATGATAGTGATAAAATTCTTGTTAGTAGAGTTATGATTAATGCAGCACTAGTAAAAGTGCAAGCGCAAGAAATATCAGAAAATACTAATGAAGAATATTTGATTTTGAAAAAAACTATTAGAAGAATGTTGATGGAGGAAAAAAAGAAAGATAATGGTCCTGTATTAGGTACTTTGATGACAATAAAAGATGTAAAAAAAGCAATAATTCCTAATACAACAATTACTACATTTAAAAAAACTAAAACTAAGCCAAACTATTCTGATGAAAAAGTTATAAAGGGACAAAAATCAATTTTTTTAGCCGGTCCTACTCCAAGAGATAAAAATATTATTTCTTGGCGTGAGGAGGCTTTGTTAAAATTATCAGAATTAGAATTTGATGGAGTTGTCTACATTCCAGAGCTTTCTACTATGAAATCTAAAGATGATTATGTTGATCAAGCGGAGTGGGAACGGGAAGCCTTAACAGAAGCTACTTCAATATTATTTTGGATTCCAAGAGATTTAGAAACAATGCCGGCATTTACTACCAATGTAGAGTTTGGTTATTGGATTAGTAAAAAAAGGATATTATATGGAAGGCCAGATGGGGCTCCTAAAACAAAATATTTAGATTGGCTTTATAGCGTCGAGTATAATGATGTTCCATATAATAATCTAAGTGAATTGTTAGAAGCTAGTTGTATGTTAATTCGCGAAAATCAACAGATAGAGGATGCGCCAAAACAAAAGATATTACAGAGAAAATAATTTTTATTTAGAAAAAATATTTGTTTCAACAAGTATTTTTTTATGTTATTTTTCATCTTTTTTATATTTTTAAAGTGTGATACAATAAATAATAACTTATAGGGGGAATCTATATGTCTAAAGTAACCGTTAAAAGTAATAAAAGGACAGAAAATAATAACGATTTAATTAATAAAATTGAACTTCTTAATCAAGATGTAAATTATTTAAAACAAGAAATAACAAATTTAAAAATAGAATTAGAGAATAGAACTTTTAAAAATATTTTTAAAAACTTTGTTCATTCAAAATATTTTCATTATTTTTTGATTATATTTGGTTCTATTGTCACATTTTTAATTTTTGATATAGCATTAAGACTAACTGGAAATAAAATGGAGCCTTTTTATCGCACGAAGAGTTTAAGTCCATTTTTATTTTCTTTATCATATATTTTGATTTTGTTAGTATTATTATATTTTTGTGGAAATAAAAAAGGAAGATATGTATATGGATTTTTTGTATTATTCTTTTCTATATTAACATTTGCAGAACTGGTTCATGCTAATATATTAGATCGCTTTTTTAAATTAACTGATTTATTTTCCGCAGGAGAAGGATTAGATTATGCTTCAGTTGCAATATCTTCAATAAATTTTAAAACAATATTAATTGTTTTTATTCCCATTATAATTAGTATTTTTGTAATATATATTATGGGAAAAGTAGAATATCCAAAGACCAATTATAAACAAAAAATACTTATTATATTAATTGCTATATTTTGTGTGTTAGGATTACGTAGTATAGCTATTTGGAAATATGGAGCTGCAGTTCCAGAAAATCAATGGGACTCTAATAATTATCCAAGAAATGTTTACGATAGTTTTGTTAGTCCCAATAGAAGTATGGAAGTATCAGGACTATATGAATATACTTTTCGTAACATATATAAATTTGTTGAAAAAAAACTGTCAGTAGATATTGCTAAGGATCGAGAGATAGTTGCTTCATATTTTGAAAAAAGAAATGACCAAATACAATATCAAGAAAATGATTATAGTAATATTTTTGAAGATAAAAATATCATTATGATTATGCTAGAAAGTATTGATAATCGTTTAGTTAATGATGAGATTATGCCTACTTTAACCTATTTTAGGGAAACAGGACTTAATTTTACTAATAGATACGCTCCTATGTTTGGTAGTGGTGCAACATTTAATAGTGAATTTTCGGCTCTTATTGGGTTACATGCTCCTACCGACGGAACAGCTGCATTTAATTATGATACTAATAATTATGATTTATCTTTACCTAATTTATTTAAACAAAATGGATATACAGTAAATTCTGTTCATATGAATTATGGTGGATTTTATAATAGGGAAGGGATTCATAGAGCTATAGGTTTTGAAAACCACTATGCTTTAAAAGAAATATATCCTGATGTGGAAACTAGACTTGATTCTACTTTAGCTGAAAATGATAATATATATCATTTACTTGTTCCTGAAAGTGATAAGTTTATGACATTTATCATTACTTACACTCCACATATGCCTTATGATAATACTAATCCTATGTTTCAAATAATTAAAAGGTTAGATGATTCTAGTTATGAAGAATTAAAAGTTGAAGAAGAAGATACTACTGTAATTAGTGTATTAGCAAGGGAAACTGATGATTTTTTGACAATTTTGAAAGAAAAATTAGAGAAAGACCATAAAATAGACGATACAGTAATTGTAATTTTTTCTGATCATGGGGCTTATAATTATTCAAAAAACATTCCTAGTGTATCTAATGAAGATTTTTCAAAACTATCATTATTGCAAAGCATACCAATGCCTCTTATAATTTGGAGCAAAGACATAGAGAATCAGCAAATTGATACAGTAATGGATACTATCGATATCACTCCGACCATTGCTAACATGTTTAATCTTTCTTATAGACCATCGTATTATTTAGGTACAGATGTTTTTAGTAAATATCATGAAGAATACGTTTATTTTAATGATTATAGTTGGTATGATGGAAATATTTATTATAATGGTGAAGTTCCAAATGAGATTGATCCAAAGTATGTTAAAAAAATATCGGAAGAAGTAAATGAAAAAATTAATATTAATGATAAAATTTTAAACAGTGATTATTTTTCAGTAATTGATTATTGATGATAAGATAATACGATGGAGTGATTATATGATTACATTTGATAAGTTTAGAGATGCTGTTTTTTTAAAAGAAGATAGTAATTTGGAATTACAACTTGAACAATTAAAAATGATTCGGGAACAGCTTATAGACAGAAGTCAGATCAATAAAGATATTAAATTTTTAGAAATAGGTTTACAAGGAGAAAAAGAGATAGCATATGAATTGAAAAATTCTAATATTGGTATGTATGTTCTCCACGATATCACATTAACTTTTGAAGATTTAAAAGCACAAATTGATTATATAATTATAACAAAAGGTTATTGCTATTTAGTAGAGTGTAAAAATTTAATTGGAGATATTACAGTTGATAGTCACGGACAATTTCAACGTTCCTATTGTTTAAATAATAATCATATAAAGGAAGCAATTTATTCTCCTTATAATCAGGCTGTTAGTCATAAAGAAATATTAAAAAAACGTTGGCTTAGTAAACATAATAAGTTTATTACTTTTTTTAGAGAAAATAGTTTTGATAATCTATGGTATAAGCCATTAGTAGTTCTTTCTAATTCTCGTTCTTTATTGAATGTTAAATATGCTCTAAAAGAAATAAAAAACTCTGTTGTAAGAGTAGATAATCTTGTAGAATATATAAAACGAGATATAAAGAATTATGATCATAATAGTTTTTCTTCTAAAAAAACTATGTTAACTTTAGCTAATTCTTTTTTAGAAGCTAATTCCTGTAATGATAGAAGTAGTTTGGTAGAAAAATATAAAAATATTTTATTACAAGAAAAAGAATTAAAGAACAAATTGAAGGAGTTAAGGTTAAAGAAGTCTAATAATATGAATGTTCCTGCTTATTATATATTTACTGATAACGAATTAAATAGTCTTCTTTTAAAAAGGCCTAAAACATTAGACCAATTGAAAAATATGAAAATTTTATCTAATATCAAATTTAATTTGCATGGCAAAGATATATTAAATGTTATAAATAGTGATTTAAAAATGTTTAAGTAGTATTTATATACTACTTTTTATGTTATAATTACATAGAAACAACACAAAATTTTCATATATGTGTAATATAATAAAAAAGAGGTGTGAAATGAATATATATAATACTCTTACTAAGAAAATTGAAACGTTTACTCCTAATGAAGAGGGAATCGTTAGATTATATACTTGTGGTCCTACTGTGTATCATTATGCTCATATAGGAAACTTGAGAACTTATATATTTGAGGATATATTGGAAAAGGGACTGGAATATTTAGGATATGAAGTGTTAAGAGTGATGAACATTACAGATGTTGGACATTTGACCAGTGATGCGGATTCTGGTGAGGATAAAATGAAAATAGCTAGTGCTCGTGAACATAAATCAGTTTATGATATTGCCAAGTTTTATACTAATGCCTTTTTTCAAGATTGTAGTAAGTTAAATATTAGGAAACCTGCGATTGTTGAAAAAGCGAGTGATCATATTGATACTTATATTAAAATGATTAGTAAAATGTTAGAAGAAGGGTATGCTTATTTATCTAATGGTAATGTATATTTTGATATAACGAAAGCAAATAATTATTATGAATTGTCTGGTAAAAATCCTGAGGATTTAATGATCGGTGTCAGAGATACTGTAGAAGAAGATAAATATAAAAGAAATCCTGGAGACTTTGTTTTATGGTTTACTACTAGTAAGTTTGAAAATCAAGATATGAAATGGGATTCTCCTTGGGGAATAGGATATCCTGGATGGCATATCGAATGTAGTGGTATTAGTGGTAAATACTTAGGTGAATACTTAGATATTCACTGTGGTGGTGTTGACAATATTTTTCCGCATCATACTAATGAAATTGCTCAAAGCGAAGCCTATTTTGGACATAAATGGTGTAATTATTGGATTCATGGAGAACATCTTAATGATCAATCTGGAAAAATGAGTAAATCTAAAGGAGAGTTTTTAACCGTTTCTTTACTAGAAGAAAGAGGTTATAACCCACTTAGTTATAGATATTTTTGTCTAAATAGTCATTATAGAAATCAATTAACTTTTACATGGGAAGCACTAAAGAGTGCAGAAACTGCATATATTAAATTAAAAAGTAAAATTAAACAATTAAATAGAACGCCTAATTTGAGTGATAAAAAATTGGATTTTTATCAAAATAAATTTAAAGAAGCGTTAGGAAATGATTTAAATACTTCTTCTATGTTAACACTTGTCTATGATGTATTAAAAGATGAAGAATTATCGGATTTTACTAAATTATATTTAATTGATGATTTTGATAAGGTTTTATCTTTGTCTTTAATAGAGGAACCAAAAGAAGTTAGTGAAGAATTAGAAGAGTTAATTTTGGCTAAGATTAAACAAAGAAATGAAGCTAAGAAAAATAAAGATTTTGCCTTAGCAGATAAAATAAGAGATGAATTGTTTGAAAAGGGAGTAAAATTAATTGATTCAAAAAAAGGAACTACTTACGAATTAATATAAAGGAGGAGAAATGGATTATTATAGTTTAAGTTATTTATTGATTTTTGTTAGTATTTTAATTACTATTATTGCTCAAATTTACGTGAGTTCTTCATATTCTAAATATAAGAAGATAAAAAATAGTAAAGAATTAACAGGTGGGGAAGTAGCAAGAGAAATTTTAGATAAGCATGGTTTGAATAATATTTATGTTACTGAAACCAGAGGTTTTTTATCTGATCATTATGATCCTACTAGAAAAGTGATAAGACTGTCTAGAGAAGTTTATAGTGGAACGTCTATTGCATCAGTATCGGTAGCAGCGCATGAAGTTGGTCATGCTATTCAGGATAAAGAAGGATATGGCTTTATGCGTTTTAGAAGCGCTATGTTTCCTTTAGTTAATCTTTCTTCTAAAGTTGGATATTTTGCAATTTTAATAGGGATTGTTTTTAGTATTGTTGATCTAATTTGGATTGGTATTGCATTGGAATTAGTTATTCTTTTGTTTCAACTTGTAACTTTACCAGTAGAATTAGATGCATCTAGAAGAGCAAAAGAGGAGATTGCCAAAAATAATTTTTTAGTATCTAAAGAACAAATTGGAAGTCAAAGAATGTTAAGGGCTGCAGCTTTTACTTATGTAGCATCTTTATTAACCACTTTAATAGAAATATTCAGATTAGTATTAATTGCTAGAAGTAGTGATGATTAGAAGCTTATTAATAGCTTCTTTTTATTATTCTGGACTTTTTTTGTGAATCATTGTAAAATCATCACAGGTGATGAAGTATGTCTATTTTAGAAATCAATGTTTTGGTACTTGCTTATTTAGGAGATACGATTTATGAAAATTATGTAAGAAAATTTCTCATCAATAAAAATATTGCAAATGTTAATTTTTTACAGAAGGAATCGATAAAATATGTTAGTGCTATTAATCAAGCTAAATTTTTGAAAGAATTAATGGATGTTGATTTTTTTACTGAAGAAGAGAATAATGTTATTAAGAGAGCTAGAAATTATAAAAGCAATTCTCATCCTAAAAATTGTGATATTATTACTTATAAATATGCTACTGCATTGGAAGCTGTTATAGGATATTTAGATTTGATGGAAAATAAGACTAGAATAGAAGAAATAATGTCTTTTATTTTAAATGACAAAGATTAATGGGAGGACCAATATGATAGTTTATGGTAAAAATGTTGCTAAAGAAATATTAAAAAATAATAAAAAGATTGAAAAAATAATTTTATATGAAAATTTTGATGATAAAGAAATTTTGAACTTAATTGAAAATAAAAAAATTTATCCACAGAAATTGGGGAAAAAAGAATTTTCAAAATTTGATAAATACTCTAGTCAAGGTATAATTTTATATATCGAAGATTTTAAATATTCTGATATTGAAGATTTTACTAATAATCTTTCTTCGGTAGTAGTTATATTAGATCATTTGGAGGATCCTCATAATTTAGGAGCAATTATTAGAACAGCAGAAGCAGCAGGAGTGGATGGAATTATTATCCCAAAAGATAGAAGTGTTGATATTAATTCAACAGTGATGAAAACTAGTGCAGGAGCTTTGGAAAATATGAAGATAGCTAAAGTTACCAACTTAAATCAAACTATTCAACAGTTAAAAAATAAAGGTTATTGGATAGTAGGCACTGATATGGAAAACAGTATGGATTATAGACAAATTGATTATACTGGTAAAATAGCATTAGTAATTGGTAATGAAGGCACTGGCATGTCTAGACAAGTAAGAGAATCTTGTGATTTTATTGCTCAAATACCAATGTATGGGAAAATTAATAGTTTAAATGCATCCGTAGCAGCGGGAATAATGATATATGAGGCAATTCGAATAAAAAAATAAGGAGGCTTATGTATAAAACTGTTAATGATTATGAATTATTATATTTAATAGGTGAAAATAACGAAGAGGCTTATAATAGTCTTTATAAAAAATATGGTGAAATGATAAAAGTAGAAGCACAAAAAATTTATCGCAATTATCGTTATTTAGGAATAAGTTGGGATGATCTGTACCAAGCTGGATTGTATGGATTAAATTCTGCAATTAAAAATTTTGATGAGCATAAGGGAGTTCTTTTCTATACTTATGTTAAGACATTTGTAAAACATGAATTTCAAACTTGCCTTCGAAATCACAGTAGAGAAAAACATAATATTTTATCAAATAGTATTTCGTTAGACAAAGAAATTGATGAAGAAGGAAATTGTATAGACAGTTTGATAGAAAATAAGGTTAATAATATAGAAGAATTTTACGAAAATGAACGAGTTAAGCAAATATTGAATTTTAAATATGATTTATCTTTTTTACATTCTTTAATTTATGAATTAAAATTGAATAATTTTACTAATAAAGAAATTTCTATTTTATTAAATTTAGATTATAAAAAGGTGGATAATGCTATTAGCAGTATTAAGAATAAGCTTAGAAAAAAACAAAATATAATTGAAGTATTATAACTGTATGTTATAATGATATTGGTGAATAATATGAAAGGAAAAGAAACGCTTAGGCAATATTTAACGTATAATAAAGATATCAATGAAATAGATCAAATTTTTAGAAATTTGGATAGTCAATTAAAGTATCTTCATGCACACGGATATTATGTGAATGAATTAAATTCGGATACTATTTTATTAGAAAAAAATAAAATTGATTCTTCTAGCAATTATAGTGTTTTTATGTTTTCTACTATTGCTAAATCTCAAAATAGTAAAGTAGATTTTCCTAATAATATTCTTAGTTTATCAAAACTAGCCATTGGTGCTTTTCTTTCTTTTGATAATGGATTTACCGATTATTCACAATTAGATACTGATTATATAAAAAAATATTTTAAAGAAATAGCAATATATATTCCAAATAATGAATATTTTGCCAATGTAATTTTAAACGGAGATACTTCACGTTATTATAGTGATTATACTAACCAGGTAGGAAGTAATTCTAAAGGTAAAGCTGTGCAAAAGGCTAAAGCGACAGAATATGGTAAAATGTATTCTAATGATGATGAAGCTGCTTTTGTCCAGATTGTATTTTATCCAGTTATAATTATATCAATTATTACAATAATTGCGGTTCTTTCAAAAATATTAAATTAATATAATAAAATAGGATGGTGTTTATGAATAAAAAGATAGCTGTTTTAGGTGGAGGAACTGGTCTTTCATCATTGCTAAGAGGACTCAAGAATTTTCCCGTGGATATTACTGCTATTATTACAGTTTCTGATGATGGGAGCTCTACAGGAAAATTAAGAAATGAATTTAATATTCCAGCAGTAGGAGATATTAGAAAAGTTATTTCTAATTTATCTGAGATAGATGATAACATAAAAAAATTAATAGAATATAGATTTAGAACTTCTAGCGATTTAGATGGTCATGCCTTAGGTAACTTAATATTAGTAGCAATGCTTAATATGACTGGGAATTTAAAAGAAAGTATAGCGGCATTAGCGAAACTATTAGATGTAAGACATACTGTTTTACCCGTTTCTGAAGATTTTCTTACTTTAATGGGTGAAACAGTGGATGGCGAAATTATTGAAGGAGAAGAGAATATAACAAAAGCTAATAAAAAATATAAAAGAATATTTTATAAAAATGAACCTCATGTTTTACCAGAAGTAGTAGATGCTATTATGGAAGCAGACTTAGTAATTTTAAGTATGGGAAGTTTATACACTAGTTTATTACCTAATTTAGTATGTAAGGATGTAAAAGATGCTATTCATAAAACTAATGCTAAGATAATGTATTTATGCAATGCTATGACTCAACCAGGTGAAACTGATGATTTTGGTGTTAGTGACCATTTAAAAGTGTTAACAAATTGTCTAGGTAATAATACAATTGATGTCGTTATAGCAGCAAATTCTAATATCGATTCAGAAACATTAGAAAAATACCGACGTAAAGAAGAGAAAGATCCAGTATCAATCGATACTAAAAATGTAGAAGATATGGGTGTGGAACTTATTGTAGACGATATTTTAACTTTACAAGATGGTTCAATAAGACACGATAGTCTAAAGTTAGGTTCTATTATATTTTCTTACATGATGAGGAAATAAATATGTCATTTACAGCCAATATTAAAGATGAAATATCAAAATTAGATATGACTAAATCAGAAAATATAGCTGAATTGTCCGCGTTTATACGTACTAATGCTAAATATGATATGAATTGTATTGAATTAAATACTGAAAATAGTAATGTTGCTAAAAGATTTTATTCTTTTTTGAAAGATATTTATGGTGTTAATGCTTATATTACAACCAAAAGAAGTAATACTTTTAATCGTAATAATATTTATATAATAGAGGTCAAAGAAAAAGTAAAAGATATTTTAAATGATTTATCTGTTATTGATGAAAAGTCAGAATATTTAATTGTACCGAAAGATTATATAACGGATTCCAATGATGAGAAAAAAGCTTATTTAAGGGGAGTATTTTTATCCAAAGGTAGTGTTAATGATCCTAAAACATCTAGGTATCATTTAGAAATATTAATTGATCAAAAATATGAATCGGTATTTATTCAGCGCCTTTTAAATCAGTTTTCATTAAATAGCAAAATTTTAATGAGAGATAGTAAATATATGATATATATTAAAGATTCAGAAAAAATTAGTGACTTTTTAAGGTTAATTCAAGCTTCGAAGGCACTTTTGTATTATGAGAATGTTAGAATTTTAAGAGAGCAAAAAAATATGACGAATAGACTTAACAATTGTGAGCAAGCCAACATTGATAAAATGATTAATACTTGTAATAATCAAATTAATGATATCAATTTAATTAGTGAAGAATTAGGGTTAGAGTTTTTAGATGAAAAAATAAGAGAAGCATGTATTTATCGATTGAAGTATCCAGAGACTTCATTGCAAGAGTTAAGTGAAATAATTTCATTAGAAACGGGGAAAAAAATAACTAAATCCGGTTTAAATCATCGCTTTCGTAAAATTAGGGAAATCGCATTAAAAATAAGTGAACCAAAAAAAGGAAATTAATTTTCCTTTTTTTCTATTATTTTATCAATTATTCCGTAAGATAATGCTTCATTAGCATCTAGGAAATGATCTCGTTCTGTATCCTCTTCTATTTTTTTTATGTCTTGGCTAGTATTTTGAGATAAAATAGTATTTAATTTATTTTTTAATTTTAATATTCGCTCTGCTGCAATTTTTATTTCTGTCGCTTGCCCTTGGATACCGCCTAATGGTTGATGAATCATTATTTCAGAGTTAGGTAGAGCATATCTTTTTCCTTTTTTTCCACATGACAATAGAAATGCTGCCATACTAGCTGCCATTCCAATACATATAGTAGATACGTCACTTTTGATATAATTCATAGTATCGAAGATAGCCATTCCAGATGTAATAGATCCTCCAGGAGAATTAATATAAAGGCTTATTTCGTTATGATTTACTGAATCTAAATATAGAAGTTCGGCTACTATGCTATTAGCCAAAGTATCATCTATTTCTCCACTTAATATAATGATTCTATCTTTTAATAATCTAGAAAAAATATCATAACTTCTTTCACTTGAACCTTCTTTATCTATAATTATGGGTACTAATGCCATTATTTATCACCTATATTTATAATAGTAGGAATACTTATGAAATATACATACTTTTACAATAAAACGAAAAAAATATATATAATTGCATAAAATATATGGTAAAATATAACTAGAATAGAAAGAGGATGGTTAAAATGATAGAAAATATCAAAATAACTGTTATGGGTGAAGAAAAAGAAGTGTCTAAAAATACAACTTATCTAGAACTTAGCAGAATGTATCAAAGTAATTTTAAAAATCCAATTATTATCGCTAAACAAAACAACCAATATAAAGAATTAAATGAAAAAGTCGATGAGGAAGGGAATATAGAATTTTGCGATTATCAAGATCGTGAAGCTAATAGAATTTACTTAAATGGATTAGTGTATCTTACTATTTATGCTTTTAAAGATTTATATGGTGGTAAAATCAGAGTAAAGCATTCTTTAGATAAAGGTTTATATATCGAAACGGATGTTAAAATAGATGAGGAAAAAATTTCGTTTTTAAAAAAAAGAATGCATGAATTAGTAGCGATGAATTTACCTATTGATAAAATAAATGTAGATAGATTAGATGCTATTAAATATTTTAAGAGTATTAAAGATCCATCTAAAGTGGGATTAATGAAGTATAATACTAATACTTATGTTACATTATATAAATTAGGGAACTTATATAACTTCTTTTTTAGTAATATGCCTATATCTACTGGGGTGTTGAACTCTTTTGATCTGAAATATTTAAACGAAGAGGGTTTTGTTTTATTGTTTCCAACTGTGTATATGAATGATTCAATCAAAGAATATGTTCATCATCCTAAAATATTTGAAGTTTTTAGTGAATATCATGATTGGGCTAAACTTATGAATATTGATAATTCTTATTCTTTGAATGAATTAGTAAGTGGTGGGAATATTGGAAATTTAATCAGAATGGATGAAACCTTGCAAAGTAATAAACTATTAAATATTGCAAAAGATATATATTCTAAAAGAGATAAAATAAAAATAATTTTAATTGCAGGTCCTTCTTCTTCAGGTAAAACAACAACTTGCAATAAATTAGGAATGTATTTAAGAAGTTTCGGTCTTGTTCCCCATACAGTATCTATGGACGATTATTTTCTAAAACGTGAAGATACTCCTAAAACTCCAGAAGGAGAATATGACTTTGAGGCATTAGAAGCAGTCGATTTACCTCTTTTTGATAGTCAAATGAAAGAATTATTGGAGGGTAAAGAAGTTACAATGCCAATTTATAATTTCTTATTAGGACAACAAGAATTTAGAAAAAAATTAAAATTAGGGAAAGACGATATTTTAATGATAGAAGGAATTCACGGCTTAAATCCAGAAATATTAACTTCTATTCCTAGAGAGAATAAATATAAAATATATATTTCGCCATTAACAGGGTTAAATTTAGATAACCATAATCGTATTTCTACTACTGATAATCGTCTTCTAAGAAGAATAGTAAGAGATAATAAAACTAGAGGGTATGGAGTAGTAGAGACCATTAAAAGGTGGCCAGAGGTTAGAAAAGGAGAAGAAAAATATATTTTTCCTTATCAGGATGAAGCTGATTGTATCTTTAATTCAGCGTTTATATATGAATTAGGAGTGTTAAAAACTTATGTTGAGCCATTATTATATTCGGTAGATAGTAATAGTGAGTATTATAATGAAGCTAAAAGATTAATTAATATGTTAAAAATGTTTCTGCCAATACCTTCAGAGGATATTCCCAAAGATTCTTTGTTAAGAGAATTTATTGGTGGAAGTTGTTTTAATTAAAGGAGGAGATATAATGATAAAAGTAGCAATTAATGGATTTGGGAGAATAGGAAGATTAGTATTTAGATTAATGGAAGAAGATAATGACTTTGAAGTTGTGGCTATTAATGATTTAACTGATGCTGAACAATTGGCATATTTACTTAAATATGATACTAATCACAGAAATTATCGTGTAGAGGAAATAAGCCATAAAGATAATAAGATTATAGTTGGAAATAGAGAAATAACTATTTTTTCTGAGATGGATCCTAATAATTTACCATGGAAAGATCTTGATATTGATGTAGTATTTGAATGTACTGGTAAATTTACATCAGAGGAAAAAGCTATGGCTCATATTAATGCAGGAGCAAAGAAAGTAATTATTTCAGCACCAGCAAAAGGGAATATTAAGACAATTGTTTATAATGTTAATAATAATATATTAGATGGTAGTGAAAAGATTATTTCTGCGGCATCATGTACTACCAACTGTTTGGCACCTGTTTTAAAAGTATTGGATGATACTTTTCATGTAAAACGTGGCTATATGACAACGATTCATGCCTATACTAATGATCAAGCTACTTTAGATGTTCCACATAAAAAAGGAATTAAAGCTCGCCGTGGGCGTGCTGCTGCTGCTAATATTATACCAGCTTCTACTGGAGCTGCTAGCGCAATTGGCAGTGTTTTACCTAATTTGAAAGGGAAATTAGATGGTACAGCAATGAGAGTCCCAGTACCTACTGGTTCAGTAATTGATTTGGTACTAGAATTTGAAAAAATAACTACAGTAGAGGAGATCAATCGTGTATTAAAAAATCATACTAATGAAACTTTAAAATATACAGATGATCCAGTAGTATCAAGTGATATTATAGGATCACATTGTGGGGCATTAGTGGATGGATTATCTACTAGTACCTTAGATGTAGATGGTACTCAATTAGTGAAAGTAGTTGCATGGTATGACAATGAAATGGGATATTCTACACAGATGGTTCGTACCGCTAAATATTTAATGGAGAAATAAAAATCTCCTTTTTTTATAAAAAAATGTTGACATCTTTTATTTATGTGATAACATAATCAATACATCTTAAAAAAAGAGGGGAGAAAATTATGACAAATAATGAATTATTAGATGTAGTTGAATATGGTATTAAATTTTATAGAAATGAAGAATTAGGAAATCGTTTTTCTTTATTAGAATATTATGCACTTACCGATATTGATCCTATTACTTTATCTAAAATAGCTTATAAGCAAAGAAGAGTTAGTATTGGTTTGACATTAAGAGTATTTAGTGATAAAACTTTTTGGGTTTCTCAAAAGTTAGATATGAGCTCTAGATTAAGATTAACTCATTCTATTAAAGGAAGGGAATTAACTCCTGAAGATAAACTTTTAATAAAAGATATCATGGAAGAAGAAGGATATCCATTAATGGATGGTGTATTTGATATGATTGCACGCCATTATGTAGAACATGGAGTTGAAAGTGTAGCAAAAGAAAATATCAGAAATCAAGTTATATCATCCTATAATACTGCTAAAGGTGTAAAAAAGGCGAGAGTGGATTCTTTATATAATGATGAAAAGCCAAAATTGTTAATTAAGTAAAGTCTATTCAATAGACTTTTTTTCTTACATTTTTGTAATATTATTTTTTCTTGTATTTTATTGTGTCTTTAGTATTTGTTATGGTATAATTAACGTGATTATAGGAGGCTCATGTATGAAAAAAACAATAAAAGATTTTGATTTGAATAATAAAAAAGTTTTAATTAGATGTGATTTTAATGTTCCAATTAAGGATGGAAAAATAGTTGATAATAATAGAATTGTAACTAGTATTCCAACTATTGAGTATGCTATGAATCATGGAGCTAAAGTTATATTATTTTCTCATTTAGGAAGAGTTAAAAGCGAAGAGGATAAATTAAAAAACACCTTAGAGCCAGTGGCTTTAGAGTTAACTAAACTTTTGGGTAAAACAGTTACTTTTGTGAAAGAAACGAGAGGTGCTAGTTTAGAAAGCGCTATTAGTGCTATGAAACAGGGCGATGTTTTGTTGGTGCAAAATACAAGATATGAAGATTTAGAGGGAAAGAAAGAAAGCGGCAATGATGAAGTATTGGGTAAATATTGGGCTTCCCTAGGAGATATATTTATTAATGACGCTTTTGGTACTGCTCATAGAAGTCATGCTTCTAATGTTGGTATTGCTAAGCATTTACCTTCTGGAATTGGTTTTTTAATTGAAAAAGAATTAAAAGAATTGTCTATTTTAGATAATCCGGAACATCCATTTGTAGTAATTCTTGGAGGAAGTAAAGTAGAAGATAAAATAAATGTGATAAAGAATTTAGTGAATAAAGCTGATAAAATATTGATAGGAGGGGGCATGTCTTATACTTTCCTAAAAGCTAAGGGAATTAATATTGGT
This sequence comes from uncultured Bacilli bacterium, assembly GCA_944371905.1. Lineage (GTDB taxonomy): Bacteria > Bacillota_I > Bacilli_A > RF39 > UBA660 > RGIG3091. The sequence continues at coordinate 26,685 of CALVYA010000010.1, read as the reverse complement.
ACTTCGATTTTAGACGAAGCAAATGTTGATTTTGCTAAAGAAATTATGAATCAGTATTCTGATAAAATAGTTTTACCAACAGACGTCAAAGTGACTACAGAATTTTTAAATGATGCTCCTTCTCGTATTACAAATGTAGAAAATATATTTGATAATGAGATGGGATTAGATTTAGGAGAAGAGACCATTAATGTCTTTTCTAAGATTTTAGAAAGTGCTAAAGTAGTTTTTTGGAATGGACCTTTAGGAGTTTATGAATTTTCTAATTTTACACACGGAACAAAAAAAATATTAGAAAAAGTTGCTAGTATTGATGCTAAAGTAATATTAGGTGGTGGAGATATCGTTGCTGCAAGCAAGGAATTGGGGTATAAAGATAAAGTTACACACGCTTCTACTGGTGGAGGAGCAACGCTTGAATATATTGAAGGGAAAAAATTGCCTGGAATAACAGCTATAGATGATATAAATTGATATGAAGTATTTTAAAAATGTTAGAAAAAATGCAATTATATTATTAATTGTTTTAATACTAGTACTATATTTTGTACTCAAAGATGATTTTGTTAATATAATCAATACATTAATAAAGGCAGATTTTAGCTGGATATTGTTTGCAGTAATTTTTATCTTTGTGTATTGGATTTTAAGAGCATTATGTTTGTTTATGATTACAAAAGAGTATTCTAAAAAAATGCAATTTAAAAAAATATTTCAATTGACTCTTATAACCCAATTTTTCAACGGGATTACCCCCTTTTCTAGTGGGGGACAACCTATGGAAGTTTATTATTTATCTAAATTAGGTATCAAGCCTACAAAAGGGACTAATATTATTTTGCAAAATTTTATTTTGTATCAAATGGCTTTAATTGTTCATGGTATTATTGCTATCTATTTAAATTATCGTTTTCATTTTTTTAAAGAAATAGATATCTTAAGGCAATTAACTTTAGTTGGTTTTATTATTAATGCTGCTGTTGGTGTAGGATTATTGTTTATTAGTTTTTCTACGAAATTTAATAGAAAAATAGTACATTTGTTGATTAAAGTTTGTCATAAATTGAAAATAGTAAAAGATAGAGAAAAGACAATTGAAAAATGGTCTAATAGATTGAGTGAATTCCATGAAAGTGCAACATTACTTTCTCATAAAAAAATCTTGTTTGTAAAAGGTTTTGTATATTGCTTTTTAGCTTTAGGAGCATTTTATATTATTCCGTTGTTTGTAATATACGGAATGGGAAATTTCAATATAAGTGCAATAGAGACTATTTCTGCTTCTGCTTATGTGTTAATTATCGGAGCTTTCGTTCCTATTCCTGGTGGTACAGGAGGAATTGAATATGGATTTATGCAATTTTTCGGTAATTTTATTAGTGGTTCAGTTTTATCTGCTAGTATGTTAGTATGGAGATTTATTACTTATTATTTTGGGATTATATTGGGAGCTATAACTATTAGTTTCTTTAAAGGAGAGGTAAAAAAATGCGAATAGGATTGTTTACGGATACTTATCCACCATATATTAATGGGGTATCTACTAGTGTTTGCATGTTAAAGCATGCACTTGAGAAAAAAGGACATCAAGTTTTTGTTGTAACAGTAAATAATGATAGTTTGAAATATAAAATAGAAGATAATAATACGGTTATCAGAGTTCCTGGAATCCCAATAGGTATTTATGATTACCGTTTAACAGGAGTTTATCCTTTGAGAGCTATTAATATTATAAAAAAATGGAATTTAGATATTATTCATTCTCATACTGAATTTGGTGTTGGTACTTTTGCTAGAATTATAGCTAAGCAGTTGAATATTCCTTTGGTCCATACTTATCACACTATGTATGAGGATTATGTACATTATATTACTCATGGTTATTTTGATAAATCTAGCAAGAAAATAGTTGAATACTTAACATTGTTTTATTGTGATAAAACTGCTAATGAACTGATTGTACCAACCAAAAAAACTTATGATTTATTTAAAGATAAATATGAGGTAGATAAAAATATTCATATTATACCTACAGGAATCGAAATAGAACGTTTTTATAAAGAAAATGTTGATATGAAAAAAGTAACTAAATTAAAAAAAGAATTGTTGATTCTAAAAGATGATTTTATTATTGTGTTTGTAGGTAGAATTGCAGAGGAAAAAAATATTGTTTTTTTAATAGAAGCACAAAAAGAAATCGTTAAAAAGCATCTTAATGTGAAGTTAATTATTATCGGTGATGGTCCTGATAGTGATAAATATAAAAAATTAGCTAATAAATATAAGCTAAACGATAATATTATTTTTACTGGTAAAGTTCCGTGGGAAGAAATTCCATGTTACTACCAATTGGCAGATGTATTTGCTACAGCTTCTACTACGGAAACTCAAGGATTAACAGTAATAGAGGCAATGGCTGGAGGAGTACCTCCTTTATGTATAGATGATGAAAGTTTTAGAAATGTAGTGGTAGATGATTTAAATGGACGTATTTTTAAAAATAAAAAGGAATATATTAAAGATGTGTATGAATTATATGATAATCATGATAAACTAGATAATTTAGCAAAGCAAGCAAGATTAAATGCGGAAAGACATAGTTCTAAATACTATGCTGAAGGGGTTTTAGATGTTTATGAGCATGCTATAGGAACGAAAAAAGAACCTTTTAATATTTTCAAAATATTTAATAAGTTTAGGAGAAAATAATATGAAATTGATTGTTGGTAATCAAAAATCTTATTTAAACAGTAGAGATATGGATGAATTTTTGCTAGGTATTGGGGCATTGCATAGTAATACTGTTGTGATTTGTCCTAGTTTTATTTACTTAGATAGATTTAAAGGCCAAAATATTTTGTTGGGTAGTCAAACGGTATCAAATTATGAAACGGGCGCTACAACGGGAGAATTATCAGCAGAGCAGTTAAAAAGTATTGGAGTTGATTTTTCTATTGTAGGCCATAGTGAAAGACGTCAAAAATTAAATGAATCTATTAACGATACTCGAATTAAGATTAAACAATTATTAAAAAATAAAATGATACCCATATTGTGTATAGGCGAGACAGAAGAAGAAAAAGATAAAGGTTTAACAAAAAATGTTCTTGTGGAAGAATTAGAAGGAGCTTTTAAAGACTTATCTTTAGAGTTAGTAGAAAAGGTTATTATAGCTTATGAGCCTATTTGGGCCATTGGAACTGGTGTTACTCCTACCAATGATGAAATAAATGATGTAGTTAAATATTTAAGAGATTATTTAACTACAAAATATAAAGTAGCAAATATTATCTTATATGGTGGAAGTGTTAATGAAAAAAATATTGACGAATTAAATAAATTAAATATTATAGATGGATATTTAATTGGAGGAGCTAGTACTAAAGTAGATGAATTTAAAGAAATTATTAATAAGTGTAAATAAAAATCAATAATAAAAATATATTGATTTTTTTATTTCTAAAAAAATGAAAATTTTCGACAAAACTTTACAAAACTAGCTAAATTTTTCTCTACAAAAAGATAGAATTTTGTTGTATAATTAGTCTTGCATGAAGTAAGAAAGGATAGAATATGAAAAACATTAAAGTGCTTATGATTGACGATAATCTAGAGTTAATCAAAATGGTAAAGGAGTATTTTAGTGATCATGCTAGTATTGATATATCTTTAGAAGCCCATGATGGTATTGAGGGTATGAAATTAATAAGAGAAAATCAAAATGATTACGATGTAGTAATATTAGATTTAATTATGCCTAAGAAAGATGGATTATCTGTATTACAGGAAATGAAAGATGCTAATATAGATAAAAACGTTATTGTATTAACCTCATATAATGCAGGAGATATGATAAGGAAAGTATCAGAAATGGGAATAAAGTATTTTATACTGAAACCTTTTGAACTGACTGATTTAGAAAAAAGAGTAATGGAATGTGTAGAAGAAGAAGCGTATGTGAATAAAACAATTGATGTGTATCATAATAATCTACAAATATCTATTACTAAAATATTACATGAATTAGGAATCCCTTCACATATAAAAGGATATCAATATATAAGAGAAGGAATAGCGATTCTTTATGAGAAACCAGAAGTAATCGGTGGAATAACTAAAGAATTATATCCTGATATTGCTAATAAATTTAATACAACAGTATCTAGAGTAGAACGAGCTATTCGTCATGCTATAGAAGTTAGTTGGAATAGAGGTAATTGGGATTTGATGGAAGAAATATTTGGACATAGCGTTGATATTGATAAAGCAAAACCCACTAATTCAGAATTTATTGTTACTGTTGCTGATAAATTACGATTAGAATTTCATCAATCTGTATCTACATATTAATTAGTTGTCAATCATTATTTTTGACAGCTCTTTTTTTACTAGCTGGTTTTACATTCTATTGACTATAAATAGAAAAAGTAATATAATTATATTGTATATAATTGCGTTAGGAGGTCATTTTATGGAACGAAAAATTAATCTTTATTTAAAACGTTGGAAAAAAGACTTAACTAGAAAACCATTATTAATTTATGGTAATAAGCAAGTAGGAAAAACCTATACAGCCATTAAATTTGGTGAAGATGAATATAAAAATGTTGTTTATTTTAATTGCGATAATAATTTGGAATTATTAAATATATTAAAAAAAGAAAAAACTATTGATAGAATAATTGAAAAATTATCATTATTATCTAATGAGATGATAATGATAAATGATACTTTGATTATATTTGATAATATCAATGATGTTGACATTGTAAATGGCCTTAGAGTATTTGGAAAATTTGACAATGGCTATCATATAATAATGATTACATCATTAAAAGAAAATTTGAACAAATTTAAAGGTGAGGAATTTCATTATAAGGCAATGTACCCTTTGGATTTTGAAGAATATTTAATAGCCAGTGGTAATAATCAATTAGTAGAATTTATTAAAACATCTTTTAAAAACAATACAGTTATGCCTTTTCATTCGGTGGCACTTGAATATTTTGATGATTTTGTAATGACTGGCGGTATGCCAGAAGCAGTATCTATTAAGTTACAAGATAAAAATACGTTATTATCTATGCCTGTATATGATAAAGTTTTGGACAGTTATCGAAAAGAAATAGGAATGTTAAATAATTTGATAGATATTACAAGATGTAATGAAGTATTAGACAGTATTCCTTTTCAATTACAAAAACAAAATAGAAAATTTCAATACGGTCTTATAAAGCTTGGAAGTAGATCTAAAGATTATGATAAATCAATTTCTTTTCTTCACAACAACGGATTAGCTTATAAATGTTATAAAATAAGTAACGTTAAATCTCCCCTTAGTAGTTGTAAAGATATGGAAAGTTTTAAATTATATATGAGTGATACGGGACTTTTGTTTTATCAAATGCATTTAAATAAGAATAAATTTTTAAATGATTATAAAATGAAAAATATTATATATGAAAATTGTATTGCTATTAATCTTTTAAATTCTGGTTATGGATTATATTATTATCAATCTGAAGGGAAAGCAGAAGTTAGTTTTGTAATTCAGACTAGAGCAGGACGTATTATTCCGATTGAACTTGTAAATAAAAATGTTTCTAAATCGAAAGCACTTACTTTATTCATGAATAAATTTGGCATAAAAGATGCAATTCGTATAACCGAAGATAATTTTAGTGTGAAAAAAGGTGTAAGATATATACCAATTTATGCATTATTTTGTTTAGCAGATGCAATATAGGAGGAAGTTATTATGAAAAAACCTGTAATATTAACAATTTTGGATGGATTTGGATTAAAAGATGAGGAGTATGGTAATGCCATTAAGCATGCTAATACAGTTAATTTTGATTACTTATGGAATAATTATCCACATTCCAAGTTACAAGCTAGTGGTGAAATGGTTGGACTTCCATCTGGACAAATGGGTAATAGTGAAGTAGGACATATGAACATAGGTGCTGGTAGAATAGTATACCAACCTTTAGAACTTATTAACAGTAAAATTAAGGATGAAACTTTTTATGAAAATCAAGAGTTTTTGAATTTGTTTGCACATGTTAAGAAGAATAACTCTAAACTACATATTTTTGGATTACTTAGTGATGGCGGGGTTCATTCCCATATTAATCAACTTTTTGCTATTATTGATTTATGTAAAAGAGAAAATATTACTAATGTTTATTATCATTTGTTTTTAGATGGACGTGATACATTACCTGACTGTGCTATGACTTATCTAGATATGTTAGATGAAAAGATAAAAAAGACTCAAGTAGGAAGTATTGCAACTATTGCAGGAAGATTTTATGCTATGGATCGTGATAATAGATGGGATAGAATTAAATTAACATATGATACTATTGTTAATGGTAGTGGTAATAAATATGATAATTACAAAGAGGTTATAGAGAATAGTTATAAAGAAGAAATTTATGATGAGTTTGTTAAACCAGCTATTTTAAATAATGAGGGCTTAGTAAATGAAAATGATGGATTATTAGTATTTAATTATCGACCTGATCGATTAAGAGAATTATTTAGTGCTTTTACTAATCCTAATTTTAATGGGTTCGAAAGAAATTTTATAAACAACTTAAAGTTAGTTACAATGATGCCAGTAAGTGATGAAGTAATATCTACTCATGCTTTTGAATTAGACAAATTATCTAATACTTTGGGTGAATATATAAGCAATTTAGGATATACACAATTAAGAATAGCGGAGACCGAAAAGTATGCTCACGTTACTTATTTCTTTGATGGAGGAGTAGAAAAAGACTTGAAAGGCTGTAAAAGAATTTTAATTCCTTCCCCTAAAGTTGCAACTTATGATTTAAAACCAGAAATGAGTGCAGATGAGGTGTGTGATACTCTTCTTAAAGAGATTGGTAATTTTGATGTTGTAATTTTAAATTTTGCTAATTGTGATATGGTAGGGCATACTGGTGATTTCGAAGCAGCGGTTAAAGCGGTAGAAACTGTGGATAAAAATTTGGGTAAAATATATGATAAAGTAACTAGTATGAGAGGAACATTAATAGTTACTGCTGATCATGGTAATTGTGAAGAAATGCTTGACCATGAAGGAAACAAGTTAACGGCGCATACAACTAACTTAGTACCGTTTATCGTCTGTGATAATAGTTATATCCTAAAAGATGGTAAATTAGGAGATATTGCTCCTACAATGTTAAAAATAATGGGAGTAGAAATACCAAAAGAGATGACAGGGAATGTTTTATTGAAATAAGACATTCTTTTTTTATTGAAAAAATCGAAAATTTGTTCTATAATTTAATCGGTGGTTGTTATGAGAAAAGAAAGAGTTATTTTTCATATAGATGTTAATAATGCTTTTTTATCATGGACAGCGGTAAAACTTTTAAATGAAGGATACAAAACGGATATTAGAATGATTCCTTCTATCATTGGTGGAGATGAATCTAAACGTCATGGCATTGTATTGGCTAAATCACCAGTCGCTAAAAAATATGGTATAAAAACGGCAGAAACTATTTATAGTGCTAGAAAAAAATGTTCAGGGCTTAAAATATATCCGCCGGTCCATGAATATTATCATGATACTTCTAGAAAACTATTTTCGTATTTATCCAAATATTCTCCTGATATGGAACAAATATCTGTAGATGAGTGTTTTTTAGATATGAGTAATACTAATTATTTATATGATGATTTAATAGGTTTGGCATACAAGATAAAAGATGAAATAAAAAATAAATTTGGTTTTACTGTTAATATTGGAATAGGAAATAATAAATTATGTGCTAAAATGGCCTCGGATTTTGAAAAACCTGATAAAGTTCATACATTGTTTTTAGAGGAAGTAAAAGAAAAAATGTGGCCACTTCCTGTTAGTGATCTATTTATGGTCGGAAGAAAGTCAAGTGAAAAATTAGAAAGTTTTGGAATAAAAACAATTGGAGATTTAGCTAAAGCAGATATTAATTTTTTGAAGAAACATTTTAAAAGTTCTGGAGTGACTATGTGGGAATATGCAAATGGAATTGATAATTCTAAAGTAGTTACTCTAGAAGAAGCTAATAAATGTATAAGTGTTTCAGAAACATTTGAAATAGATGTAGATAATATTAATCGATTAAAAAAGACATTATTACAACAAACGGAGAAAGTTACTAAAATATTAAGAAGCCAACAGTGTTATACTTCTACTGTTGCTGTTACTATCAAAACTTATGATTTTAAGACTTTTTCTAAACAAATAAAGTTAGAAAATCCTACGGATATTACTAGTGAAATATATGAAAATATAATAACTTTGTTTGAAAATTTTTGGGATGGAACTAAAATAAGAAATTTAGGAGTAAGGTTGAGTAATTTTACCGATCATTGTGATCGTCAATTATCATTATTTGATTCTTATGATGAATTAGATCATAAATTAGGTAGAACTCTAGACTCGATTAAAGACAAGTACGGAAATAACATTGTAATGCCAGCCAGTCTTTTGGATAACTATGAAAAAGATAATTAATTTTATTGCTTATGTATTAAGATAGTTAAGTATGGTATAATTAAAATAGGTGATGATATGGATATTAATCAAGGAAATATTAATGAAATTTTGAACAAATATATAAATTTTACTAATAATTTAAGTTTAAAATATAATTATCCTAATAATATTAGGCATCTTCTATATTTAATAATTCCAGCTTTTGTCATTAAATATGGTATACGAGAAGAAAGAAGTATTTTATCTTGTTTTGAAAATATACCTATTTATATAACTGATAAGAGTAATTCTTCATATATCGCTTATTTTAATAGACGATTAGCTAGCAAACTAGAAGATGGACTTACTAAATTTTATTCCGTAAAAGAGGTAGTAATTAACAATTATTATGATTCTACATTAATTGATTTAATAGATAGTTTAGTTCATGAATTTAATCATGCAGTTAATTCGATATCTAATGAGGTTAAATGGGATGATAATGAAATTTCTTTAAGAACAGGACTTAGTTATATTAAATTTTATAGAAATGATATCAATAAAGTGAAATCTAGAAGTAAAGATGTAACTTTAGAAGAGATTATTAATACTAAACAAACAGAAGATATTATTAATATAATTAATTCATTTAGTAACTATAATATTTTAGATGAAGAATTTTCTAATAAATTATATTCTTTAAAACATGATATAGATGAAAAAGGCTATAAATCGAATGCTTATTTTTTCCAGTCTTATATATGTAAAGAACTAATGAAAAATAGAACTTTTATTCCAACAATTGAAAAACTAAGATTTACGGGGAATGTGGATGATATAGAGAGGTGGTTTGATGATATTACTAATATTCAAGGTAGTTATAATAAATTGACTTCTATGTTGGATGAAATTTTAAAAGAAGAAGCAGAATTAAATAAAGTTAAGTGGTTTAAAAAATATAAGATTAATAAGATACGAGCTAAAAGTAGAGAAGTATTAGATATTGTAGCTATTTTCGATAAAAATTGTATTTATAAATGATGTATAATAGTTGTAAAGTTTAATAGCAATGATTTTCTTTCACTTGAAATTAATTTAATAACTTTATATAATCATATTGAGAATAGGAAAGTGGTTGTATGAAAAAGTTTTTAAATAAGAAAATAACATTTGAATCATCTATAGGAGAAATATTGTTATCATCTGCTATAATATCCATGATTATTTGGGGATTGGTAATGATATGCTGGTGTGATTCTGATTTATTAAAAGCGATAACAGCTGTTGCCGAAAAAGGAGTTATGCTTAATGTTATGTTTTATTTGTTGCCAATTTTTATTATAGTAGGAGCTTCTATAGGGTTGGTTTTTGCAGTTATCAAAAGTGAAAAAAAGAGTAAGAAGTGATTAAAACAAGCTATACGCCAGTAGTATCAAATTCTGGAATAAAGCTTGTTTTTTGTGTTTCTCCTTCTTGCATAAATCCATTTTTAATTCCTAAATCTATTGCATAATTAATAAGTTCATCATATTCATTATTATTTATAGTTCTATTTATTTCAGGGTAATTAATTAAATTATTAGTAGGAGTATATTGATTCATAATACTAATAAAGATATCGTCATTATAGTTATCCACAAGATATCGGATAATTTTTTTTGAATCCTCTAATAACCCCGGAATTATCATATGTCTTACAATAACTCCTTTAATAAGGATACCTTCTTTATTAAAACAAGGTTTTCCTACTTGATTAATCATTTCTGCTAATGATTTAGAAGCAATTTCAAAATAATTATCACATTTTGAGTATTTATTAGCATACTTGTTATCATAATATTTAAGGTCCGGTAAGTAGATATCAACATAGCCTTTTAATAATTTGATGGTTTCTACATTTTCATACCCACTACTGTTATATACCACAGGAATATTAAGCCCTTTAATTTTAGCTATTTTTAATGCTTCTATTATTAAAGGAACAAAATGTGTAGGAGTTACTAAATTAATATTATTAGCACCCTTTTCTTGTAATTCTAAAAATATCTCTGATAATCTATGAATGGATATGGTTTTACCGAAATTATTATTAGAAATTTGATAATTTTGACAAAAGATACACTTAAGATTACAGCCAGAAAAGAAAACAGTGCCAGATCCCTTTTCACCTGATATAATAGGTTCTTCCCAATAATGAAGGGATGCTCTTGCGACCATTAATTGGTTAGTCATGCCACAAAAGCCTATTTCATTATTATTTCTATTCACTTTGCAATTTCTTGGACATAAAGTACAGCTATTTAATAATTCATTCATATTTTTCACTTCCAAATTGAATTATAACATATACAATGTTTATTTTTTGAATATAATAGTAGAGTATTAAGGTTTTTGTAAGTTTTATAAAATAGTTGTTGACTTCATAAAAAGATAATGATATATTATTGATGCTGATTGATTTTAGGTTTTGCTATGGGCAAAACTTATATTTAAAATCAAAAATGATACACCTGGCGATGTGTAAAGAAAGGAGATTGAATTTATGCCTACAGTTAACCAATTAGTTAGAAAAAGCAGAACTGACAAAGTAAGAAAAAGTAAGTCACCTGTTTTAGGAATTGGATTAAACAGTATCGAAAAGAAACAAACTGATCAAAAATCACCTCAAAAACGTGGAGTATGTACTCGTGTTGGAACAATGACACCTAAGAAACCAAACTCAGCACTTCGTAAATATGCTCGTGTACGTTTAAGTAATGGTATGGAAGTAACTTGTTATATTCCAGGAATTGGTCATAATTTACAAGAACATAGCGTTGTATTAATACGTGGTGGACGTGTAAAAGACTTAATCGGTGTACGTTATCATATTATTCGTGGTACATTAGATACTGCTGGAGTAAAAGATAGAAAACAAGGACGTAGTAAATACGGAGCAAAAAAAGAAAAAAAATCTAAATAATAATATAAATCGAAGGGAGGACATATAAATGCGTAAAAGACGTGCGGTAAAAAGAGATGTTTTACCAGATCCAATATATAAATCAAAAGTAGTTACAAAATTAATTAATACAATTATGTTAGATGGTAAAAAAGGAATTGCACAATCAATTCTTTATGAAGCATTTGATATAGTAAGAGAAAAAACAGGACAAGATCCTATGCAAGTTTTTGAAAAAGCAATGGAAAATATTAAACCATCTCTAGAAGTAAAATCTCGTAGAGTAGGTGGTTCTAACTACCAAGTACCAATCGAAGTATCACCATCAAGAAGTCAAGCTTTAGGTCTTCGTTGGTTAGTAAATTACTCTAGAGCAAGAGGTGGAAAAGGAATGGCTGAAAATTTAGCCGCTGAAATTATTGATGCATCTAATGGTACTGGTGCAGCTGTTAAAAAACGTGAAGATACACATAGAATGGCAGAAGCTAATAAAGCATTTGCACATTATCGTTGGTAGGAAGGGGATAATATGGCACGCGAAACATCTTTAAATAAAACTAGAAATATTGGAATAATGGCACATATTGATGCTGGTAAAACAACATGTACAGAACGTGTATTATTCCATACTAAAAAAATCCACAAAATTGGTGAAACTCATGATGGTGCTTCACAAATGGACTGGATGGAACAAGAACAAGAACGTGGTATTACCATTACTTCAGCTGCTACTACAGCATACTGGAAAGGATATCGTTTCAATATTATCGATACACCAGGGCACGTAGACTTTACAGTAGAAGTTAGTCGTAGTTTAAGAGTATTGGATGGAGCTATTGCTTTAATTGATGCTCAAGCTGGTGTAGAACCACAAACTGAAACAGTATGGCGTCAAGCTACTGAATTTAAAGTTCCAAGAATTATTTTTGCTAATAAAATGGATAAGATGGGAGCAGATTTCAGCTATAGTTTAAAATCAATTGATTCTAGACTAGGTGTTAATGCTAAACCTATCGAATGGCCAATTGGTGCTGAAGATAGTTTTAATGGAATTATTGATTTAGTAACAATGAAAGCTTACCAATATGATGGGAAACAAGAAGAAGATGCAGTAGAAATCGAAATACCAGAGGAATTAAAAGATATAGCAGAAGAAAAACGTGCAGAGTTAATTGAAGCTGTTGCAGAATTTGATGATGAAATGATGGAAACTTATCTTGAAGGTGGAGAGATTTCTGTTGAGCAAATTAAAAAAGCAATTAGAAAAGGAACGCTTGAAGTTAAATTCTTCCCTGTTATGTGTGGTACTGCTTTAGGTAATAAAGGAATTAAATTATTGTTAGATGCTGTTATTGATTATTTACCAGCTCCTACTGATGTTGAATCAATCAAAGGAACAGACTTAAATGGTAATGAAGTAGAAAGACATCCTAGCGATGATGAACCATTTAGTGCTTTAGCATTTAAAGTAATGACAGATCCATTCGTTGGACGTTTAACGTTCTTTAGAGTATACTCAGGACACTTAAGTAGTGGTTCTTATATCTTAAACTCTACAAAAGATGCTAAAGAAAGAATAGGACGTATTCTTCAAATGCATGCTAATAATAGAACTGAAATTTCTGAAGTATATACAGGGGATATTGCTGCAGCTGTAGGACTTAAAAATACTACTACTGGTGATACACTTTGCGATGAAAAGAAACCAGTAATTCTTGAATCCATGGAATTCCCAGAGCCAGTTATTCAATTAGCTGTTGAGCCAAAATCAAAAGCTGATCAAGATAAAATGGGATTAGCTCTTCAAAAATTAGCTGAAGAAGATCCTACATTTAGAGTTCATACTGATCATGAAACTGGTCAAACTGTTATTTCTGGTATGGGTGAATTACACTTAGATGTATTAGTAGATAGAATGAGAAGAGAATTTTCAGTAGAAGCTAATATTGGTAAACCACAAGTAGCATATCGTGAAACTATTAAGAAAGCTGCTGATTGTGAAGGTAAATATATTAAACAATCTGGTGGTCGTGGACAATATGGTCACGTATGGATTAAATTTGAACCAAATCCTGATAAAGGATATGAATTTGTGGATGCAATCGTTGGTGGTGTAGTTCCAAGAGAATACATCCCAGTTACTGATAAAGGATTACAAGAAGCTTTAGAAGGTGGAGTTCTTGCAGGATACCCAATGATTGATGTTAAAGCTACTTTATTCGATGGATCATATCATGATGTTGATTCAAGTGAAATGGCTTTCAAAATTGCAGCGTCTATGGCTTTAAAAGAAGCTAAAAACAAATGTAATCCAGTACTACTAGAACCAATAATGAAAGTTGATGTAACAGTACCTGATGAATACTTTGGTAATGTTATGGGAGACTTAACTAGTAGACGTGGACGTCCTTTAGGTCAAGAAACTAGAGGTAATGCTATTATGTTATCAGCTATGGTACCATTAGCAGAAATGTTTGGTTATGCAACTTCTTTAAGAAGTAATAGCCAAGGACGTGGAAACTTCATTATGACATTTGACCATTATGAAGAAGTACCTAAAAATATCGCTGATGAAATAATAAAGAAAAGCGGTAATTAATAATCAAATAGTACCAAGGAAAATCCTTGATATTATAGAAAAAATAGTTGATCATTTATCAATTATTAGATAAAATATAATAGTAATTAAAAAAGGAGGAAATAAAATGGCAAAAGAAAAGTTTGACAGAAGCAAACCACATGTTAACATTGGTACAATCGGACATGTTGACCATGGTAAAACTACATTAACTGCTGCTATTACAAAAAGACAAGCAGAAAAATTTGGTGGAGAATTCGTTGATTATGCAAATATCGATAAAGCTCCAGAAGAAAGAGAACGTGGTATTACAATTAATACAGCACACGTTGAGTATCAAACTGAAAAACGTCACTATGCACATGTTGACTGTCCAGGACATGCTGACTATGTAAAAAATATGATTACTGGTGCAGCACAAATGGATGGAGCAATCTTAGTTATTGCTGCAACTGACGGACCTATGGCACAAACTCGTGAGCATATCTTATTATCTCGTCAAGTTGGTGTACCTAGAATGGTTGTATTCATGAACAAATGTGATCAAGTTGATGATGAAGAATTATTAGATTTAGTAGAAATGGAAATTCGTTCATTATTAGATGAATATGGATTTGATGGAGATAATACTCCAATTATCCGTGGTTCTGCATTAAAAGCTCTTGAAGGAGATCCAAAATATGTAGCTGCTATCGATGAATTAATGGATGCAGTAGACGAATGGATTCCAACTCCAGAACGTGATAATGAAAAACCATTCTTAATGAGTATTGAGGATGTATTCACAATCACTGGACGTGGAACTGTTGTTACAGGACGTGTTGAACGTGGACAATTAAAACTTAACGACGAAGTTGAAATCGTTGGTATTAAACCTACTAAAAAAACTGTTGTTACTGGAATTGAAATGTTCAGAAAACAACTTGATTATGCTGAAGCAGGAGATAATGCTGGTGTATTATTACGTGGTATTTCTCGTGAAGAAGTTGAACGTGGTCAAGTATTAGCAAAACCAGGAAGCGTTACTCCACATACTACTTTCAAAGCAGAAGTATATGTACTTTCTAAAGAAGAAGGAGGAAGACATACTCCATTCTTTGCTAACTATCGTCCACAATTCTATTTCAGAACTACTGATGTAACAGGTGTTATTGAATTACCAGCTGGTGTTGATATGGTTATGCCAGGTGATAATGTAACTATTACTGTTGAATTAATTCACCCAATTGCAATTGAAAATGGAACTAAATTCTCAATTCGTGAAGGTGGACGTACAGTAGGTGCTGGTTCAGTTTCTGAAATTATTAAATAGTTAAAAATCAAGACACAATTTTGTGTCTTTTTTTTGTATATTATGTGTCAATACTTTTATGGTTTATTGACTTTGAACATCTAGTAGTGGTATATTTTTTATAAAGTAAGCAAGAATAATTGTAGATGTAATTATGTTTATATTAATGAATATCGGCCTTTATAATGGATAAAAAGGAGTAAGTATGGAAGAAAAATGGTATACTTTAGATGTTAATGAGGTTATTTCTAGATTTAATTCCAATGAGGAACAGGGATTAAATAAGAAAGAAGCTAAAAAACGATTAGAAAAATATGGTGCCAACGAATTGCCTAAAAAGAAAAAGGATAGTATTTTTAAAATATTTTTTAGACAGATGCTAGATCCTATAGTGATACTTTTAATTGTTACTATTGTATTTTCGCTTATTATTGGTGAAATAATAGATGCTGCTGCTATTATTTTTATTGTAGTAGTTGATCTAATCATTGGTACATTTCAAGAATGGAAAGCTGAAAAAACAGCAGAAAGTCTATCAGAATTGATAAAAGTAAAATGTAAAGTTTTACGTGAGGGAGAAGAAACGGAAATCGATTCCAATGAGTTAGTAGTTGGAGATATTGTCTTGTTAGAATCAGGCAATAAAATTAGTGCTGATTTGAGAATTATTGAGTGCCATAATTTACAAATAGACGAATCGATTTTAACAGGTGAAAGTCTTAACATTGTTAAGACTAATCACGTTGTTGATAGTAGTAGTACTTTAGGTGATAGAAAAAATATGGCATATGCTGGTACTTCAGTAGTAACAGGACGTGCTAAAGCAGTTGTTGTTGGTACTGCTATTAATACTGAAATTGGTAAGATAGCTCATAAAGTTTCTAATACAAAAGAAACAAAATCACCTCTTACTATCAGAATGGAGAAGTTTTCCAAGCAAATTAGCATTTTAGTTATTGTTGTTGCTATTATTATAGCGATTGTTTTAATTTATAAAGATGTTCCTGGTAGCGAGATATTTTTATCAGTAATAGCTTTATCCGTTTCAGCTATGCCTGAAGGTTTACCTTTAGCACTGACTATGGCTCTTACGGTAGCATCTAATAGAATGGCTAAGAAAAACGTTGTTGTAAAAAAATTAAATTCTGTTGAAAGTTTAGGAAGTTGTACCGTCATTGCAAGTGATAAAACAGGTACGCTTACCGTTAATGAACAAACGGCTAAAAAAATATTATTACCTGATAATAGTGAATACGATATTGAAGGTACTGGATATAATGATAAAGGAAAAATAATACCTTTAAATGGTGCTGATATAAATCGTGCTAAAGAAATAAGTTTATTAGGAAGCATTAATAATGAAGCTTCTTTAGAAAAAGAAGGTAAGAAATTTACAATGTATGGTGACTCTATTGATATTGCCTTCCTTGTCTTAGGTATGAAAGCTGGTATTAATAAAGAAGAAGTACAAGTAGTAGGAGAAATACCATACGAATCAGAGAATAAATATTCTGCTGTTTTTTATAAAAAAGATAATAATTATTATTGTACTGTTAAAGGCTCATTAGAAAAAATTATGAAATTTTCTACTCATATGAATATTGGTAATAAAGAATCTAAGATCGATAAAGAGGCGCTTAATAACCAGAATGAAGATTTAGCGAAAGCAGGATATCGTGTAATCGCTTTAGCAACTGGTAAAATAAAGAAATTTGAAGAAAAAGAATTTTATACAGAAGAAGATATAAGTAGTTTGACCTTTCAAGGTATGGTAGCATTTATTGATCCTATTCGTGAAGAAGCTAAAGAGTCAATTGAAGAATGTCGTACTGCCGGTATTAAAGTAGTAATGATTACAGGAGATCATCCATTAACTGCTTTTAAAATTGCGAAAGACTTGAATTTAGTAGAAAGTTATGAAGAAATTGCAACTGGAGTAGAAGTAGAAGAATATTTTAATAGAGGACAAGAAGAATTTGATAAATTTGTATCTAGTAAAAAAGTATTTTCAAGAGTTACGCCAATTGATAAATTAGAAATTGTAGAATCATATAAAAGAATGGGTGAGTTTGTTGCAGTAACTGGCGATGGCGTAAATGACGCTCCTGCTATTAGAAGTGCAAATATTGGAATTGCTATGGGAAGTGGTACTGATACTGCAAAAGAAACCTCTTCTATGATTATTATTGATGATAATTTTAAATCAATAGTAGCAGGAATAAAGGAAGGTAGAGGAGCTTATAGTAATATTAGAAAAGTTAGTTATTTATTACTATCGTGTGGTTTTGCCGAAGTATTATTTTTCTTAATGTCTATTATATTTGATTTACCTATGCCACTTGTTGCAATTCAATTATTATGGTTAAATATTGTAACAGATGGACTACAAGATTTAGCTTTATCATTTGAAAAACCTGATAAAGATATTATGAGGGAAAAACCTAGAAGTACTAAGGAATCTATTTTTAATAAGAAACTATTACAAGAAGTGTTATTATCTGGTACTACGATAGGTATTGTTGTATTCTTAGTATGGTTATATCTATTGAATTATTTGAATATGGATGTTAGTGTTGCTAGAGGTTATATTGTAATGCTTATGGTATTTATGCAAAATATGCATGTACTTAATTGCCGAAGTGAAGATAAATCATTTTATAAAGTTTCTTTAAAAACTAATCCGTTTATAGTATTTAGTATTGTAGGGGCAATCATATTACAGATTATATTTGGAGAAGTAGATATCTTAAGTAAATTTTTGCAAACTTCCCCAATTCCAGTATTGCATTTGATATATTTATTTTTACTTTCAACTATTATCTTAATTGTATCTGAAATATATAAAAAATTAAGGTTTAATAAAAAATATTGCTAGTTATTTAGCAATATTTTTTATAGAGTCATCTATTACTATGTTTTTATATAAGGCATAGATTGGATTATTAATGATAAGATTAAACTCTCCTATATATTCATAAACAGTAGTATTAAATCCTAATTTCATTTCATTTAAACCACGGTAAGGATTTTCTTCTTTTGTATCGAATATTCCAGTAACAGCATTCATATCAAAATACTTAAAATTAGAATTAAGATATTTTTTTATTATTTCCCATTTAGTAAGGTATAATGGGCAAAATTTACTATATGTTTTATCATAGCCATCTATTAATAGATGAACAGTATCTTTTTCTTTTACAATAATAGTACCACCAATACTAATACCTTCTGGATGATTTCTTAATAAAGTGATTGAGTTGACTAAATATTCTTTATATATAATTAGTAACTTATCAGATTCCATCTTTTTACTTAAGATATCTTTCATATCTTTTCCTTTATAACCGTCGCGACTAATAATATTATTTAAATACTCGTTATACTCTAATTCTTTTTCATATAGTAATCTACTTCCTTCCACATATTTTTCAGTATTTATTTTGGCAACATAGATTTCTAAATTATTAGAAAATAGTTCACTAAATTCTTGATAATATTTTAAGGAATAATTACCTTTTCTAGCGATGAAGGGATATATTTTAGTTATAGCATCTTTATCTTGATATATTTCTACTCCTAATTTCATTGCTTTACGAATTTTGTTTCTTGTTTGTTTTGTTAAATTTTTAAATAGATTGTCTTCATCGTTTTGTAAATCTAAATAAGCAAACCATCTTGGTTTGACTGATTCGAAAATTTTATTAAAACCACAATGATGAAATCCTGCACTCTTAAAAGTTTCCATAATGTTATCACGATGAGAATTTTCGTAAATAATATTTCCATCTTTATCACGTTTACTAATTAAAATTAAGGGATCTATTTTTAATAAAATGAATCTTTCTTTAAATAAAAAATTTTTTAAATCTTTAGCAAGTTCTATTATTTGATTATAGTTATTATAATCGATAAGTAACCCTCTAGGAGCATATCCATATTTAAATCCCATAAAAGATGGTTTAGATAAAATTAATGATGTGCCAATTAATTTGTTTTCATCATAAAACCCTAAATACATAGGCTTAAGTCCATGATGATTCATTAGTTTTGCATAAGAAGAAGATTGATAGTAACTACTGTATTCATGAGTTTTGGAATAATTATCAAATTGTTGTTCATCTATTATAGTTATTTTCATGTCACTCCTCCTTATGTAAAAATTATATCATATTGATAAATAATTTAAAATATTCTACTTCAAAAAAATATAATAATAGTATAATTATAATGGTGGTTGTATGAAAAATGAAATGTTATTATCTATATATTTATTTTTAAGATATGTTCCTTTAATGATTATAGGATATGGTTTAGCGGTTGTTTTTGGTGTTATAGATACGCATATTTTAATAAATTTTGCCTACTTTTTATCCGTAAATTATTTGGCTGTTAAGTATGCAATAATATATGGGTTAAATAAAAATGATTTTATAACCAAAAAAGACGTGCGTTTAATATTAAGTGTTTTACTATTTATATTTAATATAATAATTTATTTAATGAATGATAGATTTCAGAGTATTACTGCATTTATATTTAGTATTATACCTATAATTATGTTAGTTATAATAAAAACGGATAAAGAGAAACAATTTATTTTAGATAATAATAATCAGAAAGTAATTGATGATTACTTTAATCATAAAAAATAAAAGAGGTGTATTTATGTTTAAAAATAATAAAATATTTATTTTAGGTTTTGCAAGAAGTGGATATGAAGCAGCTAAACTGCTTGCTAAAAGAGGTAATGAAGTCATATTAAATGATTTAAAAGAAGATCAAGATGATAAGAAAATTAAAGAATTAGAATCTTTAGGAGTAAAGATTATTCTTGGCAGTCATCCAGATGATATTTTAGATGGGAGTTTTAACTATTTGATTAAAAATCCAGGAGTTCCCATTGATCACAAATATGTTTTAAAAGCAAAAGAGTTGGGAATAGAAGTGATTAACGAAGTAGAAATGGCTTATAGACTATTACCTAGTGATATTACTTTAATAGGTATTACTGGTACCAATGGAAAAACTACTACTACAACTTTGATTTATGAAATAATTAAAGAAAGCGGTAAAAGCGTTCACTTAACTGGAAATATTGGATATCCTTTATGTGGTTTTTTAGAAAAGTTACATAAAGACGATATTATTGTAATGGAAGTATCTTGTCAGCAACTAGAAAATCTTGATAAATTTAATCCGCATATAGCCGTTATGACTAATTTATCAGAAGCCCATATTGATTTTTTCAAAAGCTATGATAATTATAAGAAAGTTAAGGCCAAAATTTTTAAAAATCAAACTAAAGATGATATAGCAATCTTAAATATTGAAGACAATGATGTTGTAGAAATAGGTAAAGATATTAAATCTACCATTAAGTATTTTTCTAATAAAAATATAATTAACGGATGTTATATAAAAGATAATAGTATTTATTATTATGATGAACTAGTTATTCATCTTGATGATATTAAATTAGTAGGAATGCATAATTATGAAAATATTATGGCAAGTATTATGGTTGCTAAAGAACTAGGAATTGACAATAAAGCGATATTTAATGTTCTTAACAATTTCAGGGGAGTAGAACATAGATTAGAATTTGTTAAGGAAATAAATACTAGAAAATTCTATAATGATTCTAAAGCAACTAATATAAAATCTACACAAATTGCTTTATCTTCTTTTTATACTCCTACCATTTTAATATTAGGTGGAATGGAACGTCAACAAGACTTCAATTTATTGAAAGATTATATGACCCATGTTAAATTAATAGTTTGTTATGGTGAAAATAAAAAGAGAATTAAAGAATTCGGAGATAAATTGATGATCGAGACAGAAGTTGTTAATAATTTGAGTGAAGCTGTTAATAAAGCATATGAATTATCTAGTGAAAATGATATAATATTATTGAGCCCTGCTTCAGCATCATGGGATCAATATAAATGCTTTGAAGATAGGGGAAAAGAATATAAAGAATGTATAGAAAGGATAGGAGATAATAATGAAAATAGCTAACATAATAGGAAGAGAAGTATTAGATTCTAGAGGTAATCCAACTGTTGAAGTGGAAGTAGTTCTAGAAGATGGAGTAAAAGCGATAGCACTAGTTCCATCTGGAGCATCTACAGGAATAAAAGAAGCATTAGAATTAAGAGATGGTGGTAATAGATATCTAGGTAAAGGTGTATTAAAAGCTGTCAATAATGTTAATACTGTAATAAAAGAAAGATTAATTGGAGAAAATGTTTTTGAACAGCAAAAAATAGATAATATCATGTTAGAATTAGATGGAACTGTAAATAAAAGTAAACTTGGAGCTAATGCTATTTTAGGAGTTTCTATGGCTTGTCTAAAAGCAGCAGCAAAAGAATCTAATAAGGAGTTATATGAATATATTGGTACAGAGTATAGCTTACCAAGACCAATGATGAATATTTTAAATGGTGGAGCTCACGCAGATAATAACTTAGATTTCCAAGAATATATGATTATACCAATAAATTCTAAATTTAGTGAAGCGTTAAGAATCGGAGCAGAAGTTTTCCATACTTTAAAAAGTATTTTAAAATCAAGAGGACTAGCTACTAGTGTTGGAGATGAAGGTGGTTTTGCACCTAACTTGGATAATAATAAAGAAGGATTAGATTTAATCGTAGAAGCTATTACAAAAGCTGGATATACACCTGGAAAAGATGTTTGTATTGGACTTGACGTTGCCTCTAGTGAATTTTATGAAGATGGAAAATATGATTTAAAGGGAGAAAACAGAGTTTTATCTACGGATGAATTAATTGATTATTATGTAGAATTAATTAATAAATATCCAATTATATCTATAGAAGATCCATTCTCAGAGGTTGATTGGGAAGGATTTACTAAGTTTACTAAACTAGTTGGAGATAAAGTACAAATAGTTGGAGATGACTTATTTGTAACTAATAAGAAAGAATTACAAAAAGGTATCGATTTAAAAGCAGGTAATGCCATTTTAATAAAAGTAAATCAAGTGGGAACTATTACTGAGACTCTAGAGGCTATTAATTTAGCTAAAGCTAACGGATATAAAACAATAATTTCTCATCGTAGTGGTGAAACAGAAGATACAACTATAGCTGATCTTGCTGTTGGACTAAATTTAGGACAAATTAAGACTGGATCATTATCAAGAAGTGAAAGAATTGCTAAATATAATAGATTATTAAGAATTGAAGAAAAACTTTCTAATAAATATACTAACTAACTTGTGATTTTATTTGCATTTTCTATACTGATATGTTAAAATATCATATAGAAAACGGAGGGATTGGTATGAAGATATTTTTAATAATCATATCATTATTACTAATTGCCATTGTGTTATTACAAAGTAATAAAGCAGAGGGTGCATCACAAATTATTTCTGGAGGTAATTCAGATTTATTTAGTCAAAGAAAAGAACGTGGCGCAGAATTATTTATTAGTAGATTAACTATGACATTAGGATTAATATTTTTTGTAGTTAGTTTAGTTATGGAATTTGTATAAGATAGGGACTAGGAATAGTCCTTTTTTTATTGTATAATTTTGTTAGGTGGATAAAATGAAGGATAAAGTATTAGAAATTTTAAAAAAATATAACAGAGCTTTAACGTTTGAGGAACTTGATTCTGCTTTAAATATTAAAACAGTGGAAGAGACGACAGAATTAATTAAGACGTTAAAAGAATTAGAAGAGGAAGTAGAAATTTACCATTCTAATAAAGATAAATATATGATTTTTGAAAACAGCAATTTACGAAAAGGAATTATGCGTACTAATAAAAAGGGTTTTGGCTTTGTAGATATTTCTAATCAAGAAGAAGATATTTTTGTTAGTATGGATAATATGAATGGCGCTATTAATGGAGATATTGTTTTAGTAGAAATATTGAGTAATAAACCTGATGGGAGAATAGAAGGTAGAATAGTAAGAGTTGTTAAAAGAGAATTATCCACAGTAGTGGGGGAAATTTATTTCAAGAAAGGTAAAGGATATATTATTCCTGATGATGAAAAATTAAAAGTTAATATCGAAATACCTAAAGGTAAGAATAAAGGTTCAGTGGATGGACATAAAGTAGTAGTTAAATTGACTTCTCAAATTAGTAATAATAGATTTAATGGAGAAGTTCTTCGTATTTTAGGTCATAAAAATGATATAGGTGTTGATATATTGTCGGTAGTATGTAAATATAATATAAAAGACACTTTTGATGAAGAGACTATTGAAGAGTTAGATACTATTAAAGAAGAAGTAGAGGAAGAGGATAAAATAGGACGACGAGATTTAACGAAAGAAGTAATTTTTACTATCGATGGAGATGATACAAAAGATATAGATGATGCAATATCAATTGAAAAATTAGAAAATGGAAATTATAAATTAGGAGTTCATATTGCAGATGTTAGTTATTATGTTAAAGAAGGAAGTGCTATAGATAAAGAAGCAATGGAACGTGGGACCTCTGTGTATCTAGTGGATCGAGTAATACCAATGTTACCTCATAAATTATCTAACGGTATATGTTCCCTTAATCCAGATGTGGAAAGATTAGCCATTTCTTGTGTTATGGAAATAGATCAAAATGGTAAAACTGTCGATTATGAAATTTTTGAGAGTGTTATTAAATCTAGAATTCAAATGACTTATAAAAAAGTAAATCAAATTTTAGAGGAGAATATTGTTCCAGAAGGATATGAGCCTTATGTTGATGATTTAAAAACAATGCTAGAGTTATCTAAAATAATTAGAAAAGCAAAAGAACAAAGAGGAAGTATTGATTTTGAGGTGGATGAAGCTAAAATTTTAGTTGATAGTAATTGTCATCCAATCGATATTGTGTTGCGTGAGCGTGGATTAGGTGAAAAATTAATAGAAGATTTTATGATTAGTGCTAATGAATGTGTAGCAACGCATATATATTATATGGATTTACCATTTGTTTATAGAGTTCATGAATATCCAAAAGAAGATAAGATAAGAACTTATTTGTCATTTTTACAAACTTTAGGATATACTGTAACAGGTAATATTAAAGATGTTAGTCCAAAATCAATTCAAAAATTAATTAAGTTTTTAAAGGATAAGAAAGAATTTAAAATTTTATCAAGTCTATTATTAAGAAATATGCAAAAAGCTATCTATTTACCTCAAAATTTAGGACATTACGGACTAGCTAGTAAATGTTACACTCATTTTACTTCACCAATTAGAAGATACCCAGATACTACAGTACATCGTCTACTTAGAACATATTTATTTCATAATGATATGTCTAGTAATACAATAAGACATTGGGAAGAGAAACTTATTTATATTGCTGATAATTCATCATTTAAAGAAAGAGAATCGGTAGAATGTGAACGAGAAGTAGAAGATATGAAAATGGCTGAGTATATGGCTGATCATATTGGGGAAGAATATGAAGGAATTATATCTAGTGTTAATAACTTTGGAATGTTTATTCAACTGGATAATTTAGTAGAAGGATTAGTTCATGTTAATGATTTAGGAGATTATTTCATTTTCGATGAAGCTACTCAAACGTTAACAGGGGAAAGAACAAAATTAATATATAGATTAGGAGATCGAGTATTAATTAAAGTAAAAGATGCTTCTAAAGATCGTAAAACAATAGACTTTGAAATAATAAAAAAATTATAGGAGGAGTAATGGCTAAGAAAAGAAAACGAAAATTAAAATTTAGAAGAATCGTATTGCTTATGATTTTTATAACTATAGTAATACTTCTTTTCTTAGCGGTTAAAAATAATAAATCTAATTCTTATGAAAAGAAAAACCATGAAAAAAATGTCATTGAAAAAGAAAACGAATTATCCTTAATCATGGTAGGGGATTCACTTATTCATAGTAGTGTTTATGATGACGCATATGAGGATGGAATATATAATTTTGATAAAATGTTATCACTAATTAGTCCAATAGTAAAAAATTATGATTTAGCTTTTTACAATCAAGAGACAATTTTAGGAGGTACAGATATTGGCTTATCTAGTTATCCTTCTTTTAATTCCCCACAAGAAGTGGGAGATGCATTCATTAATGCAGGATTTAATCTAGTGAGTTTAGCTAATAATCATACTTTGGATAGGGGAAGTGAAGCGGTAATAAGTTCTAATAATTATTGGAAGAATCAAAGGGATGTATTAACTAGTGGATCAAGGAATTCTAGGAAAGATAGAAATAACATCGAAATAAAAGAAAAAAATGGTATTAAGTATACTTTGTTAGCCTATACTACTACTACTAATGGTATTAGAAGTGAAAACGACTATTATGTTAATGTTTATGATGAGAAACAAGTAAAAGAAGATATTGAAAGAGTGCGTGATAAAGTAGATTTATTATTAGTATCAATGCATTGGGGAGAAGAATACAGTTTTGAAATAACAGAAGAACAAGAGAAAATCGCTAATTATTTAGCTAGTTTAGGAGTAGATATTGTGATCGGACATCATCCACATGTTATTGAGCCAATTGATTATGTTGATGATACTTTAATTATTTATTCGCTTGGTAATTTTTTATCTGGTCAAGAAGGATTAGAAAGAAGGATAGGTTTGATGGTTTCAGTGAATATTGAGAAAAATAATGGTGATTTAATGATAAGTAAGCCAACAGCCACTCTCACTTATACTAATTATAATGATGGCAATGTGAAAAGTAATTTTAAAGTATACCCTTTTAATAAAGTAACTGATTCTATATTACCTGGTTATCGAAGTTACTATGATGAGTACATGGATATTATAACTAGTAGAAGTGGTAAAGTAATTAAATCACCAATTTAGGGAAGTGAAATAATGGAAATATATAATAGAAAAGCTAAACATGATTATTTTATAGAAGAAGAATATGAATGTGGAATTGTACTCACTGGTACAGAAATAAAGTCAATAAGAAATGGTGCCTGTAATTTTAATGATAGTTATGCAATTGTAAAAAATAGAGAATTATTTATATTAAATATGTATATAGGCGAATATAAAGAAGGGAATATATTTAATCATAGTGAAACAAGAACTAGAAAATTATTGATGCATAAAAAAGAAATAATAAAATTGTATGACAAAATCCGATTGGAAGGTTATACACTTATTCCATTAAAATTGTATTTTAAAAACAATAAAGCTAAGATATTAATTGGTTTATGTAAAGGCAAGAAAAATTATGATAAACGTGAAGCAATAAAAGAAAGAGATATTAAAAGAACATTAGAGAAAGCTAGTAAAATTAAATACTAGCTTTTTTATAACTAAAGAAACTTTAATAATTTGAGTTCCGGTAAAATTTTATAAAAAAAGAAAAGATGAATTTGTTTTATCCACAGATTCATCTTTTTTGTACA
>CALVYA010000009.1 GCA_944371905.1 uncultured Bacilli bacterium | reverse complement strand
TTGATAAAGTCCATATCTCTTTTTAGAAGTATATCTTCAGTAGTAAAGTTTAATTGTTCTACTTGTGAGTTTTCTAATAATTTAGAATTAATCTTTTCAATTTGATTTTCAATTAATTTAGATTCTTGTTTAAATTCTTCTTCATTAAATAATTCATCAATATATGCTTTTCTAATTCTTTCTTTTTTATTATTTAAGTTTTTTAATTCTTTTTCTAATTGTTCTTTAGGATTATCCACTTTTGATTTTAATACTGGTAAAAAGAACTCATTAACAACATTATCGTATTCTAATATATCAGCAAGTAAGTTTTTAATTTTTTCTTCAATTTTATCTTCGTGAATATTGTTTTTACAATTTTCACATCTATAATAGAAATACCATTTATCAGTTTTAATTTTATGTGAAGCACCACCAGCAAGTATTCTTCCACATTTTGGACATTTTAACTTTTGTAAAAAAATATAAGTTTGTGTTCTCATATAGTTCTTTTGATTTTTCTTTTTTTGAACTTGGCAGTTTTCCCACATTTCTTTACTTACTATTGGCTCAATAACATCTTTATAGTAAGTAGGATGATTTGTTCTTTTACCATGTACATAATCACCTTTATAAACCTCATTTGAGATTATTCTTAATATTCCTGTATCTTTCCAATTAGTTTTTCCCAATACTTGTTCTTCATTAAATATAGTTGCAATATTATAATAAGATTTACCTTCAAAATATAAATCATATATTCTTATTACAATATCTTTTGTAAGTGGATCCGGTACTAATTTTTTATCTACATGTTTATAGCCGAGTGGAGCACGAGCAGGAATATGACCTTCTTTAATTGCACCTGCTAAACCAACTTTAGTTCTTTCACTTGTTCTTTCTATTTCTTGTTGAGAAACGCTTGTTAATATTCTTGATATCATTTTACCATTAGCATTAGTAGTATTTATATCATCATTAGCACAATCTAAATAAGCATCGTTTTCTTCTAAAAATTTTAATATATTTTCCCAATCATAAACAGAACGAGTTAATCTATCTAATTTTAAAACGACAATAGTATTACATTTTTTATCTTTTATATCTTGTAATAATTCTTCAAAAGCAGGTCGATAATTGCCTGTTTTAGCACTTATACCAGAATCTTTATATATTTTATATACTTCATATCCTTTGTATTCACACATAGCCCTTAAACGTTTTTCTTGTTCCTTTAAACTGAATCCTTCTCGTGCTTGATCTTCGGTACTAACTCTTATATATAATCCTGCAATTTTATTTTCTTCATTCATTATTTATCAACTCCTTTTATCAACAAAAAAGGGAGTCAAAAATACTAGTTCAAACTAATACCTTTGACTCCACTTAATTTCATATTATATTTTTTATTAATTGTGCACTTGACCATAGATGTACCTCGCTTTCTAATAAAAGACGGATACTGCTTGTCATTTATTGGTTTTATATAATATACTTTTAAATTTGATTTGTCAATCCTATCAATAGGTATTAATTTATTTTATATAATTTTCTAATTCAGATAATTTAATCTTATTTGATAAATTTTCTATAAATATTTCATTAGAATAGTTAAAAGCAAGAAAAGTAATATTATTAATAATAATTCTATGTGGCTCAATATAAGTTAAGTTCGTCTTGTCAATTTTTCTAATACTACCATTAATAATAGTTGGTTGTACTTTAGCAAATTCACATATAAATTCAATTTTCTTTTTTAGTGACTCTTCTAATGAAATTTCTTCTTTAATAATATTTACCATAGTTCCATCCTTTCTTTTTAAAGTAGGGTAGTTTTCTAAAACACAAAAAAAACTAATCCATTTCTAGATTAGTTATTTATCAAGACTCGAAAAGTTCGAGCAGATTTCACTATGGAGCGGACGATGGGAATCGGACCCACGTAGTCAGCTTGGAAGGCTGAGGTTCTACCATTAAACTACGTCCGCAATTAAGTAGACATCTAAAATTATATCATAATAATTACTAATGTCAATACTTAATTTAAAAAATATTTATTTTATTTAAAGCCTATAGCAGAATCTACTGGTAATGATATACATATTCCTTTCCCAGGAGTTTTTATTCCTACTTCTTTAGTTATCTCTTCCATAACTTTATGCTTAATGCTTTCTTCTACAATATTAAACACTAATTCTCTTCCAGGCTCTATTTCAAAGCCAAATAACTTTACCATTTCATTATTTCCTAATCCTCTACCTCTAATAACCGTTCCCCCCGTTGCCCCCATTCTTTTAGCAGCATTCATAACTTGTTCCAAATGGCCTTCTAGCACAATAGTAATGATTAAATGATATTTTAATCTTTTTTCATCCATAGATAATTTCTCCTTTTTTATTACACCCTTTTCAAATGATTCTGATAAATATTTATTAGAACTTGAAATAGGAATGGTAAAAGCTATTCCTGTACCAGGACTTTCAATAGAAAAAGCTTTATTTAACTGTCCTAATATTTTATCCTCTACATACTCTGGAATAATTCCTAAATATACATTTTTTCTAGTTTCCACAAGTCCAAAATAATCTAATACACTAGGTGACGCTGTACCATTACAATGAGTAGCTATCTTAACTTTAATATTATTTTTGTTAAATATATCTTTTATTTTATAATCATTTCCATCATCCAAAATAACAAATAACAATTTTATGTTAACCATTCGTCACCTCCCAATTATAATCAACAATAGTTTCATCAAATTCTTCAACACTAATAGTATTTCTATTTTTTACTTTATATAATATTCCAATTAATTGAATCATTATAATCGGTATTAAAGATACTAAAGCTGCTAGTCCAAAAGCATCTACTAAGATATTACCATCATTAGCTAAACAAACCCCTATAGCAATAGGTAATAAAAATGTAGTAGTTAGCGTTCCACCTGTTGCTCCTCCAGAATCAAAGGCAATAGCTGTAAAGGTTTTGGGTACCAAAAACATAAGTATTAAACAAAGTACATAACCAGGTATAACAAAATATAAAAATGATATTCCAGTAAAAGCTCGAATCATTGCCATTCCTGCTGCTAAACTAACTCCTAAAGATAAGCCCAATTTCATGGACTTTTTAGAAATGCTTCCTTCCGTAATCTCCTCAATTTTATCCACTAATATTTTAACTGCTGGTTCTGCCACTGCTATAAAAAAAGCTAATAACATGACTATTGGTATCAATAAATAACTGTAATTAGTATCAACCATATATTCTCCAATAAAATATCCCATATCCATAAAACCAACGTTCGCTGCCATCAAAAATAAAGTTAATCCGATGATTATAATAATAATTCCTAAAATAATTTTTCTCATTTCTAATTTACCTATTTCTTTTGTTATTAATTGATAAATAATTAATATAACAATAATTGGTGATATTGAAAAAAGAACATCTTTTAAACTGATAATAAACTGATTCAAGTAAGTATTATAATCAAAACTAGTATTAACTAACTCACTTAAATTAACATCGCTAACATTATTAAAAAATACTCCCATTAACATAACCATTAAAATGGGGCCCGTTGAACAAAGAGCAACTAAACCAAAACTAGATTCTTTAGCTTTTTTATCAGTTCTACTAGCTGTTAATCCAACTCCTAAAGTCATAATAAAAGGTATACTAATAGTTCCTGTAGTAACTCCACCTGAATCAAATGCAATCGGAATAAAATCACTAGGAACAAATAACATGAGTCCGAAAATAATAATAAAACTAACAAATAGCATTGTATTAAGATCTAAATTATATAAAGATCTCAAAGAAGACAATACCATATAAATTCCTACGCCTACACTTATAATAAGAATTAACAAATTACTAGGAATAGAGGTCAATTGATCCGCTAATACTCTTAAATCAGGTTCAGCAATAGTAGTAGCTATTCCTATTACTAAACTAACCAAAAGGATCAATAATATTTTCTTGCTTCGAACTAACTGATTACCTATTTTTTCTCCAATTAATAGCATAGAAATATCAGCACCAAAAGTAAATAATGTTGTACCAACGATTAAAATAATAGAACTCAGTAAAAAGGATATCATCAAAGTTGGATCCATAGGAATTAACAAACTTAATAACATAACAATAATAACTATAGGCATAATACTTACAAGAGCCTCTTTCAAATTATTTCGAATATGCTTTAACATGTAAAGTACCTCCTTCTATTATTATTAATCTTATATTTATTATTTATAATCTTTAAACCTTATTTCACAATTAGATAATTGCCTAGCTTTTTTTATTTCTAATTTTATTTTATTATCAACAAACAAAACACTATATACTGCCTCCCAAATAGCTACCCATCCAGCAATAAGAAATAATTCTGGAAGTAAAAACTTAATAATATGGCTAAAACTATCCGATAAAATAATTAATAATATTCCTATCAAAAACAAAATAATTCTCTTTAACTTATTAAATTTAGTATAAAACATTTTTTTCTTAACTAATAGTCCATAATATTCTCTTATCCCATCTACTAATTGTTGTTTTTCTTCTTTAGAAAAAATCACACTATTATTTATATAAATTGTTATTTTTTTATTCGTAGGAAACATTTTTGCACAATTATAGATGTAATCTCCTAATTCTTCTGATATCTGTTGATTATTAAATTTATTAAAAATATCTTCTTTATTATCTATATCTACTCTAATTTTATTATTCATATTATCACCATTTTATATCATAAATTATAACATATTTAACAAAAAAACTATCACAAAATGATAGTTTTTAATAGGAATTTTTATCTTAATTAATACGGCTAAACAAAGTAATTACTTCATCGACGGTCTCTAGTTTGCCGTTTTTCAAATCATCAACAACTTTGGTTGACAAATGATCTTTTAAGATAGTGTTACTAAAACTCTTTAAAGAATTGATAATAGCTGAAACTTGAATTAAAATATCGTCACAGTATCTGTCATCACTAACCATTTGTTTTACGCCTCTTACTTGACCTTCAATTCGACTTAGTCTTATTATCATTTCTTGCTTTTTTTGACCATCATCTACTTTTGTCATACAAATTCCTCCTAATAACTATAGTATATACCTTAAATCAAGTTCAAGTCAAACAATTGTATTTTTTTTAAAATGGTAAAGTTTGACAATTATTTCCATAGCGCAACAGTGTAAACAATAATATTTCATAGCTTTATATATTAATTATTTTTGCTATCCAAAAAAAATAAAAAGCCGTGTGCTTTTTATTCCTGAGCATCCATTTTTTCTAATAATTTGCTCAATAATTTTGTAACTAATTCATTTACAAATGGACTATTATCACTTTCATTATTATAAATATTCTGAATATCATACTTTTTCACATCTATCATATAAACTAAATAATCTACAAAACAATTGATTAAATCTTTTTGATAATCTTTGTTAATTACTAATTTTATACAGTCTTTTAGTATTTCCATTGCTTTTGCTATCACAACAATTTGCTTAAGGAAATGGTCTTTATCTAATTTAAAATTAACATTATCAATATTTGCATTTAAATCGATATCATTTAAAACAATTTCATTAATTTTATCAGTATTATTTTCTTTTAATAGTTGTTTTCCAAGTTCTGTAGCAAAATAACAAGCATATTCATACAAATCAGATTTATTATTGAGAAACATTGAAAACATTAATATTTCTTTTATATCATTATTATCTTTATTTTCTAACTTTTTCTTTAATAAATTAATATTATAAAGATTAGAAACCAATAATTTACTATATAAAACTTGAAATCTTGTCTTTTCATTATCAATTACAACAATATTATTATATTTATAGAAGCCTCCTTGCGTAGACAAAGTATAAATAGATCCTAAATCTTCTGGATAATAAAAGCACAAATTAATAATATTTTTTCTCAAAATATGAAACACTTTTTTATTCCATAGTTCAACATCACAATAATCTTCTTTTTTGGGTAACTCTAATATACTATAAAAAATACTTTCTCCATTCATATGTATTAATCCTGGTTTTATTATTTCATGTGCTATAGCATTAGTTAATTTAAGTAAAATATCATAATTTTTAATTTTCAATTTAATACTATCGATAGTTGAAAAATATTTAAAGTAATCACTAAAAGTTCCTAACGGATCCAAATCTTTAATTGGCTTTAAAAAATAATTATCGAACTTAAAATGTTCCTCTCTTTTATAATTATCATTATAAATAAATTTAACAAAAATATCTTGTTCCATTTCACTTTTGGTATCATATTCATAAAGACCTTTAAAGTCCCTTAACGCATGCTCAAAATAATACCATTTATCCTTTATATGATATGTAATAAACATATGTGCTAAATAAATATTATCATATCTACCAACCAAATATTTTTGATATTTAATGTCATTCAACTTTAAAAATTCCCCTACTAAATATGAAGATTCATAACAGTTAGATACTTGATCATTTAAAATTTCACTAACATTCCTTTGTTTCCAAAGTTTAGTTTGGACATACCCACTAACTGTATTAATTATTGTTTGATATTCTTTTTCTTTACATATATCAATTTCTTTTTTCTTATACTGATTCTTAACACGAGAAATCATTGCATCATTAGGTTTTAATTTAGAATAAAAGTCTATAATAAAATTAAATATATCTTCATTATAATAAGTAATTATTTTATTATCTTTTACAACCCCATTAACTGGACCAAATGGTAACTTCCAACGTTTGCCATCTATTTCTAAAACTCCCCCATATTCAAAATTATCATTCATATATTTATATAGATCATTAATAGTATAAATTCCTTTATCAGCAAAAGGATTCACATAATGATGCTCCATATTATATTTTTTTATTTCTTCCTGTTTTTTTCTTTCCTCATCTTTTCTTTTTTCAAATTCTTCTAATATTAATGACTCAAGATTTTTTTCATTACTTTCATTAAATTTAATTAATAATTCTTTAATATCCTTATAATTTAAATTTCCATGATTTTTTTCTAAACTTAAAATAATTTCCATTACCTTATTATCTTTATTCACATTAAGTCCCTCCCGACTATAGTTAGATCGTATCATAATTAACATCTAAAGTAAACCTAGATTATCATTCATAATATTTTCTGTTTAATAACAACATTTTTAATAATCTATTTATAAAAATATTCTTAAAAAAATTGTCAAAAAAAGAAAAGTAGTTATATATATAAAGGTTCCTCCTTTACAAAACCACTTTCCTTAATATCATATTTTTCTACATTTATTGCTTTATTTTCTTTTAAACTCTTTGGTACATCAATAATTCTTTGATTTTTAGAACCTCTAAATTTAACATCCGCACTTTTTTCTTCTAAAATAAATTTACCATCTACTACTACATCTAGTTCTTTTAATAATTCTAACATTTTAGAATTGATTCTAGCAATAGCTAATAGTTGTTCAAAAGTATATCCAGTATAGCACCAAACATTTAATCCTATTTGATGAGCAAATTTTGCAATATCTAAAGAGGCTTCTATTTGAAACATAGGATCCCCTCCAGACAAGGTCACACCAGTTATAGATTTCAATTTAGAAATTTCTTTCTTTACTTCCTCTGTATCTGAAAGAAACCCTCCATCAAAGGAATGTGTATTAGGATTGTGACAGCCTTGGCAGTTATGGGAACACCCTTGCATCCATACTACTACTCTTATTCCCTCACCATCAACAATACTGTCGGGTTGAACATTGCCAGCCAATCTTACTTGCATTTTATTTAGTGCAAGAACAGATACCAGTAGCATCGTGTTTTACACGATCATGTTCTTCAGCGCGTTTACCATTATTAAATCTGTCTACTGTACCAACAAGATACCCCGTAATTCTACGAATTCTTTCGAATCCTACACCTTCTCCTACTTGTTTTCCATTCTCTTTCTTTAATTCTACTCTTTCCATTTTTTCCTCTCCCTTCTATCTATTACAATCACAATTTAGACTTGTGATCTTTTCCATACTTACTGATTCACCTTCACGGCGTCCACATTTTGGACATACATCATGAATAATACCTACATATCCACAAACTGGATCTCTATCTACAGGATGGTTAATCGCTCCATAACCGATCCCTTCTTTTTTCATTATTCTAATAATACTTTCAAATGCATCTAAATTCTCTGTAGGATCGCCATCTAATTCTATATAAGAAATATGTCCTGCATTAGTTAATGCATGATATGGTGCTTCTTTATGAATTTTATCAGCAATAGTTATATTATAATAAACTGGAATATGGAACGAATTTGTATAATACTCTCTATCCGTTACTCCTTTTATTTTTCCATATATTGCTTTATCTATATTAGTAAATCTTCCTGATAATCCTTCCGCCGGAGTTGCTAAACATGTAAAATTCAAATTATATTTATCACTATACTCATCACATTTATTTCTAATAAAACCAATAATTTTTAATCCTAATTCTTGAGCCTCTTCACTTTCACCATGATGTTTACCTATCAAAGCTTTCAAGCATTCCGCTAACCCAATAAATCCAATACTAAGAGTTCCATGTTTTAATACTCTTCTTAGTCTATCCCCTGGTTTTAGTTTTTCAGAATCCAACCATACACCTTGTCCTAATAAGAATGGAAAATTGTAAACATGTCTATTACATTGAATTTCAAAGCGTTCCAATAATTGATCTTTAACAAGCTCTATCAAATCACCCAATTCCTCGAAGAATCCATCTAAATCTGCTTTTTCTCTTCCTGATACAATTCCATGTTTAATACCTAACCTAGGTAAGTTAATAGAAGTAAATGATAAATTACCTCTTCCTGGAGTGATAGATCTATCAGGATCTACATGATTTCCTAAAACTCTAGTCCTACATCCCATATAACCAACTTCTGTTGTATAATCCCCTTCTTTATAATATTCCAAATTAAATGGAGCATCTATAAAAGAGAAGTTTGGAAATAATCTTTTAGCAGACACCTTACATGATAACTGAAATAAATCATAGTTAGGATCTCCCGGATTAAAGTTTACTCCTTCTTTTACTTTAAATATGGAAATAGGGAAAATTGGAGTTTCACTATGCCCTAATCCTGCATCTACTGCTTTTAGATAATTTTCAGTAACCATTCTACCTTCACGAGAAGTATCAGTACCAAAATTTATTGACGAAAAAGGTACTTGAGCACCTGCTCTTGAATGCATAGTATTTAAATTGTGAACAAAAGCTTCCATTGCTTGATAAGTAATACGATCTGTTTTCTTCAAAGCTTTATTATAAGATAATTCAAATAATCTTTTTAACTCTTGTGAACCTTTTATGAATCTGTCAAATATACTTAAATCTATCTCTATACTTTCTAATTTATCAATTTCTTTTACCACTGTATTAAAATTAATAAATAAACCAAATTCACTATAATCTAATAAATCAGCTAATGTTTGCTTAAATTGTTTTTTAAATGTTTTTAACACACCAGGTGCTAAATAATAATCAAAAGCTGGAATGCTTTGTCCACCATGTTGATCATTTTGATTAGATTGAATAGCAATAGCAGCAAGAGCTGAATAACTCATAATATCATTTGGTTCTCTTAAATGACCATGACCCGTTGAAAAACCATTTTTAAATAATTTGTCCAAATCTATTTGCATACATGTCGTAGTACCCATTGGTAAAAAGTCCATATCATGAATATGAATATCACCATCATCATGAGCATCTGCATATTTTTTCTTCATTAAATAAGCCTTAGCAAATTCTTTAGATACTGTAGAACCATATTGCAACATAGTTCCCATAGCGGTATCGCCATCGACATTTGCATTTTCTCTTTTTGTATCGTCCTCATGAGCAGATTTAAGTCCTAATCCTTCTAAAGTTTTTAAGAACTTATGTTTTTTCTTATCGTCAAAAAACATTTCGCGAGATTGATTTCTGCGTTCACGATAATCAGAAAAGGATTTATATACATCTATATAACCTTGTTTCTGCAGTTCAGCTTCTATTATATCTTGAATATCTTCAATTTTTATCTTTTCTTCGTTTTTATAATCTTTTTCAATTCTTTTGATTACTGCTTGATACACTTTCTGAATATCTTTTTCAGTATAATTGTTACCTTCATTTAATTCGGCATATTCCACTCGTTCTAAATTATCAAAGCCTTTTTTTATAGCAATAGCTATTTTAGCACCGTTAAATTCCACTTTTTTACCATTTCTTTTTACGACTTTTAAGTTTTCTAATAATTCATCAGTTCCTACCATTTTACTACCTCCAATATTTCCTCTCTCTATAATTAAATTTTAATACAACTATACTTAAAGTCAACTGTTTTTTAAATAATTTTTATGTACATTTGTTCTATATTTTAATTTTTCCCTTATAATATAAGCTTTTTATTCAAAAAATTAATTTTTTAAAACTTTACACTTTCCAATTTTGTTATTTTTTGCTTATTTTATTTTTATTTCTTTTTAAATAAATCCAACATCAAAAATCCACTTATTCCTTGATATTTCAAGCAAAATCTATAATAGTAAATTATTTTTTATAATATTTTAAAATTATTTTTTTGCGGCAAAAATACACTTTTTTAATTTTTAAATATTTTCATTTTTTGAATTTTTTTGTTTTTTTATCTATATAAATAACCTTGATTTTTCTAGTTTCTTTATTAAAAATACATAAAAAAAGCACAATGTCAAAAAGCATGTTTTCTTTACTACTTATTAACATTATGTTTATATACAAAATTTGTCGAACATTTTTATTTTGTAAAAGAAAAAGAGCATATATGCTCCTTTAGTTTATTATTCGATTTCAATAGTTTTTTTAGTTTCAACAACTTCTTTTTTAGGTACAGTAAGTTTTAACATACCATCCTTAAATTCAGCTTTAATATTATCTGATTCAAGATCACCTAGATAGAAAGATCTCTGATATTTACCATAGTTTCTTTCACGTCTTATATAATTTTTCTCTTCTTCATTTACTTCATCTTTCTTCTCTGCTGTTATTGTCAAGTATCCATTATCAGTTTCGATACTAATATCCTTTTTATCAAA
The DNA here is from genome assembly GCA_944371905.1 of uncultured Bacilli bacterium. Taxonomy (GTDB): domain Bacteria; phylum Bacillota_I; class Bacilli_A; order RF39; family UBA660; genus RGIG3091. Next base: position 42,322 of record CALVYA010000009.1, on the reverse strand, counting down.
TCCAGGAATATCCATTTCGATATGATAATCGCCACCTTTTTCATAAATGTCACATTTCATAGCATTCTTTTCATCAGTTGAAGCTAAGAAACTATCAAAAAAATCATCTAAATAATATCTTCTTGGGATTATATTCATATCCACCCTTCCTTTCATAATTACGTTATACCACTATAATTAGCACTTGTCAACACAGTTTGCTAATTTTCATAAAACTTTCACATTTCTATTATGTAACCTAATAAGTAAAATTATTCATTAAATTCATCTTTTAATAATTTAGTAAAATAATTTGGAATATCAGTTTCAAACTCTAATAAATTCCCTGTTATTGGATGAATTAATGATAATTTATAGGCATGTAAATACATGTGGTGAAATCCGTCTTTTTTTCCATACTTCTTATCTCCAAGAATAGGATGATGTATATCTTTCATATGTACTCTAATTTGATTCTTTCTACCTGTCTTCAATGAAATATCAAGAAAAGAATACTTATTATTTTTACATATCAGGCGGTAGCTAGTAATGGCTTTTTTCCCCTCTTTTTCATTGACACTAGAATAAGTAAGAAGAGTTTTGGTTTCTTTAAGCCAAGAAATAATAATATCGCTTTCTTTTTCTACCTTACCATGAACTACAGCAATATAATTTCTATTTTTTACTATTTTATCCCAATTATTTTGAAGTAAGAATTTTAATTTTTCATCTTTAGCAAAAAGTACTATTCCTGAAGTATCTCTATCTAAACGATGTACGATAAATATTTTATTGCTTTTATTTTTTCTTTTTAAATACATATATACTTTGTGAAATAACGTATTTTCTTTTTCTTTATCAGTAGAAACTGTTAAAAGTCCACATGGTTTATTTATTACAATTAAGTCTTTATCTTCATAAATAATATCTAATTTATCTTTTTTATTCATTTTAACTCCCTCATTACTTTTTCTTAGCGTTTTTTATTATTTTCAAATTAGAAAAAGCATTAATTAAACGCCTACTTAAAACTGATTTTTTAGATAACACTTCTCTTACTCTCTTAGTAATTTCCTCTGTACTATCTTTTCTAATCGAAAAAGCCAAATTTTTAAAATTAATTATAACTTTAAAAGAAATACAAACATCAGCAACAAATCCTACAAACAAAATACTAGATAAAACCATACCAAAAGTATTAGGAACATGCTTCAGCATATTAATAAGCAAAGGATTTAAAATATACATAGCAAAGCAACCTAAAAGGCCAAAAGGAATCATAGTCTCTAAACAAATTCTACCATTAATGTTATATTTTTTATCACTATAATCCCACCATCTAGCTTTGAATAATTTTTCCATTAAATAACTAGTTACATATTCAAGAAGAGAAAAAATTAAAATAGCCATCATAAAAAGAGCTAAGGGATCATTTAAATATTTTCTTAATAGCAAATAACATAATAATCCACCTACTCCATAAATAGGACAATATGGACCTAATAAAAAACCTCTATTCACAAATCTTTTTTCAATCCACGATACATTGACTATTTCTACTAACCATCCAATAAACGAATAAATTAAAAATAATAAAAAATACAAATAAATATTCATAACATCCTCCATGATCATTTAATTTATCACTGTAGGTATTAAATAATCAAAATAAGGAATATTTCTTACTACGCCATACATTAATACTACTACCAATAAAATTAACCAAAATTTATTATTTAATCTATAAAAAAACCAAGTATCTCTATTTAATAACCAATTAACTGTGATATCTATAATACAAGCAAAAATAAAAGGTAAAGAGATAAATAATAATGGATTATATCTAAAAGCCTGGTAAAAATCAAATTGAGCAAGAGAAGAAATCATTCTAGTTATACCACATCCAGGACAATACCACCCTGTAATTTTATGAAAGAAACAAGGAATTACAATGTTATAATTAAGAAACAAAAAATAATATAGGAAAACCGAAATCAAAAGAATAGCAATAACTAATAATAATTTAACGAATCTTTTTTTAAACTCTTTATTTTTCATAATAAATAAAAAAGAATATAAATTCTTTTTTATACTCCTGTAGATACTTGTGTTGTATTACTCATTTTATTTAAATCATTTTGAATTAAGCAGTAGTTAACTATACCTAAACCTAATAATTGTAAAATTAAATACAATACGGAATTATCTTCGGCTGGCATACCACGATTAGCTTTTGCCATAGCACTAGCTTTACCCATTTTATATGCCCAATAAATTCCATAAATTCCACAAGTTACTAAAGTTAATACAAAAGCCATTCCTCCAGATAAAGTCTGATCCCCACTTGCATATCTCATATCATCAGTCATAAGAATAAACCAAACAATACCATAAATCCCACAAGTAACGATTGATAAAATTACACATACCGCTATGTTTCTTTCTTTAATTGGACTCATATAAGTTCCTCCCTTTCTCTATATTTAAATTTTATCAAATTATTGTACTATTATCAATATCCATTTCATAAATACCCAATAACTAAATATGTAGTCTTCGTTCTAATTCATTTTTCATTTGACGATGATTAAAAATTGCTAAAGCTAAAATAGAAAAAATACTAAATATAACGCATATAATAGAAGGCCATCTAACAGCTAACAAATCTCGCAAAATAAAATAAAATGGCACTAACCCAATTAATGAATTAATATAAATATATATTACATAATCTCTAAAAATGTTTTTAAGAAAAATTCTTAGGAAAAATAATATTGTTACATACGAAATACACAAGAACGGTAAAACATAAGTAATACTCCAAAAATGCCATCCTGTAAAATAGTCCCATAATATAGATGCTATTAAAATTAATATAACTTCTGCAAATAATAATCTCATAAAATGATGTCTTCTTTTAATACCAGTTATGAAAGTGACCCAAAAAGAGAAAATACCTGCAACCACGAACCAAGACCATCCTATTTTATCATTAATTATATAATTTAAAATTAAACAAACAATAGAACCAAATATAGATATGAAAAGAAGTAATTTTAAAATTAAAGTATGTTTAGCATACATATTAGGAATCGTTGGAAAAACACTTTCATCCTTATAGTCATCTTCTATATTACTTTTACATAAAGGACATTTAGCAATATTAGAATTAATTAAAACATTACATTTATAGCACCTCTTCATAACTATTATCCTCCACTATATTAGTATTAATAGTAACTTCTATATTATTGTTGACTAGTTCTTTAAAAAAGTTTTTTTGAATTTCTGTATTAGTAAAATGGGAAGTAAATGATAGCATCATATTATCTAAATAAGAACACATACATATTTGCATACTATCCGTACTAGCAAAAACGTCAAATAATTTTATATAGGATTGTAATTCTTCTGGGATTTCTACTATTCCTATATTTGATAAAGCAATCGTTTGTTCTTTTCTTGATCTTTCATGGAAATATTTTAAAACTAGATCTTTAATAAAAACCGGAACAAGCCTAATGATAAATACGTTTTCCAAAACAGCTAACGAATTCATCTGAGAATCTAGTTGTTCTTTCGTTAAATTACTTTTAAATTGATCACTAATATTTTTAATAATATCCTCTAAATTATCATTATTATCATTAAATTTATATTTAACAGTAATAGTATTAAAAAAATTTCTAGCAGTATTCGATTTAAAATATTTTCGTAAATTTACCGGTATAGTAACAACAACTGGTCTTCTTTTATCTTTGATACTCATAGTAGATCCAATACTCTTAATCAAAACGCTTGATAAATATACAGTAACTGTTGTATTAAATTTCTTAGCTAATTTTATTACTTCTTTAGTAGATACTATTCCCTCAATGACTTTAAGCCTATCTTCTGAATATTTATTCCCACTTAAATTATATGCTCTACTATTTCTAGGTATTTTGATCTTTTTAGAATTTTTATAATATTTCTCAAAACTATCCATTTCCTTCTCGTAAACAGAAGTAGTATCCACCAGTATTGGTTTTTTAATCTTATATTTAATTATTAAATAATTGACTACTAAAGAACGTAAAAAATAAAGCGTCCCAGTCCCATCAGTTAAAGCATGATATACCTCTAAATTAATTCTTTTTCGATAATAAGAAACTCTAAACAATAATTCTGTATCCATTTTATCACAAATAATATTCTCTTCTTTTGTAACTTTCGGATATATATTAGAAGATTCTAAGTAATACCAAAATAGTCCTTTTTTTAGACTAGACAAAAATAAAGGATATTCTTCTAATGTTTTATCTAACGCTTCTTGCAAAACTTTTTCATCAATTTCTTCATATAGTTCACAAGCAAATCTAAACACCTTTGGATCTCTTCTATTAGAAGTAGGGGGAAAAATTTTACCTGCATTATCTAATCTATACCACTTTTTATCCTTTCTAGTCATTTACATCACCTAAAAAATTTATTATTTTATTATACGCCTTCATTGTATGCTTTTTTTGAATTGGTTGTGATAAAAATCCGTGCATTGCTTCTTCAAAATTATAATATTCTACATAATTAAAATATCTTTTTAACCTTTTTGCATAGTACTTTCCTTCATCCCTCAATGGATCCAAATCAGATGTTATTATTAAAGTATCCGGTTGAAAAAATAAAGTTCTAGCTTTTAAAGGAGACACATAGGGACTATCTAAATCTTTAGGATCTGATATGTATAAAGTCATATATTCTTGTAGTTGTTTTTGTGTTAAAATATAGTCTTTTCCATTTTCAATTACAGATTTAAATTTAGTATGAGTAGAATAATCACTTTGTAAAGCAGGATATAACAATATTTGTTTATATATTTTAAAATCCTTATTACACCTAGCTTTTAAGGAAATAGCAGCCACTAAATTTCCACCTGCTGAATCCCCCATTAAACAAATATCCTCTTCTTTCCATCCTAAAGTATCCAAATTATCCATTATTAATTTTATCACATCATAACAATCATTAAATCCATTAGGATAAGGAAATTCTGGTGCTAATCTATAATCAATAGCTATTACCGTTCTTTTTGTTTTCTTAGATAATTCCATGCAAGTATTAGTATAAGACTCAACTGATCCTATTACCCATCCACCACCATGAATAAAAATAATAGCTTTATGAATACTATGTTCATAATTAAAAACTCTAGCTTTTATATTTCTATCGCCTAAATAAAAAATAATATCCTCATATTCTTGTTTATTGACAATCTTAGAATTAATTATTTTCTGTAATACTCTAAATAATTTATAATTTTTCTTAATGCTAATATCTTTATTTGATACTGTTTTTATTACTTTGGACATTATTCTTTTCATAAAACACCTCATTTAATTATGATTACCATAAGACTTTGAATTATTGATATAAGAGTTAGATAAACTATAAACTTCGTTAAGTAAAGTATTGTTACAATGATAATCGTCTCCAACTGTAAAATGTAATGCAGAATCCATTTCTAAAGGGAAACTATCTATACTAATATTAGAAAAATGATGAGCTAATCTTCTAAAACTTCTAATAAACTTGTCCGTAATATTTCTTTGAATAGGATCGTGCTCCTCCACTTGATTAGCTTTTCGCACTATCACACTTGCTACTTTAGGATTAGACATTTCACCTTTATATTTTTCTTTTAAAATTTCGTAGGATAATTCTACTGCATTCCATCGATTAACTAAAAAATAAGGAGCAATAAATTCATCCACATGACTATAATTTTTTATTAGTGGAATAACTATAGATAGTGCAACTAATGACCATGGACTAATAGAATATAAATTCTCTGGATGAGTAATAGGATCTCTTAAAGTTCCCTGCTCATCGAAACCTTCTCCTACTTTTCTCAAAATCCTTTCCACCTTTTTATCATTATTAACTTTATTTCTTCCTTGAATAGCATAAATATATGCTTTGTTATCACTAACACCATATCTGATAGTTGGAAATTCGTAAATTGTGTTATTAAAATCGTCTTCTAATTTAATATTAATACCATAAGGTGTTTCTTCCACAATACTTTGTTTTTCCAAAGTAACTATAATGTTAGACTTTAATAAATTAGAATAGCCTATATTTTTACTTTCAATAAAATTATTTAATGAATTATCTAAAATAAAGTTTTTTCCTCTTACAAACAACTCGTTTAAATCATTAAAATCCGTAACTAAAGTATTAGCAAGTAAACTAGCAATAATATATTTACTTTTATTACTGCTGTCGCTAACTCTAGGATCATCTTTATAGAATTCTTCTGCTACTTCTAAATAAGAAAGAATACTATTGGTTAAGTTTTCTCTATTTTTAATTAAAAGACTAGGTATCATTGTATTATTAAAATCTTTAGCTTTAGTGATTTCACATATTTTACCGTCGATTAATTCTTTAGTGGAAAAACAAATAGGAACAAAGAATCCGCAATCCACATAACCTGTAGCAGCCTCTTTAATTATCTCATCATAAAAAAGATATTCAATATTATCCATAACATCCTCCACTAATATTATAACATTGATTGATAAATTTTAAAATTCATTTATTCTTTGTTTAAACATGATATAATATATTTGGTGATAGTATGGAAAATTTAAAAAAGGTTGAATTACATTTACATTTAGATGGTAGCGTAAGGCCTTCTACTATAGCATCTATATTAAATATAAAAGAGCAAAAAGTAAAAGAAAAAATATGTGTTGATCATAATACGAAAAACTTAGAAGATTACTTAAGCAAATTTAAACTTCCTATTTCTATCATGCAAACAAAAGAAAACTTAACTAGAATCAGTTATGAATTAGCCTTGGATTTAAAAAAAGATAACGTCATTTATGCTGAAATCAGATTTGCTCCATTATTTCATACTAAACAAGGACTAACGATCGAAGAAGTAATTACTGCAATTTTAGACGGATTAAAACAAGTACCAATTAAAATTAACCTTATTTTATGTATGATGCGAGGTAGTAATTACGAAGATAATTATAAGGTTATAGAAGCTGCATATCAATTTCGCAATAAAGGAGTTGTTGGTATCGATTTAGCTGGAGATGAAAAAAATTATCCTGTTAATAATTTTAAAGAATTATTTGAAATAGCTAAAGACAAAAAAATTCCTTTTACTATACATGCAGGAGAAGCAGATACCTATCTAAGCGTTGATAATGCAATAAATTTAGGAGCAACAAGAATAGGACATGGAGTAAAAGCAATAGAAAACAATTCAACTATAGAACATATAAAACAAAATAATATTACTCTAGAAATATGTCCTATTAGTAATCTAAATACTAAAATATATAATGATATTTCTTCTCATCCAATAAAAAAATTATATGATGAAAATATAAATATAACTATTAGTACTGATAATAGAACTGTATCTAATACAACTTTAAATGATACGTATCAAATACTACGAGATACTTTTCACTTTACCAAAGAAGATTTTATAAAAATGAATCAAAACGCAATTAATGCGTCCTTTATAAATGAACATGAAAAAGAATTATTATTGAAAGAGTTAATCGAGCAATAATAATCTTTTTTTATTTATTCACTTCATTATAATAATGTATTTCTGATAATTGTTTACTAATTTCTTCAAGCTCTATATTTTCTTCTTCATTTAATATTTCCTCAAGGTCAAATAATAAAGAAGAAAGATTATTATACCTTTTATAATTAATACCATTTTGATTTAACAGATTTACTTGATAGTCACTAAGTAAAAGACCATTTTCTCTTCTTTTTAAAAAATCTTGTTTAATATTAGATAATTCTATAGCCTTAGCAACCGTTGTTTCAATGCCATTGATAATCACTTCTCTACCTCCTTTATTTATTATCTAAAGATTTCACTAATCTTTTATTAAGGTTTTTCTGCTCTCTATTCTTTAATTCATATTGCTGCATTATCTGACTAGATACCTCGCTATTAGTAAAAAAATTAGAAAAATATCTATATATTTTAAATTCTTTATATGACTTGTTAGGTATTTTAACAAAAGTATGAATGATATCAATACCACCTAAATTAAATTGAACTCCTAATTATCAGAATTGTTTTCTTTAAACTATGGAAAATCATAACTGCCTAAATCAATTTTTTAATCCTAGGTAGTATATAAATAAGGATTTTTACCAAGACTTTAATATAAATATACTCTAATATTCTACGCACTGAATTATCATAGATATACCCCTATTTTACATTAATTCTCATACTTTATAATGAAAATTATTAGTGTTTTATCTATATACTCAAAAACTATTCTCAAATTTATATAATCTTGATCCATCTCTTCTATTAGGAATAGTACAAATATGAGTTAAATCATGGGGATCATCATTTTTTTTGCAATAGAATATCCACTTGATTTTCAACTAAATTACTATTCAAATATATTTAACTATTTTCTTTTAAAAACACATTATTATTTCTAACCACACTAAACCCTTCCAACTAATTATAGCATAATTATTACTATAGATCATTAATTATATATCTTTAAATTTTTCTTATATCTTGTAACTAGTTCCTGTACAAAAATAGAAGGAGCTTTTTTCGGAACTAGTAAATACACTTTATTTTTAGTCCTAGTAAGCGCTACATAAAACAACCTTCGTTCTTCGCTATATGGATACTTTTCAAAATCGTTAGAAACTAATCTTAAAACCTTTTCATCAATTATTTGATTAGGAAATCCTAATAATTTATTTTCTAAATTGATAATAATTACATTATCTTCTTCCAAGCCTTTAGATTTGTGTACTGTTAAAAAATATAATTTTATGTTTTTGTTCTCTTCAAATATAATTCTTCCTTCTTCCTGTAACTTAAATTTATCATTTAATATTAAATTCACATCATTATTATTACGTCCTAAAATCATAATAGAATTATTACTAATATGAATCATTCTTAAAATCAAGTCATAAAATGTTTGATGTATATTATTATAATAAATTATTTCAATGGGATAATCCAAATGCTTATTAGATCTTAAATTTTTATTCATTTGCGACTTATTTTTCATAACAAACTTACCTGCAATATTAATTAATTCCTGACTGTTACGATAAGTATTTTCTATTTTCATAATTTTAGTATAATCAAAAAAATGAGCAAAATTAACAAATAATGATAATTCACATCCAGTAAATCGATATATGGATTGAAAATCATCTCCAACTACCATAAATTTAGCTTTCGTCTTCTCTAAAATACTTTTTATTAAGTTAAATCTAACAATAGAAGTATCTTGATATTCATCTATAATTACATATTTATAATTATTCTTTATACCTAATTTATCAACTATCTTAGTAGCATTAATAATCATATCATCAAAATCTATTTCATTATTTTCTTTTAAGTAATTTTGATACATTAAATATAAATTAAGTGCAAAACTTAAAAATATTTTTTCTTTCTGATATTTAAAATAAAATATTGTTTTTCTAGCTTTCTTCAAAAATACCGGAAATGTTTCAATTGAATAATTGTTACATTTAAACAATCTTAAAAAAGTTGATAATAATTTTTCAAAAGCAATTATCTTTTCATAATTATGATAATAAAATTTTTTATATTCCTTCTTTAAATTAGGAGTAGAATCTAATTTGAAATAAGTGAAAAACTTTCTTAAATAAATTGGATAATCATAAATATCGATACAAAAAAATTCATGAATTATATTTTCTAAAGTATTATCATCCGCAATTTCATAATGATTCATATTATGTTCTTTTAATATCTCTAGAGATAATTTATGAAAGGTATATACATTCATATTACAACCAAATTCTTTTAATATTTTATCTTTTAAACTATTAGCAGATGCTCTAGTAAAAGATATGCATAATATTTCACTAGGTAAAATATTCTTATATTTAATCAAATAATTAATTTTTCCTAAAATAGTTAAAGTTTTCCCACTACCTGCACCTGCTACTACTAATAAATTCTGACTTTCATCCATCACTATTTGTCGTTGATTACTATCTAAATCATAACCACTAATTTTGTCATCCATAAAATCACCTAGTTCATTATCTATATAATCTTATCAAAATACAAATCATTAAATTTTAAATTTCATTGGTAAATTTAGGCAAAAAAATATCGACAAAAGAAGAAATAATGTTATACTTATTCAGGAGAGGAGTATATTTAATGAGTAGTACTATAAATAAAGATTTAAGAAAATTATATCAATATGTAGATAGAAATCCTGAAAATCCTACTATAAAAGAATTATTTTTTGAAGAAAATAATGAAGTAGTAAATTATAGTCCTAGTTACCAAAGATATTATGTATGGTCTATAGAAAAAGCTACTAAATTAATTGAAACAATTATTTTAAATGGAGAAATTCCTCCTTTAACTGTTACTAGGATTAATAATGTAATAGAAATCATTGATGGAAGGCAAAGATACGAAAGCATCAAAAAATTCTGTGAAAATAAATTTAGATTAAAAAAATCAGGTTTAAACAAACTTCCTGAATTAGAAGGATGTACTTATACAAGTTTACCTGAAAATGCTAAAGAAATACTACAAAGTTTCAAATTAAGATTAATTGTATATAGTTTTAAATTTGGAGTTGATTATCCAATTGAATGTGAAGAATTATTAAAAAGAGATTTATTTAGACGTTATAATAGTGGCATGTCTTCCTTATCTAAAAATGAAGTAGCAAGAGCAAGTTATGCTTATGATAAGTTAAGTCAATTATTTGAAAGCAAAATTAAAAATAACGAAGAGCCATATGTAAATTTTATCAATGTTTTTATTCCTAAATCAAAAAGAAACATTGAAAAAAGGGAATTAATTAATTTAATGTTAGTAAACATCAGAGAATTATTAACTATCCCTTATATATCTATTATTGAATCCAAAAATGTAAATTTTTCTGCTGATATTATAGATGAATATTACAATCGATATGTATTAGCCAAAGATTATGATGAGATTATTCAAAAATTTGAAACTATAATAAAAAAGACAATTCTCATCAAAGAAAAATTAGCTTCATTTAATAATCCTGTTTTAGATAATATTTTATTTTTCAAAGCTGTGTACTGGATGTTATCTATTCTATATGATTATTTTCCAGAAGATTATTATAATTTTAGCATCAATAAATTCTGTAATTTCATTGAAGAAAATCCATCAACCAAAGATTTCTTTGATAATTATAAAAATATGACTTCTAATAGCATTATAGAACGCCATAATTTTATGAAAAAATATTTAGAGAACGAATTAAATATATCTATCGCTAATTATTTAAATGATTTGAAAGAAGCAAAAGAAGCACTAAAAAGAAGACCTAAAAAAATGATTAAGAAAAACGAAATATATACTAAACTAGCTACAATTCATAGTGTAATTAGTAGAGAAACTAGTTTTAAAATAAAAGACATTATTGATAAAATTGTAAAAGGTAGATTTTTTGTACGCCCTTTTTATCAAAGAGAAGAAATTAGTAATAAGAATATTGCTTCTAAAATTATTGAAAGTATTATTTTAGGAATTAAATTACCCCCTATTTACGTCTATTCTAGGAAAGGGAATGACGGTGTACCAATATATGAAGTGATCGATGGGCAACAAAGAATTATCAGTATCTTATCATTTTTAGGAGAATTAATCACCAATGCTGAAGGAGAATTAGCAAGACCTAAAAAATTTAAATTTAAATTAACTAATTTAAGAGGATCGGAATTTTTAAACAACAAAACATGTGACGAAATTGAATCTCATCTTTTAGAGCAAATATTAAATTATGAAATAGATTGTTTAGAAATTACTGAAAATAATAATACTGAATTTAAACCAGTAGATATGTTCCTAAGATTAAATTCTAAACCTTACCCCATTTTATATAACTCTTTTGAAATGTGGAATTCGTTTGATTGTGTAGATATATTATCTCTAACAAAACAAATAGCTAAAAAATATAGTCCTTTTCTTAAACAAAATAATAAAAAAATGAAAAATGAAGAACTAATTATAACTTTAGCTTACTTTGATTTTAAAGAATATAATATACATAATATTAACAATGTTCTTAGAATATATATGTATAATAAAGATAATGAATTAAAAGTCAGCTTTGATAAAAAATTTGCTATTACTATATTATTAGAAAAAATCGAATTTGATTCACATGAAAAAGAAAAATTTATTAATTCAGTTAAAGAAATAGAAATATTTTTAGAAAAAATCAATACCTTATTTGATAATGATCCTAATAAACTTATAAAAATATTAAATCCTTATATTGATAAGCCTCGAAAAGGAGGAGCAAAAGATTTTTACTTACTATATTTAATATTAAAAGAATTTAACAAACACTTTTTATTAGCCTATAAACAAGATATTATTAACGATATATCTGACATTTATAAATATATGAAAAAAATACCAGAAGGAAAACAAGTGGACGATTTTATAAAATTTACATTAGACACCATTAATAAATATAATAAATACAAGTAACTAATATAAAAAGGACTATTTATATAGCCCTCTTTTTTTACATAGTTTTTTAATTTTATCATTAGCAGTATATAAAGGCATTTGTTTATTCTCCAGAGAAAATTCCATATCTTTAAGAGAAAAAATTTCACCGTCTAAATTACAATTTAAATTATAATCAGAATGAATTACTACTTCGTTACTGTAAAACTTATGAACATATGGAGATTCTTCGTGCTTCCCTCTAACTAATTTTAAAAGAAGTCCTGGAATTTTACATTTTTCAACATCATCTGCTAAGTATATATCAAATTTTCCATCGTCATATTTGGCATTAGGTGCAATAGCAAAACCACCACCATAATATTTACCATTACAGATAGCTAAAATAGTTATTTTTTGATTCATTTCTTGCTCATTAATACTTGCTTTTATACACGGAGGTTTAAAATGAAATAATGTATATAAAATACTAGCCTTATAACGTAATGACTTAGGTATTAAAAATTTTTTCATTTGGTTCTGATTATTTGCAATTTCACAATCTATCCTAACCGATGCAATATTTATAAAGTGATATTCATTCATTTTACCTAAATCAACATAAGTAATCTCTTCGTTACTATCAAGACTTTTTATAAAATCATTACCAGTTCCTGAAGGAATAATACCTAAAACATTATTACTATCACTAATTCCATTTACTACTTCAAATAAAGTCCCGTCTCCTCCAACACTATAAATAATATGAGAATCTACATTATTAAACCTTGATGCAATATTAGTAGCTTCTTTTGGAGAAGTCGTATAATACATTTCATAATCTTCATTATCTCTATCTAGTACTTCTTTAATTTCGTTAGCAATTTCTATTGATTTACCACTTCCCGAAACTGGATTAACAATAAAAATTCTTTTCATAATTACCTCTTTAAAATCATTAACTATTTTGCTTTAATTTCATTTATATAATTATTAATATAGGTAGGCCAAGAAGGATCTTGAGCGTATTTTTTATGAATACTATACACATCTGTTAATCCTTGTTGATAATAGTTATAAGATAAATTTTCAAAGAAAGCTTTTATTCCTTCATCTAAAGTAGAAAAGGATCTATAGCTTCCTCCACCACAACTAGGAATTCCTACTTGACCACCTATATTATTACACACTCTAGCTAAATAACTACAATTCCATTTACATCCTGTTTCCTGTAATACTATTGCTAAACTTAAATAAGGATCCACTCCATATTGAATAGAATAATTGGCAAACACACTACCTTTTCCAGCCAATATTCCATACATAGATTTATTTAATTTATTAGCGAGTTGTTCCATAGTCATGTTATCATAAACTATTTTTACTTCTTCTTTCATTGATTCTACTTTAACCTCTTCTTTGGGTTCTTCCTTTTTTAAAATAATAGGAGCCTGTTTTTTTGCTACTTCCGTTGTTACTACAATAACACTCTTATTTTTTAATTCATCTTTAATAAAAAACACTATACTACTAATAATTATAAAAATAATAACTATAAACAATAAAGTAGTTTGTCTTTTCGATCGACTAACTTTTTTACCTTTCATCATTTCACCTTATCGCTTTTAAACGCGCGACTTAACCAATATAGCAAATTTTATCAAATTAGTCAAATCTATAGCAATTTATTAATGGCATTCATCACTCCTAATTTACCATACTCATAACTTAAAGACCCTTGCTGATAAGCAATATATGGGCTTCTTAACGGACCATCACAACTTAATTCAATCGAAGAACCTTGAGTAAAACTCCCAGAAGCCATAATAACCTTATCTTCATACCCAGGCATTTCAGAAGGATCGGGTGTAACAAAAGAATCAATAGGAGAAGCTTCTTGAATCCCTTGACAATATTTAATTAATTTCTCTTCATTATTAAAAATAATATTTTGAACAATATCAGCACGTTTTTCATCATAACGTGGTTCAACTAAATATCCTAATCTTTCTAGCATATAACTTGATAAAATAGCGGTCTTAAGACTGCTAGCTACTACCTGAGGTGCGAAAAATAATCCTTGTAATAGCATTTTATTCATACCAAGAGTAGGTCCTACTTCCCTGCCCTCTCCAGGAACAGTTAATCTTTCAGCAGCTAATTCTACCAAATCATGTCGCCCTGCAATGTAAGCTCCATTAGGCGCAATTCCACCACCTAAATTTTTTATTAATGAACCCACAACAACATCAGCACCTACTTCGCAAGGCTCTTTCATATCTACAAATTCACAATAACAATTATCGATCATAATAATTACTTCTTTATCAATACTACGAATAAATTTAATTATTGTTTCTAATTGATCAAGCGTAATGCTTTTTCTAGTAGAATAACCTTTAGAACGTTGAATTTCTATTAATTTAATCTTTTTACTAATTAATATTTTCTTAATGCTCTCATAGTCAAATTCATTATTCATAAGATCTACTTGTTCATACTCTATCCCGTAAGATTTTAAAGAACTGGAATTTTCTCTAATACCAATAACTTCGTCTAATGTATCATAAGGTTTACCGGTAATACTAAGCATGATATCTCCGGGACGAAGAAAAGCAAAAAGTGCTATCGTTAAAGCATGTGTTCCCGATATAAATTGACTTCTTACCAAGGCATCTTCGCATCCTAAAACTTTAACAAAAACCTTCTCAATTACATCTCTTCCCATATCATTGTATCCATATCCCGTAGTAGAATTAAAATGTATTTCTGATACTCTATTTTCATGAAAAGCAGTTAAAACTTTCAAACTATTTAATTGGCAAATTTTATCTATTTTTGTAAATTCAGCTGCACAATTTACTTCTGCTTCCTTGCATAAATCTATTATTTCATTTTTAAAATTAAAAATATTTTCCATAATATTCTCCTTTAAATCTTATTCATCTATCCTAATTATACTTCCACTAGGTATCTTACTAGTAGTTAATTCATATACTTCCTTAGCTACTTTTATTGGTTCAATCAATTTTTTTTGACCAATTCGTTTTAATTCTTCTTGTAAGAAAATAGGGCTCATTCCTAAAACAGATTCTGTTCTTACCCAATTAGGGGCAATAGTATAAAAATTCAAATTAGGGAAGCGATCCGTTAATATCTTAGTTAATAGATTAATCCCTGCTTTTGAAACAGAATAATCTATACTAAATGGGTTATAAGTATCTATTCCATCAGTAGAAGATATATTGATTATAATACCTTTTTTCATATATTTAGTAGCTTCTTTTATGACTAAAAACGTACCTATTAAATTGACTTCTAATACTCTCATAAATTCTTCTTTTGTTTTATCGTATATATCATTGTCTAAAGCAATACCAGCATTATTAACTACCACATCGATTCTACCAAATGTATCATTTATTTGATAAAACATATCTATAACGTCCTTGGTATTTGAAATATCTGCTTGTATAACTAAACTTTTTCCACCACTCTTGTGGATATTTTTTTGCAGTTCTAACGCTTTATTTATATTTTTATAATAATGAATCACAACATCATAATTATTTTTAGCAAATAAAGTTGCTATTTCTTGTCCAATATCACTACTAGCACCTGTTACTAATACTACTTTTCTATTAGTTTTACTCATAAACATCACCTTTTATATCTCAAGATATTATACAAAAAATAATACATTTTATCAACAAAATAAAAAGCAACTTAAATATATATATAGTTGCTAATTATTTTTTAGAATATCTCTAGCGGCTACTAATCCAGTTGCTGCAGCAGTCACAATATTTCCAGCTTTACCTGCACCATCACCAATAAAATATATATCATAATCTCTTAATTTAAACTTATTATTGGTAGTGATTTCGTTACTAAAAAATTTAATTTCTGGTCCATAAAGTAAAGTTTCATCATTATTAACTCCCGGAATGATCTTATCTAACTTTTCCAACCCCTCTAATATGTTAGTAATAATTCTATGAGGCAATACAAGAGCTAAATCACCTGCCACACAATCAGTTAATGTCGGACTAATAAAACCTTTATTAATTCTAGACCAATTACTACGCCTTCCACTTTTCAAATCTTTTAATGTTTGAATAATTGGTTTCCCATCACCTAAAACATTTGCAATTCTAGCAATCGATTCCCCATATTGTCTAGTATTTGTTACTGGTTCTGTCAAATTTACTTTACTAATAAAAGCAAAATTAGAATTATTCGATTTTATATCTTTCAAAGCATGTCCATTCACACAAATATAACCATAATAATTTTCTTTAGCTACAAATCCTCCCGGATTAGTACAAAAAGTTCTTATTTCGTCTTGATAAGTATCTGTCTTTATAAAAATAGTTGGATCATATATAACATTACATAAATCTTCTAATATTTCTTTTCTAACTTCTACTCTTACTCCAATTTCAATACTTTGTGATATATAAGAAATACTATATTTATCCGCTAATTCTTGAACCCATTTAGCTCCTGTTCTCCCAGGTGCAACGATCACTTTCTTCGCTTTTATTTTTACAATTTTATTATGCCTTTGATAAATAATTTCATGAAGATCTTTCTTAAGACTATTAATATCTATTACTTCACTATTATCTAAAACTTCTGTATTATTTTTTACTAAATAATCAGTAAATTTTTGAATATAATTGGGCAGATGATCACTACCTAAATGTTTTTGCTTAATAAGCATTAATCTAGCTCCAGATAACGCAACTTTCTTTTTTATTTCATTCGCTTCCACCATATTACTAGGATAAACATCACTATCCATACCAAATTCGTTAAATATTTTTTCCGTATCATCAATTAAATCATAAGCTTCCTGTTCCTTCATATATTTAAAAAGATCAGATTTACCTAACTTAGGAATAAAATTAAGTTTACCATCAGAAAAGGTTCCTGCACCACCAAAACCAGACATGATATTACATGGAATACAATTAATACATGCTTTTTTATTTTTATTCATAGGACACACTCGATCTTTAGCAAATTTTCCAGCATCTAGTAACAATACTTTTAATCTCTTATCTTTAGACAATTCATAAGCAGAAAATAATCCCGCAGGCCCTGCCCCAACAATTACTACATCATACATATAATACCCTCCGTATATATTATAATACTTTTTATATATTGATTAAATATTATTTTATTAGAAATAGACGAATCCCCATACTTGTTATAAAAAATTACATAAATTAAACTGAGGAGGAAAATATGAATAATTTTGATTATCAAATGTTTTTAAACGGAACATCTGATGTAATTAATGATATGTTTTTACAAGGTATGAATTCTAATAACAATAAAATGCCTTTATTTAATAATCATAATAAAAAACCAAATAATGATATGAACCATAATTTAAATAATAATCTTTATGGACCCTATGAAGGATTTATGAAAGGAAACATGTTCAAAAATCTTTATGATCCATTCAGAAATTATCGCCCTATCCAAATAACACCCAAAAATGCTCAAGAAGAGGCATTATTAAATCTAGATCAAACAGCATTTGCTATGCACGAGATAAATTTATATTTAGATAATTTCCCAGATGACCAAAATATGATTAATAAATTTAATGAATTTAGAAAGGCATATGATGAAATGCTAAATAATTATCAATCAAAATATGGGCCTATTTCTATTAACAACTCATATATGACAGAAAGCCCATTTACATGGACAAAAGATAGTTGGCCTTGGGACAGGAGGAATTTCTAATGTGGAAATATGAAAAAAGATTACAATATCCAATAAATATTAAGAAAAAGGATTTACAAATGGCTAAATATTTAGTCGAACAATATGGTGGATCTAACGGGGAAATGGCTGCAGCTCTTCGTTATTTAAATCAAAGATATACTATGCCTGATGAAAGAGGTAAGGCTCTACTTACAGATATAGGAACTGAAGAATTAGCACACATTGAAATGATATGTACTATGATTTATCAACTAACTAAAGATGCAACAGTAGAAGAATTAAAAGCAATCGGTATGGGAGGCCATTATGCGGGTCATGACAGCGCTTTATATCCTACAGATGCTAATGGTGTACCATTTACTGTAACTTATTTTGCAGCAACAGGAAACCCTATAGCCGATTTATATGAAGATATGGCTGCTGAACAAAAAGCAAGAGCAGTATATGAAAATCTAATTACTATGACAGATGATCCTGACGTTATTGGGCCATTATTATGGCTAAGACAACGTGAAGTAGTACATTTTAATAGATTTAAAGAATTATGTGATTATTATAAATCTATAGGAATAAAATAATATACCAATGGATATTAGCTACGACTAATATCTTTTTTATAAAAAATACTTGCCATATATAAGTTTTATTGTTAAAATATAGTAGTCAATTAGAAATGGCGAATATGGTGAAGTGGTTAACACGCCAGATTGTGGCTCTGGTATGCGTGGGTTCGATCCCCACTATTCGCCCCAATATGATATGAAACTCGAACTTTTATATTTCGAGAGTAATAAATACTAACTAGAAATGGTTAGTTTTTTTGTTATTTAAGAAAGTGAGAGTGGTAATATGTTAACAATAGAAACTAAAGAATTAGAGATAAGTAAAGACTTATTAAAGAAAGTTGAGATGATATGTAAATTTGCTTGTGTTAAACCTACTATTACAAATGGAAATATCAAAAGTATTAAAGGAACAAATATTGCTTATGTAAAACCTCATATCATTAAAGTTAATAATATTGATTATTTAATGTTTGATGAATGTGATGACATATTTGTTAATGGTTATGATGAAAAAATAAAGTTTAAAGACTTTGAAAACCACATTAAAAGCCATTTTTAAGCCGATGATTTGACACCTTTTTTGTTAGAAAAGGGAGTGATAAATATATGAATGATGAAAAGAAAATTGCAGGAATTTATATTCGAGTTTCAACTGAAGACCAAGCACGAGAAGGTTTTAGTTTACCAGAACAAGAATCAAGATTAAGAGAATTTTGTAGTTTTAAAAGATATGAAATATATAAAGTTTATAAAGATGCTGGAATAAGTGCTAAAAATGATAAAAGACCAGCATATCAAGAAATGTTAGAAGATGTTAAGAATAAAAAGATAAATGTAATTGTTGCTTTTAAACTAGATAGATTAACAAGAAGTGTTTATGATATTGAAAAACTAATGAAGACTGTTAATGATTTAGAATGTGATATTGACTGTCTTGCTGATGAATCTAATACTACTACTTCAAATGGAAGAATGGTTATGAGAATAATGACAAGTGTTTCACAAAACGAAATTGAAAAATGTTCAGAAAGAACAAAGGTTGGACTTGCAGGTGCTATCAAACAAGGTCATATTCCAGGACCCTTACCTTTAGGTTATCAAAGAATAAACAAGAAGTTAGTTCCAAACCCACTTACACGAAATATTATAGTTAGATTATATGATTTATATTTAGAGGGAAAAAGTTATCAAACTATTGCTAATATTTATAATAAAGAACAAGTTTTAGGAAAAACAAATTGGCTAGATTCAACAATAAATAGAATGATGACTAATGAAATTTATAAAGGAGATTATGTTCACGGCAAAAGCACTAAACACCCAACTTATTATGAAAATGTAGTTGAGCCACTTGTATCAAAACAAAAATGGGAAAACTGCCAATATCAGAAGAAAAGAAATGCAAGACATTATGAAAGAACAGCAACTTATTTATTTACCAATAAACTTAAATGTGCTAAATGTGATTGCTTTCTTGGTGGAAGTGCTACTACTAAAAAGAATGGTGTTAAATACTATTATTATAAATGTGAGAAATGTAAAACTTATTTTAGTGAAACAGATATTGAAGAAAGATTAAAAGGTTTCTTAATTGAATTAAATAAACAAGATGAATTAATTAATAATTACTATACAGCATTTATTAAATCTAAATTAGATAATAAACAAATTGATTATGAAAAAGAAATAAATGATTTAGATAAACAACTAGATAGAATTAAAACTGCTTATATTAAAGGTATTTTAAAAATTGAAGATTTTGAGAATGAGATTAAACAAATTGAATTTAATAAAACTGAATTAAATAAGAAATGGCAAGAACAAAAGCAATTTGAAAACTTAAGTTTCACAGTTGATGATTTACTTATCTTACAAGACAAACAACAAATAGATGACTTCATTAAACCACAATTACTCTTTATTAACATAAATAAATGGTTAAACACATCAAGAGAAAATAAACAAAAATTATTTGCTAAATATATCGACTTTATCGAAATAGAAAAGAATAATAAAGAAATAGAGATTACAAATGGTAATTTTAGAGAATCATTTTTAGTAGATATGAGAAATAATCACAAAGAATTTGGAACGCCTTATAATTTTACTATTTTTGAAGATGATTATGGTTATCCACTTCGTATGAATTGGGAAACTAAAACAAGAGAAGATGCTAAAAAGTATTTTGATAAATTATGTACTACTTTAGGAAGTGATTATAAACTTAATTATTATGAAACTGATACTGATGATGATTTAAAAGATATAACATTTTCAAGCAGTTGTGAAATAGAAAAGATAATAAGACTTATTGCTTTAGAAAGAGATAAATTTGATAAAAGTAAGAATTTAAAACTAGGTGTAATAACAATAGATTTAACTAATGTAATATCTCCAGATGGAAGACAAGTTTATAAAGGTTATTTTGAGAAAGTTAGAAAGGTTTTAAGAGATAATGAGTTATGCAATATTTAGAAGTGAATCGATAAATACACTTAAAGATTTAGGAGAAATTGGTGCTCATAATAAAAGAGATAAAAAATCTTATAAGTCTAATCCAAATATAGATATGTCTAAATCAAAAAATAATATAGAAATTGTTCAACTTTCTGATAGATATTCCAAAGGTTATTATGAACTAGTTAAAGATTATAAAAAAGAATATGAAGAAAAGCAACTTACTACTAGGGAAGATCGAAGAAAGTCATTTGATAAAATGTTAGATGATTCAAATAGTGTTGTTGCTGATGAATTACTATTTACTAGTGATAATGATTTCTTTAAAGGAATGAATAGAAAAGAAATAAAAAAATGGGCTGATACTTGTATGGAATTTATTTATGAAGATTTAGGTTATACTAAAGAACAAGTTTTACATAGTGTCGTGCATATGGATGAGAAAACACCACACTTACATTGTGTAGTAGTTCCTTTAATAAAGAAATTTGATAAAAGAACTAACACTGAAAAATACACCATATCTAAAAAGCATTATATGAAGTCTGGTACTTATATTAGTGAACTTCAAGATAAATATTGGCAAAGAATGAATGATAACGGTTTTAAACTAGAACGAGGTATTAAAAATAGTGATAATGAACATATTTCTATTAAAGAATTTAAAAAGATAACGAGAAAACTAGATAATCGATTAGAAAAGCAAAATTATCTAATGACTAGAGATTATGAAATATTAGAAGAAAAATTAAAAACTTCCAAACCTACAATTACAGGTAAAGAAGTTAAAATTGATAAAGAGACTTATGATACCTTACAAGATTTTATGAATACTTCAAAAAGAGTTATTAAAGATATGCCAAGTAATCAAGCATTATTTAAAGAACTTGAAGATTATACCAAAAACTATCGTGAGATGGAAAAACAAAAACATAATGTAGAAGTAGAAGTTAGAAAGTTAGAGCATAAAAACAAAGAATTACAAAAGGAAAATAGGAAACTTCATAACTTCTTAAATGTAATGCTTAAAACACTAAAAAAGTTCTTTAATAAATTACTTCACATAGGAACTGAAAAAGATAAAGATGATGTAGTTAAAGAAATAACTGCTTATCATAGTTTAGATTATTATAACGATACTGACTTACACGATATTGCTGATGGAACACCTAGAGAAGATGAAATAAATGATTATATCTATGAACAAAATTATGGTTATGATAGAGATTATGATGACAAAGATTTTGATATATAAAAAGACGAGCATTGCTAGTCAAGTAATATCTATTTCCAATAGATAAAACACACTTCTCTATTGGCAGAGCCAATAGGTGTGTGCAAAGGGAATTTTTCCTTTTGAAACCCTAAAACATAATTAAGCAAGAACCTATCGTTCTCCAACAATTATGTTTTTTTGAATTGAAATTACCTTCTACCACCTCTAATGTGAGAATCTAATTCTCCTCTATCTATACTTATTCTATCTTGATCGCTTCGACTTGTACCAGCTTTTGCTATAAATACTAGAGCCTCTCTCATTATTACTACATCTCTTTCTTCAGGATCAATTTTTCTTCCTTGTTGCATTTCGTCAGCCTTAACTTTATTTGCAGCAGCGTGTAGTACTGCTTCCATATCTTCAGCTTGTCTTGCTATTCTAGCAATCTCTGATTTTAATCTTTCTTCTTCCTCTTTTAATTTTTGTCTTCTTATTTTTTCTGTTCTTGTTAGATTATCAGTTTCAGGAATACTATCTAAACTAATTTCATTATAAGCATCAATTGGTAGTTTAGAACTAGTTATTTTTTCCATTTCATCATTCACAATAAATAACCTCCATTTCAATAACAATTATATCACATTTTTTAGATAAATCATAAATTTGATATGAATTTATACATTTTTTGTTTCAAAATGTAAATGTTGTGATATAATTTTATTAGTTAGTAGTTATTACTACCTAATTTATTGGTATGGGAAAAGTTATTCGACTTCTTCTCTATACGCTCCATTATGTTTATTACATAAAAAATGTAATAATAGATTGAGATGTTTTTTTAAAATTATTGGTTATGGTATTAAAAAAATTAAATCTCACTAGAAAAAGGGTACTAGTTACTCTTTTTTCTTTTTCTACTTCAATATTAACTCCTGTTACTAAATCATCTAAACTAAATTTATCAAAATTAACTTTCAATAATCTAGATGCTTCCAAAATATCTTCTATACTATACATCAGTTACCTCCAATTAATATTATGTATAATAACAATATAAATGATTTAAATAATAATAAATAAATTTTTTGTCGAAATTAGCACTCTTTATTGACAAGTGCTAAAATAGTGATATAATATACTTCGGAATAGGAGGAATATTATATGAATGGAAACAATCCTTATCAAGAAAATTTAGAAAATGTTCTCGAAAAATACGGTCGTGATATTGTACAAAGTGTTAAAGATGGAAAAATTGATCCGGTTATTGGTAGAGATGATGAGATACGTAGTTTAACTAGAATTTTATCCAGAAAAACAAAAAACAACCCTGTATTAATTGGTGAACCTGGTGTAGGGAAAACAGCTATTGTAGAAGGTCTAGCATGGCGTATTGTTAAAGGCGATGTACCTAATTCACTAAAAAACAAAACTATTTGGGAATTAGATATGGGTTCTTTAATAGCCGGAGCTAAATATCGTGGTGAATTCGAGGAAAGATTAAAAGCTGTCTTAAAAAAAGTAAAAGAATCTGATGGAGAAATCATAATGTTTATAGATGAGATTCATATGATTGTAGGAGCTGGTGCTCTAGAAGGTGCAATGGATGCTGGTAATATGTTAAAACCCATGTTAGCCCGTGGTGAAGTCCATTGTATTGGTGCGACAACATTAAATGAATATCGAAAATATATAGAAAAAGACGGGGCTCTAGAACGAAGATTTCAAAAAGTTCAAGTTAATGAACCTACCGTTTTAGATACCATTACAATTCTTCGTGGTTTAAAGCCAAGATTTGAAGTATATCACGGAGTAAATATTAAAGATAAAGCATTAGTTGCAGCTGCTACTTTGTCAGATCGTTATATTACCAGTAGGTTTCTTCCTGACAAAGCTATCGATTTAGTTGATGAAGCATGTGCTACTATTAAAGTACAAATGGAATCTGTTCCAGTAGAACTTGATACATTAACAAGGAAAATAATGCAATTGCAAATAGAAAAAGAAGCATTAAAAAAAGAAAAAGATGATATTTCAAAAAAAAGATTGCAAGAATTAGATGATAAAATTTACAATTTAAAGCAAGATGAAAACAAACTTCGTCATGATTGGGAAGAAGAAAAAAACATTAATGATAAAATCAACCGTAAAAAAGAAGAAATTGAAAAAACACGTCGTAATTTGGAAGCAGCTGAAGATAATTATGATTTAGAGACTGCTGCTAGACTTCGCCATGGAGTAATGCCTACTTTAGAAAAAGAACTAGATGAATTAAGACAAAAAGCTAGTTCTAAAGTGCTTAGCGATACTGTTGATGATGAATCTATTGCTGCTATTATATCTAAATGGACTAATATTCCTATTAGCAAGTTAGTTGGTAGTGAAAAAGATAAATTATTAAATCTAGAAAACAACATGAAAAAACGTGTTAAAGGTCAAGATAAAGCTATAAAACTAGTTAGTGATGCTATCATTCGTGCTAGAGCCGGAATAAAAGATCCTAATAGACCAATTGGATCATTTATATTTCTAGGTCCTACAGGTGTAGGTAAAACGGAAGTAGCAAGAACATTAGCCTACGAATTATTTGATGATGAAAAACATATGATTCGAATTGATATGAGTGAATATATGGAACCCCATTCAGTTGCTAGATTAATTGGATCACCTCCAGGATATGTAGGATATGATGATGGTGGACAATTGACTGAAGCTGTAAGAAGAAATCCATATAGTATTGTCTTATTTGATGAAATTGAGAAAGCTCATAAGGATGTCTTTAATATTTTATTACAAATACTAGATGATGGAAGAATTACAGATTCACAAGGAAGAACTGTTGATTTTAAAAATACTATTATTATCATGACGTCTAATTTAGGTAGTGAATACATCCTAGAAAATAAAGAAAATGCTGATAATTTAGTAATGACTGAATTAAAACATACTTTTAAACCTGAGTTTATTAATCGAATTGATGAAATTATCATATTTAATTCATTATCTAAAAATGTAGTATATGAAATATTAGATAAAATAATACAAGATCTAGAACTTAGATTAAAGGATAAAAGAATAAACATTATTGTCACTAAGCAAGCTAAAGATTTTATTATCAATGAATCATACGATGAAAAATATGGTGCTAGACCTATTAAAAGGTTTGTTAGTAGAAACCTTGAAACTCTAATTGCAAATGATATTATTAATGATAAAATAAAATACAATAGTACAGTAACTGTAGATATAGAGAACAATAAGCTAACTTTAAAAGAGGAATTAAACAAATAATTCCTCTTTTTTTGATCTCTATTCTACTGTTACCGATTTAGCTAGATTTCTTGGTTTATCTATGTCACATCCTCGTTGTCTAGCCACTTCAAATGCAATTAATTGTAACGGTACTACAATTAATATTGGTTGTAAAATATTATGAACCTTATTTATGACAAATTTATGACAATCAAAATCAAATTCCATATTCAAGTTATCTGTAGTAATAATTAATATTTTTGCTCCTCTGGCTACTGTTTCTTTAATATTACTTAATAGTTTAGGAGCTAATTTATCATTTGACATTATTCCTACCACAATCGTACCATTCTCTATCAAGGAGATAGTTCCATGTTTTAATTCTCCCGCTGGATATGCTTCACTATGAATATAAGAAATCTCTTTTAGTTTCAAACTTCCTTCCATGCTAAGTGCATAATCAACACCGCGACCTAAGAAAAATACATCTTCTTGATTGGATATTTCTTTAGCAACTTTAAAACATTCTTTTTCTCTTGCAATAATTTCATCAACAAATTTAGGTAGTTTTTTAAACTCCTTCAGGATTTTATTTATCTCTTCTACATCCATACTTTTATTAACATAAGCGATATTAAGAGCAACTAAAATTAACATAGCTACTTGTAACATATAAGCCTTAGTAGTAGCAACCGCAATTTCTACTCCTGCTCTTATATATAAAACTTGATCTGCTTCTCTTGCTATCGTTGATCCTACAACATTAACAATAGCTAAAGTATCAATCTTATCTGCTTTTACATTTCGCAATGCTGCTATAGTATCTGCTGTTTCCCCTGACTGAGATATAAAAATAACTAATGTCTTCTTATCATAGAAATTTTTCTTATAACGATATTCACTTGCTAATTCTACTGTAACAGGAATATTTGCATATTCTTCAACAATACTTTTTCCTACTAATCCAGCATGCATAGCACTTCCACATGCTACAATATGAATTTTATTATATTTAGAAAAATTAGGCATTTTGTTAACTAAAGTATGAACATCTTTAATATATTCAGAAATAGTATTTTTTAATACTGTAGGTTCATCATGAATTTCCTTTAACATAAAATGACTAAATCCATTTTTTTTAGCTTGATTAATATCCCAAGATACTTCTAATATTTCCTTTTGAATTATTTTTAAGTTTTTGTCAAAAACTTCTACTTTATCTTTAGATAATCTCACTATTTCGTAATCATTCATTAACATATAATTTTTAGTATGTTCAATAATAGCAGTAACATCCGAAGCAATTAAATTACAATCATCACATATTCCAACAATTAATGGACTATCTTTTTTAATCGCATATAAATGTTCATAATCATCATCAAATATAATCCCTAAAGCATAAGAACCTTCCAATACTAATGTTAATTTATTAATCGCCTTAATATTATCTTTTTCCTTCTTCTTAATATCATCCAGTAAAGCACTTACTACTTCAGTATCCGTATCAGATACAAAATGATATCCTTTTTTTATTAAATCATCTTTCAACTCCACGTAATTTTCAATAATACCATTATGTACTAATGTAACACATCCTACTCGATGTGGATGTGAGTTAATATCATTAGCTTCTCCATGAGTTGCCCACCTAGTATGTGCAATTCCTAACTCACTATTTTTTATATCAATTTTCTTTAAACTTTCCTCTAAATTTTTTATTTTACCTTTCGCTTTTATAATCTTCATATTCCCATCAAAAATAGCAATTCCTGAAGAATCATATCCACGATACTCTAATGTTTTTAAATCATCAATCAAAACTTTTTTTAGATTACACTTTTTACCTATATAACCAACTATTCCACACATAAAATCCTCCACTACAAAAATTGTTAGTGAAGGTATATCTTTTGTTATAATTTTGATTTTATTTTTTGTAATATACCTAACGATACACCACTCCGTGATAGCACCCGCCGAATTTTCGATAACTATCAACCTCGTCAACCTTAAAGATCTGGCGCTTAATATTTAAATATCCTCCATATATTCAATATATCTAATAATAGTATATCCGATTCATAATTATTTGTTCAATAAAAAAGATTGTACTTTACAATCTTTTACTCTATAAAATTTCTATATCATCACTATTAACATTGTTAGGACCTGTAGAAATAGCTGAATTATTAACTACTGTACTATAATCTTTTTTGTCTGGTGCAAATAATGTATTGCGTTCTACCGAACTTGGTTCCATAATTTCGCCTATGTTAGATGGCTCAATATTCTCAGCAGAAACACTTGTTTCTTCTTCCACCACTTTTTCTTTTGAGTTTTCATAAACAGGAGTAGTTATTGTCCTATTTGGATCAGTATTCCATACTGGTTTTGCATCTGGTATAGCAGTTTGTCCCTTTTCTTCATCAATAATATCTTTAAACATTTTATAGAATGTAGGCATATCCTTTTTTATAACATCCGGATAAACATTTTTAGTATTTAAAATAGCATATTCTATATCAAAAATATTTACTTCTTTTCGATTTTCAAAAATAGCATGAGAAAATGCCTGTTTTAATAAGGTTAGTGAAATGTCTGGATATCGAGAACCTATTTCATATACTCTTTTATACTCACTAGTCAGATCAACAATAAATCCCATGATTTGCTGTTGAAGCCAATCTGTATATTTTAAAGTTGCTCCTGTTGTTTTTTCTATTTTAGGCAAAGTTCCCATCATAATACTAATCGTTTCTTCTCTAGTGGGTTCTGGAACTTCTACTTTTTGAAAACGTCTAGTAAAGGCTTTATCACGCAAAATATAACGTTCATATTCTTCTGTAGTAGTAGCCCCTACAACCTTAATACTACCACGTCCTAGTCCTTCCTTAAAAATATTAGCAAAGTCTAAAGCTGATTCATCAGTCGCTCCTATTAACATATGAATCTCATCTATAAATAAAATTATTTTTTCTTTTTCTTTTAATTCATCAATCATAACTTGAACTCTGCTTTCTCCATTAGGCATCGTTCCAAGCAAAGAAGCTGTTTTTATATTGATGACTGTATATCCTTTTAAAGCATCTGGAACATTTCCTTGTTGAATTGCATAAGCAAGGCCTTCTACAATAGCTGTTTTACCAATACCAGGTTTACCGACCAATATCGCTGATTTCTCAGGAGTTAATAAAATCATTATTAATTCTCTTATTTGAACATCCCTACCTATAGCCGGATTAGTTATATATTCTTTATCAGTATAATTTTCTCCGTATCTTTCTAAAATACTAATTTTTGGTTGTTCATTCATATTTATATAGCCTCCTTTGATTGTACTATTAGTATACCACGAATCTTTTATCTAATGAATATCTTTTCATGAAAAAAATGCACAAAAGTTAACTTTTGTACATCCCTTCTAATCTAAATCATGGCGACTCAATATTTGAGCAGGAGTTTTTCTTACTGTATTAAATACAGGAATCAATCCTACTAACAAATTAAATAAGTAAACTAATAACATAGCAAATAATATGACTATCCAATTAATAACAAAACTATTAGCAAGCATTGGGATAGTAGATAATACACTGAATATATACGCCATAAATAATATTCCAGGAACACTAGCAATCGTTGTAATGGCAATTATCTCGCCCATAAACATCTTATAAATATCGATTCGTTTAACACCTATAGCCCTTAATATTCCTATCTCTTTAATACGGGATAAAAATGATGCTCTAATCATAAATAATATTTCAACTAATGAAATAACCAAAATAACACCTGATACTATTAAATTATCAACAATCATATCCTTTTGAGCACTTATATAATTATTTTTACTATATTCATAAGTATCATTTATATTTAATTTTAAATTTCTAAAATCTTTTAAAGTACTTTCTTTTTTTTCTGAATATACTACAATATTATTAGTCATACAAACCAAAGCATATTTAACTGTATTTTCATTAACTAAATATTTATCCATACTATTACTACTATCATAGTATCCTACTACAGTAAGATTTTGATCACTTATTTTTGTACTAATTTTTTTATTCATTGGCATTTCATTTTCATGAATGATATTTACAATTACTTCATAATCATTTTCTGGCATTCGGCCTTTTAATAGTTTTATATTATTCTTAAATAATCGATAATCATCAAATCCAGAGACGCTTGTATCTGTACTATCATACATTCCTGTCTCAATATCCATTTTAGAATTATTCAGCATATTAATAAGCATATTTTTTCTAGCATAAATAGATGGACTATCTAAATCTGTTATTCCAACAATAGTAAATGACTCCATATTATTAAGAGTAAACTTCCTATTGATGATATCTTCCACTTTATTAATTCCTGACATTTTTATTTGTTGTTGTTCGCTATTAAGTAAGTTATCAATAACCATTTTATCTACAATAATTTCAGAATCTTTTTCAATCATTCTTCCTTGTATAAGATCAGTTGTATCTATCATGTCTACACTGGCTAAAGATCCTTTCAATTGATAAAAATAATAATTCGTTTGATAATAATCATCTATTTTTAAATTGAATTGAATTGTTGAATCTGTTGGTAACAAATAATCAACATTATCCATTTTTTCATAGTTTAAATAATCATTAATATCTATATTATTAGATTCGATCATTAAATAATTTTTATTATAAGTAATAAAGTCTTTATCCTCAATTTTTAAATTAGCGACAATAGTACTAATCGAAGCCATAATAAAGATCCCAGATAAAAAGAAACCTATCAATAATATTTTTTTCAATATTGGAAAATCAAATACCTTTTTAAATCCATTTACAATAAAAGTAAAAATACTAAAAATAGAACTATATTTTTTATTAATATTTTTATTAATAACATCTCCAAAATTAAATTCGTATTTATCTATTGTTTCCTGATCAATTTCTTTGTAATGATCATCTATCAATTCGATACTAGAATTATCATCTATCACTTCTATTTTTTCTTGAGTATTACTTTTAATATAAATATTGCCATTTTTTAAAATAATATCTAATTTTAATTTAGCATCTCCATCTGAATACACATCCACATCAATAGCTTTTTTCTTAATGGATTCCTTATTTTGAAAATCTTGTAAATAAAATCTATTTTCAATTTGATAATCCAATACATTAGAATGTGCATTGTCATAGTCTTTGATAATTGTTCCATCTTCTATCTCAATAATACGAGATGCATAAAATTTAGCTAGATTATTTTCGTGAGTTACTAAAATAACTAATCTATCTTTAGAAATTGCTTTTATAATATTCATTATTTCTAATGAATTTTTACTATCCAAGTTTCCTGTTGGTTCATCTGCAATAATAATATCAGGATCTTTTACAATTGCTCTTGCAATACCAACTCTTTGTCTTTCTCCACCCGATAACATTCCAGCAGGTCTATTACGATAACGATACATTCCTAATTTTTCTAAAACATAATTAACTCTTATTTTGATTTCTTTTTTATCTTTAATTCCAATCATTTTAAGAACTAAAGCAACATTATCAAAAACACTTAGTTTATCTATTAACTTATAATCTTGAAAAATATAACCAATATTTAAATTTCTTATCCTATCTCTTTTACTAATCAACTTAGAAGTTATCTTTTCTCCATTTACATAAATACTTCCACTCTTAACATCATCTAATCCACCAATAGTATTAAGAAGAGTTGTTTTACCACTTCCACTAGGTCCTAATAACGCTACTAAACCATGATTATCCAATTCTAATGTAACATTATTAATCACATGAATCTCATTCTTTTTCCCTTTATTAAAATATTTATTTAAATTTTTTATCTCTATCATGTCTTATACCTCCTCTGTTAGTGTTTTAATAACACTATTTTTAAATAATTTTTTAGCATATTTTAAACTTATTATATAAGACATAAATACAACAATAAGATATAAAAGAACATAATCTTTTAAATTCAAATAAGAAATAATAGTAGAAACAAAAGAAAATGATATCAATCCTTGAGCATTTAAAATAATAAATAAAACAAATAGGAAATAAGCTATATTAGCAACAGCAAATAATTCAATGATTAATAATTGTTTAGAAACCTTTTTTGATCCACCCAACATTCTGATAGTTGAAAAATAAACATTACGCGATTTTAAAATGATTTTAATAACAAAGTAAGATATAAATAATAAAGTTGCTACTAAAATCAAAGTTACTACGGTTTTCATAATTCTAAGCACTTGACTAAAATTATTATCTACTAAAGTATCTTTAATAGCTAAAGGATGATATCCCATCTCTTCAAGACTCTCAGTTACAGAATCAACTTTTGTAGGATCTTTTACAAACACACTGCTCTGATATGATCCTTTATTAAACAAATTATCATAATCTTCTGTATTTATAAAAATACTACCATTATACTCTTCATAATTATTTATTCCCAATAAACTATTCATATTACGAGCATTATACATGTTTGAAACATTAAAATTAGCATTTTCTTTAATATATAAATTCTCTATTTTCACTTTTAATTGTTTATTCAAACAATTACCATATTCGCAATAACCACTTAAATCTTCACTAATATAAACGTTACCCTTTGCTACATAATTACTTGGAATCACTCTAAAATTATTATTGTAATAATCAACATCATAATAATTATTCATAAATAACACCTTGATATCACTTTGTACAATAGTAAACCAAGTGTTTATCTCTTGTAATAAATTCCCATTCATATAAAAATTCATAGTATAATTATCGTTGTCATCAAAATAACGGATTCCAACAACTTTTAACTTTTTATTTTCTAAATTACCCGCTGGTATATTTGATAAATAAAAGTCATCCTGTACCACTTCTTCACTTAAACTTCCTAAATAATAATCATTTTTATTACCTTCTATTACAATTTCATTATCAGTTTCTGGCATCCTTCCTATATCCACTTTATCATTCAAAGTATCAACGGAATGAACAGAACCATAAAAATAAAGATAATCTTGATTATTTAATTCCACATTATTTTCTAACAATAAATCATACTTTTCTATTCTTTCAATATTATCTAATTTATTAATTGCTTCATAATCAGAACTATTAAAAATAGATTTATCTTTTTTATTAATGACAATTCTATTAATTGATGTATCATTAAACACATAATTACTTCCTTGAGTACTAGATTCAAATTCTTCTTTTTTAAAAGAAGAATACTCACTCATTAGTGCTACTACCACAAATAAATATACAGCTAATAATAAAAGAAATTTTGGTAAGATATTAAAGGTATTTCTAAGTCCTAAACGGATTTTATTTAAAAAGGTTATATTTTTGTAACTAATGGCATAATTACTAGAATCAATTTCTTTCTCTACTTTCTTTATTTTCTTATCTTCTAAAATTTTTCCGTCATGCATTTTTATTTTTCTAGTAACATAATCTTCCACTTGTTCATAATTATGAGTAACAATAATTACTAATTTATCTTTAGCTATTTCACTTAATAACTTTATGATAGAACGAGCAGATTTAGAGTCTAAATTACCAGTTGGTTCATCTGCAATAATAATGGGAGTATTTTTAGCTAGTGCTCTAGCTATTGCTACACGTTGTTTTTGACCTCCTGATAATTTAGATACCTTTGTATTTCTAAATCTATACAAATCTACTTGTTTTATTAAATTCAAAACTCTAGCTTTTATATCTTTTTTATTAGCACCATTCAGCAATAATACTAATTCAATATTTTGATAAACGGTATAACTATTAACTAAATTAAAATTTTGAAAAATATTACCTATATACTTTCTACGATAATCTTCAAAATCCTTTTCAGTATAATGACTTGTTTCTTTGCCATTAACATACATTTCCCCTTCTTCGTAAGAATCAAGTCCACTAATAACATTTAATAATGTAGATTTACCACTTCCTGATTCTCCCGTGATCGCTACAAATTCTCCCATAGTAAGTTTCAAATTAACTTTAGTAAACCCGCTAGCTATGACGCCTTTATTATAATAAAACTTAGATACATTTTTTAATTCGATCATATTATCTCCTTTACATTTATGTTACTATTTTACTACATATCAAAACCAAATAATACCTACTATTAGTTGCTTTTTGTTAATTATTCGTTGCAAATATTACTTTTTATACACATATATTAGGATGTTTTGCTTTCAACTTTATAATAACAACAGATATAAAATGAGTAACAAAAACTACTGCTATAATATTTAAAAAATTCCACATTAAATTAATATTATTTATAAAAATAAATTGAAAGATAAAAATAATGAGAGGATGAATTAAATAATAATATTTTGATAATATTCGAAGTTTTTTCTTAAAAGGAAAAGCAAAAATAGTATCCATATAAATAATAGATAAAAATAAATAATAGACAAGTGGAACACAAGATAATAAAATATTACTATTTAATCTTTCGGTTCCTTGTAAAATTAACGCTTCTGCAATTAATAAAAACACACATACAATCAATTTTAAAAATGAATGATTAGAGTACAACTTCTTTCTATTACCAATCCAATACCCCATCACAACATAGAAAAGACCAAAAAACAAGAAATTTCTAGTAGTAAAAAATAAATTATAATAATAAGATAACCAATCCTTTATACTAGATGGTAAAAAACCATAATAAGTTTCAGTAGCACCAAATAATAATAAAACAAATGAAACAACGAATAAATATTTTATTTTCCATCTTTTTTTCCACTTACTTAATACAAATAAAGATAACATAATCGCCGGAAAATACCATAAATGATAATAAGTCCCCGTATATAAAAGAACTATAATAAGAGCTATGGGAATAAGAATAATACTAAGCGGTACTAATAAATATACCGGAATCTTAATCATACTAATATAGGAAGATATCTGTGGCAAATAACTATATGCACTAATTAAAATAATAGGCAAATAAATTAAACACCAAGTTAAGTACAAAGGAATCATAGATTTAATATACTTTCTTATATAAAGTGGATTATCTTTTTCTTTTTTTGCAACAAAATATCCCGTAACAACAAAAAAGAAAGGCACACAAATTCTACTTATAATGTTATTAAAAGTTAAATCTAATTGATCAGAAGTTCCTAAAAATGGTCTCATATGTAAAATGATTATAATAATAGAAAAAATATATCTAAAAAAGTCAATATTATCATAATTTAATTTATTATCATTATAATTCTTATCTATTCTATATTCTATAAAAACCACAAATATAGATACTATCGTAGTAATAAATATCATAACTAAAGGATGTCCCAAGCCATTTTCATTTTGAAAAATATTCACTAATCTTAAAAATACAGTTAATAAAAAAATAATAATAAAAGTAAATATTGGCATCTTTCTATTCATTTTATCACCGACTTTATCTCATATTTAGTATAACATTAATATAAGAAAACAAAAAGAAAAAAGATATTTTAAGATATCTTTATCCTTCTTAATCTTAAAGCATTAAGAATAACAGTAAAACTACTAATTACCATTGCAAAACTAGCAATCATTGGATTAATAGTAATACCCAATGGTGCAAATAATCCAATCGCAATAGGAATCATTAAACTATTATAGAAAAATGCCCAAAATAAATTTTGTTTGATATTTTTTATTGTCTTAGTACTAATATTTATTAAATTAATAATACTATTCAAATTATTATTAGTTAAAATAACGGAAGAAGAGTCCATCGCTATATCAGTTCCACTATTGACACTAATACCTATATCGCTATTGGCTAAAGCAACACTATCATTAATGCCATCTCCACACATTATAACTATATTATGGTTTTGTTTTAAATCCTTTATAAAATTAGCTTTATCCTTAGGTAACATATTAGCTTTTACTTCCTTAATACCTAAATTATTAGCTATTTGAGTAGCGGTTTTACTATTATCACCTGTTAACATAATAGTTTTAATACCTCTTTTATTTAAATTAGTTATTACATCTTTTGCATTGTCTTTTATAATATCATTAATACCAATAATAGCAACTATTTTTTTATTAATAACTACATAAACAATACTATTACCCATTGAAGATATTTTTTCTTCATCATCTTTGTAATCATTCTTGATCTTATATTTAGTAAGTATTTTTTCATTACCTAAAATAATATCTTTATTCTCTATTTTACCCACGATTCCATAACCACTAATATTTTTGAATTCATCTACCTCTAATACTTTTATTTTGTGATCATTCAAATACTCTATAAATGGTTTTGCAACAGGATGAGTAGATTTACTTTCGAAACTTCCAACAATTTGTAATATATTTTCATCCTTCATCTTGCTGTAATTAATTATTTTAGATATTTGTAAACTTCCATAAGTTAGGGTTCCTGTCTTATCAAAGACAACTACATTAGTCTTACTAGCATTTTCCAACACTTCACTCTTTTTTACTAATATTCCATTAGTAGCACATATTCCTTCACTAACTATGATAGCTAGTGGTGTTGCTAAACCTAAGCTACAAGGACAAGCAACAACTAAAATAGTTACAAACACATTAATGGAGTTACCAACATTATATCCTAGTATCACATATATTAAGAAAGTTACAATAGCAATTAAAATTACTATGGATACAAAATACCCACTTACCTTGTCCACTATCTTAGCAATGGGTGCTTTTGTATTAGTTGCTTCAATTACCAATCTAACTATCTCAGATATGGTTGATTCCTTACCAATTTTTACAGCTTTATACTCTAAATATCCATCATAATTTATACTACCAGCAATTACTTTATTACCTATTGTTTTAGCAACTGGCCTACTTTCTCCTGTGATAAAAGATTCATCTACATGACTTTTTCCAGATACAATTTCACCATCTACTGCAATTTTATCTCCTGGTCTACTGATTACTATATCGCCTTTTTTTATTTCATCCAGTGTAACTTTCTTTTCTTTCCCTTTAACTTTTATAATAGCATCATTAGGAGTTATTTGAACAAGTTGTTGTATAGCTTCTTTTGTTTTATCTTTGCTAATACTATCTATATATCTCCCTAATTTTATAAAGAAAATAACAATAGCAGCTGACTCAAAATATAATTGTTCTACATAACTATGATTACCATTAAAAACCATGTACATGCTATATATACTATAAAGCATACTACTAATAACTCCAATAGATACTAAAGTATCCATATTAGGAGTTTTATGAAGTAAATTCTTTATACCACTTATAATAATATCTAATCCATAACCAATAAATAATAAAGATAAAATAAATAGTGTTACAGTATAATTAATTGGGCTTATTTGCATATTTAAAGCATCTACTATAGGTAATCCTACCATATGACCCATAGAAATATACATCAAAATGATAGCTAATATTAAAAAGAATAGAAAAGTAAATTTATTTTGATTATTATTCTTTTTTTCTTTTTTGATATCGTATAATCCTAAACTTTTAAAACCAGACTCTTTGACAAATTTTTCAATATCATCTATATTTAACAACTTTTCATCATATTCTATAGTTGCATTTTTCATAACTAAATTAACCGATGCATTAGTAATACCCTTTTGCTTATTTAAATATTTTTCTAATCCATTGGAGCAAGCACTACAAGTCATTCCATCAATAGATAAAATAATTTTTTTCATTACTTATTCCTCTACCTCAAAACCTAAATCTTCTATTTTCTCATTCAAAGTAGATACATCAATACTTTCATTAGCGTTAACAGTTACAACGCCATCTTGATAATTAGCTTTTACTTCTTCTACTCCTTCGATATCTGATAAAACATTTTTAATTCTATTTTCACATCCACTACAATGCATTCCACTAACTTTAATAACTATATTTTTCAAAACGGTTCCTCCTTTTAATTTATATTATTATTTATTACAATTATATCATTTTAATACAAACAAAAAAAGAGCAACACTCTAATATTGATCTATATATTTAGAATATATTATTAAGCTATATCTCTACTTTTATGTAAGCAAACAGTCATACTAATTATACCTATGAAAGCACTGTATCCATTCACAACATAAACACTTTGTCATTATTAGACGTAACATTCACTTCGTACATTGTTACTACATGTCTTTCTAATTGATTTTCTTCAATTTGATAGTTAACAACAGAACTATCATCTGTATTATGAGTGTTAATTTATTCCAAATCAATATATGTATTTGCGCATCTTTCGAAGTCATGTAATGTCTACCAAATCGAATCAAATATTAACCATTTAATAATATAAAGTTGTTAATAACCGTAGAATCATCAATAACTAATAATCCTAATTATCCACCAATAATTCTTGTTGCATAGATATTAGTTTCGTCAGTTAAAATAAAAGCATCACTACTATTTAGCGTTTGTGTTGAAGATCAAATAGTAATATCTAAATTTTTTCAACAGTTGATAAATGAATTTTAATGTATAGAGCATTTTCTTCACCATACATCACCCATACTGTGTTACAACATCTTCACTATTAGTAATATTTCATATTGAATAATTAATGTCTTTTTAAGACAAATACCATTTAGCAATATTTATTTCATCCTCAGCATCCACTGATGTAATTTTACATTTAAATCATCATCAATTGTTTTTTAGCTTTAATGTTAAAAAATAATAATAGTGATAAAAAGTTGCAGTAGTAACTATAACGAAAATCTTAAAATCTTTTATAATATTTATATCATTGTCTTTATCGATATATCTTGGAATATGATAATATTTTTGCATTTTCATGCAAAAAGCAATTTCAAAGTACAATTTTTGTACTTTGAAAATTCAGAGTATTGAACTTTGTTAACACGCCGAACTAAGGGTTCCCTAGTTATTTAAATAAAACGATTTAACCTTTTTTTCATAGATTCTATTAGATCATCAAAATAAATGATTTCAATATTAATCAAAACCGAATTTAAATCTCTCAGACTTTTGTAATAGTAATCTATTGGTTCTTCATTTTTAGGAATATTTAAATCTTTAATGTTTTTTTGCTGATCTACATGTCTGTTACCAATAATTATTATTCCTTTTGCTGAAGAAAAATATTCTTTGTCATCATTTTCGGATAAAACGCTTTTCTTAATATAACTTTGTAATTGCCCAATAGCCTTATTGCATGGAGAAGAGAAATACAAACAATCATGTGAATTATCATAATTAACTACTTGAGGAATGTGCGTCTTGATTTCTATTATAGTCTTTGTTCCATATAAGTCAGACATAACAAAATCTGGAATATATTTTCTATTTGTCCTTTTAATTTCAAATTGATTATTAATATTTGAACGATCTACATCAAAAATCAAGCTTGAATATTTGGTTATATAGGCTTCCCACAATTTTTCCAAATGAATTTTTCCAACTGGTTTAAAAAATTTATCAAACTGTCTTTGCTTTAAATGAGTTTCATAAATATTTATTATAGACTTCTTAGATGAGGTTTCATTTTTTATAGATAAAATCTTTTCCCCCACACAAATTGCTTCCTTTAATAACTCTTTTTCTTGAACATTTTTAATAAATCTAAAATCCAAAACAGATGATAGTTTACTAATAGTTTTTTTCATAGTTTCAATATCGTTATCAGATAATTTATTTATTATAGTATCATCAGAATATGCTAAAACTGTTGAATTTAATACATCAGATAATATGTTTGATTGGTACAACGCTTTATGAGACTTTAACGTCTTAATATATTTCTTGCCACATAAATATTGATTTGATTTAGAAAATTTCATACTATTAAAAACATTATCAAGGTTTCTTATTTCTCTATCTAATCCCTTAATATCATTTATAAATTTTTCATTTATTGTAACAGAATTACTATTTAAAGAGTATTTTTTATTTATATCAATTATTATCTTAGTCTTATTTAGAAAACGTTTAACAATATTACATATAGATTCTAAAGTTTGACTTTCATTTAATGATTTCCCGCATATTTTGTCAGAAAAATAATTAATGGAAGATTCATTAATTTCTATTTCAAAATCTAAAAATCTTTTATAATATCTTATATTATTATCCTTATCAATATACGTTGGAATATAATAATACTTTTTTCCTTTTTTTAGTAAAATTTCTCTGCTTTTTTTATTACCATCATCATCTGTTATTGATGCAACTATATTATTATCAATCAATGAATATAATTTTTCATCAAATTTAAACCCTAGATATTCCATATTACCCAAACCTCCTAAAGCAATTAATTTTTTAAAGTTCCAATAGACACTACATAAACACCATCATCTCTTTTATAAGAATAATCTGCCCCTGTTAAAACAGCTAAGAATGATGGTTCTCCACATTTTGCAATATCTACACGATCTTTAAATTTTAAAAGATTGCCAGCTGCTTCATCTATATATCCAGCACCAAGTTTTATTTCTATTGCTCCCCATTTTCCACTACTTGTTCGAAGTATTGCATCTACCTCAAAGTCTTTTTCATCACGATAGAACGTAATATCTCCTCCATAGCTTTGAGTATATATTTTTAAATCTCTCATGCAAAGCGATTCAAACATAAATCCAAAAGTATTTAGGTCTTTAATTAAATCATTCGGCTTCATTTCAAGTATTGCTGTTGCAATAGAAGGATCAACAAAATATTTTTTTGGTTTTGTTCTAAGTGCATATTTACTTCTAAAATTTAAATTAGTAGCATTAACGTCTTCAATTACAAATAATTTTTCTAATGTATTTAAATAATCTGTTAAAGTTGGTCTAGAAATATCATCATCAAAATTATTTTTAACATCACATTCAATAGTTGAATTAGAAACAGGTGTTGAAATGTTTCTTGCAAGACTTCTTAATACATTTTGCATCTTTTCTGGATTTCTTTCTACACCATCTACTTTTTTAACTTCCTCATGAACTAAGGATTTGACATATTCTTTTGCAAATCTATATTTAGCATCACTTTTAACCTTAATTGATGCAGGCCATCCACCTCTTACGATAATGTTTGCTATAACTTCTAATGATAATTTTGAAACACCAGAAATATCTTTACCTTCTAAAATATCATTAAATGAAACTTCACCAGTTGACTCGCCAGATTCATATAAACTCATTGGTCGCATTAACACCCTTGATATTCTGCCAGTCCCAGTATGCATTGTTTCTCCTTCGCTTGGCCTTGCAGAACCAGTTAAAATATATTGCCCTTTTTTACCTGAATGATCAATATCAGTTCTAATTGAATCCCAAACCACTGGATACATTTGCCATTCATCAAACATTCTAGGTTTTTCACCATTTAAGAATAATGAAGGTTTAGTATTTCTTATTTCATCATATTCTTGCTTTCTATCTGGATTTTGAAACTCAATAATACTCTTGGCATGATATGATCCTGTAGTTGATTTTCCGCACCATTTACAGCCTTCAATAAGTACTCCTCCCATAATTTCCATCAATTCATCTATTTCTGAATCAACAACTCTTGGCAAATACTTCATAGTATCCCTCCTTTTTATTTGAATTAATTATACTGCAATTTTACAAAAAAAGCAATTTTTATTTTACACTTTAAGAAAACATTATATTACAAAAAATGGCAATATTTTTTAGATAAAACTTTATTTTGATTTAAACTTGTTTTAACAGTTTTAAAACCAATTATATTAATATTCATTAATTTTCTTGCAAAGAACATTTCTTCATAATCATTTGGATCACCAATTCTTCTTAAATATTAATGACCCTCATCTACTGCGACTGACTTACAACTACAATATTAAAAATCTCAACCATCTTTTGACTCTATAATATCTCCACATTTTTTCGCATTTTATTATATTATTCAATTATCTCTTACATCATTAACTTCCGTTAATAACATTAATTTAAAATGTGTTTTATCAAGACGTACACGAATATCGTTTCTATCATCAAATTTTTGATCTACAGTTTTATTATAAATACGTCTACATACATTTATTTTATCTTCTGGTGCTTCTATTTGTCTATAAGAAATATATACGTATCTAATTCACATCTTTTTATAAATATATATAATCCTAAAGCGAGATAATAGTTTTTCCTACTCTAAGAGCATGATTTTTCATAATTAAATATTTTTTACCATTTAGTCTAAAAAATATTTCTTGTAATTTTTTCTTAATTCAAAAATCAGAATTTCCAAGACAATAAGCGATATCGTCTTTTTCAACTACTTCATTCCAATTTTTAATTATCACTTTGTTCACTTCATGTACATTTTTAAATGGTCTATCACAATATTTAATCATGGTTTCATGGCTAAAATGGCTGTAAACGATTACAAATATTTTCATCCCCCTTTTTTAGTTAGTAATAATTGTACCTTTAGTAGTTAATTTAACTACTAAACAAGTTACTTTTTGTCTAGTTGATACCTAAATAGGATATAAATATAAGTAAAAAATTGCTAAAATAAAAATCCACTAGTTCAACTAGTGGTTTTACTTAAACACCTATAAGGTGATATTACTGGCAGCTCCCATTTG